>NZ_CP032626.1:966908-1289211 GCF_003627035.1 Apilactobacillus bombintestini
GATAGTTTTCTCATTACATTAGGTTGTTCATCAATTTCTTTTAACATGTAGTATGGGTAAGTACCCTTGTCAGCATCACTAGCGTCAATATCTACATGGAATGGTTTTCTATCATTTACTGCATTGCCGTCTTTGTCTTCAATTTCAACAGAATCAGGTTTAACAGTAACAAAATCACCATCGTCTAGTTCAAGAAAATCGTGTGTAATATTTAACATAGCTAATGAATCGGAGCAAACAACGTTGCAATCTTCACCAAGTCCAATTAATAAAGGACTCTTATTCTTAGCTACATAAATAGTGTCAGGTTCTTCTCTATCCATTAATTGGAATGCATATGAAGATCCCTTAAGTTTAGATAAAGCTTTCTTAAATGCATCTTTAGCATTTAATCCTTCTTTGGTAGCAAAGTAGTCAACTAGTTGAACTACTACTTCAGTATCAGTTTGAGAAGTGAATTCAACATCACTTAAGTATTTTTCTTTTAATTCACGGTAGTTTTCAATAACACCATTGTGAACTAAGTAAAAGCGTTTATCTTGTGAGTAATGAGGGTGCGCATTTTCAACAGTTACTCCACCATGAGTAGCCCATCTAGTATGTGCAATCCCAGCACTACCACTAATATCCATGTCATCAACGGCACTCTTTAAATTACTAATAGCACCTGTTCTCTTTACTAAATAATCCTTTTTTCCTTCATCATTAACATATAGTCCAGCGGAATCATAGCCACGATATTCTAGTTTTTTTAGACCATTAACTAGAATATTAACAGCATCTTTATTCCCTGTAACTCCAACAATTCCACACATATTACGTTTTCCTTTCACTTTTTAAATTGGTATATACAAATATTTTTCATTTATTTTCTTTAACATAATCTAGATTACAAGTTTTATTATATATTGTCAATTAATTAATTTAAAATTGGTATAGTTTAATTTCAAATGTCACAATATCCACAATTTATCTAATAAAATCGCTTTATACAAACTGTATTCATATTACATCTATATTTCTTATTCCCTAATTTAAACAAAGTGGTATACATCGTATCTAATTAATAAAAAAGAGCCCGTAAGGATAAAACCTTACAGGCTCTTTTAATTTTTTATTCAACACCGAAGCGTTCTCTAACTACATCAGCGATACGTTTTGTGTAACCATCAACTAATTCTTGTGTTGGAGCTTCAGCCATAACACGTAATAATGGTTCAGTTCCACTAGGTCTTACAAGTACTCGACCATCACCGTTCATTTCATTTTCAACTTCAGAAATTACTTTTTGAACTTCACTATCATTTTGTGCAGCTTTTTTATCAGCTACTTTTACATTAATTAATTGTTGAGGATACTTAGTTACTTCTGCAGCTAATTCTGATAATTTCTTACCAGTATCTTTCATAACATGTAGTAATTGTAAACTAGTTAATAATCCGTCACCAGTTGTATTGAAATCTAAGAATACAATGTGTCCTGATTGTTCACCACCAAGGTTGTAACCAGATCTGTTCATTTCTTCAACAACGTATCTGTCACCAACTTTAGTTTGAACATTGTGCATTCCATTAGCTTCCATAGCTTTGTACATACCAAGGTTACTCATAACAGTTGTAACAACTGTATCTTGCTTCAAGCGACCACGATCAGACATGTATTTTCCGCAAATATACATAATCTTGTCACCATCTACAAGTTCACCGTTTTCATCAACAGCAATACAACGGTCACCATCACCGTCAAATGCTAATCCAATTTGAGCACCCTTGTCTACAACCATTTTTTGTAATTGTTCAGGATGAGTGGAACCAACTTGGTCATTAATATTAATTCCATTAGGCATGGTAGCCATAGTTTCAAAATCGATTCCTAAATCAGCATATAAACGTGATACTAGATTACTTGTAGCACCATTAGCTGAGTCAACACAAATCTTCATTCCTGATAAATCATCTGGAACAGTTTGTTCTAGGAATCTAATGTATTTTTGACTACCTTCAGAATAGTCATCAACACTACCTAATCCCTTAGCTGAAGGACGAGGTAAATCATCTTTATCAGATTCTAGAATAGCTTCGATTTCTTCTTCTAGTTCATCTGATAACTTGTATCCATCTGAACCAAAGAATTTAATACCGTTGTATTCAGCTGGGTTATGTGATGCAGTAATCATAACACCGGCAGCTGCTCCTTGTGTACGAACTAAGTATGCAACTCCTGGAGTAGTAACTACACCCAATTCTAATACTTCAATACCAGCTGATAATAAACCAGCTACCAAAGCACTTTGTAGCATTTGACCAGAAATTCTAGTATCTCTTGCTACTAATACTTGTGGTTGTCCTTCTGATTCACTGTGCTTGGTTAAAATATATCCACCAGCACGTCCACATTTAAAAGCTAATTCTGGACTTAAATCCTTATTAGCAATTCCTCTAACACCATCGGTTCCAAAATACTTCATATTCTTATCCCCATTTCATTTTTCACTAATTAAAAATCTACTGTGGTTTTACTGTTACTTTTATATTATCTGGATCAAATCCGCTAACTTTATTAAGTGTTTTATCTAATTGTACGGAAACATCCTTCTTTTTGTTAATTCCAGCAACATCTACATATGCAACTACATTATCAATATTAGATAGCTGCTTAGACTTTCCAAACACCTTAACTTTGTTAGTATCAGAAATAAAGTCATAACTACTTGATGATCCATTCTCTGCTTTAAATTTTACAGGAACAGTCTTGTTATTCCCACTACTAATTGGCAAGCTAACAGAAGTTGTTGAAGGCGTCAAGATAACATTTACAATTTTACCATTTTTATCCAGCGCTTCTAAAACAGCAGATGCATTAACAGTTTTTTTAGTATTTTGTGGAATACTTAACTGTGCAACTACATTTTTTATTTTAGAAATTTCATCTTCAGCACCAGTAACTTTTACATTTTTTGTACCAATTACAGGCTTACCAGCAGCATATCCATCAGCTACATTATCTTTTTCATATTTAGCTTTTACCGGAAGATTCACTGTTTTTCTTGGTTGAATATTAACATCAATGGTTCCCGGATTAATACTATAATGTAATTCATTATTTAAGCCATCTTGATAAATCTTAACTGTATGCTCACCTACACCCAAGCTGGATAAATCAGCATATACTTTAAAATTTTGTGTATTTACGGTTGTAGTTACTAATGCAGCTGGACCAGTAATTTTAATAGAAACTTTCTCAGGATAACCAGTCACAAAATATCTGTTATTATCTACTTTTAATTGCAAAGGTAATGTAATCGTAGCTGATTTATTGGAAGTTAATTGAGTTTCATCACTATTTTGATCATAACTATTACCATTACCAAACATCTTAGATTGATTAACATACATAAACAACAAGATAGCAAAAATTAAAGATAACAATCTTAAGAGCCATGGGCTATTAAATTTTCTCATTATTTTTGCCCCCTCATTGCTTGTTTCATCTTATCAAACCATCCAGTTAATAAGGTGAACACATTTTTATTCATGGAATCTTGATCTGTAATTAATTGATCACGTAGGAATTTGATGTAATCATCTTTACTCATCCCGCGTAACAATTCGTTATTTTGAGTTATAGAAACTTCACCAGTTTCTTCAGAAATAACAATAGTTAAAGCATCAGTTACTTCAGAGATTCCCACTGCAGCACGATGTCTAGTCCCTAATTCTTTTGGAATTAAATTGCTTTGAGATAATGGCAAATAAGCAGCTGCTACTGCCACTCTGTTATTACTAATAATAACCGCACCATCATGTAGTGGTGTGTTTGGAATAAAGGTATTAATTAATAATTCTCCGGTAATATCGGCATCTAGTTTAATTCCAGTTTCAATATAATCTTCCAACCCCGTATCCATTTGAATTGTAATCAATGCACCAATTCTACGTTTAGACATATATTGAATGGCTTTATCCAATGCAGAAATCATCTTTTCGTTTTTATAATTTTGGTTCTCTGCATGCTTTAAAATTGAACCGCGTCCAATATGTTCTAGCCCTCTTCTGATTTCGGGTTGGAAAATTATAATTATAGCTATTACTCCCCAGTTAATAACTTGATCAGTTAAATATGATACTGTGGTAAATCCAAAGATAACACTAATTATCTTCACAATAGCAATGGCTAATACCCCACGGAATAGTTGTACCGCTTTGGTCCCTTTAAGTAGGATAATTACCTCATATATAATAAACCAAACCACTAATATATCTAATAAATTACTAATGGTTAGTATATTGCTCCAATTTATCCCCATACATATTCCTCCAAATTAATTCATACTACTATTATATCACTCATAGAATATCTTTTTATCACTCATTTATACATTATAATTTTTAAGCTTAAATTGTTCAATTATTGTCTTTTTAGCGTTAAAATAAGATATATTAATTTTGTGAAAGGATTCAGGTATGTTTAAAAATGTACGTTGGCAAATTCGCCTAATTTTTATATTATGGATAATTTTTCTGTTCTTGATGACCAGACCGCCATTTACTTTCTTAGTTTTAAATACTTTTCTAGGATATATTCCAATCGAGCTTAGTCTAGAATTAACCAATAAATATATTGAAAAATCATGGTTCTTTTGGCCTATTTTAATTCTTTGGTTCTTATTCTATCCTAATGCTCCATATCTTTTAACTGATCTTTTTCATTTAAGTCGACTTAACCCATACAACAGTTATAATGGATTAATGCGTTTATCAATAACTATGTGGGGAAATTATGCATACCTAATGATTAGTGCATTAGGATGTTCCTTAATTGGTTTTTACGGATTATTTCAAATTGTAAATCGCTGCTGCAGTTTCTTTGCCATTAAGTCCAAGCAAGTTAGAGTATATATTATTTTAATTTTGAATGTATTCTCTTCTATCGGAATCTATGTAGGTCGCTTCCTTAGATTACATACTATCTACTTAGCATTCTCACCTCGCTTAGTATTAGATCAACTATCAGAAATGTGGACGCCTAGAATGTTATTATTTGTTATCATTCTAACGGTAGTACAATCATTTATTTATTGGGTCCTATACTTAATAATTAAAGACGCAAGAGCAAGTGAATATTAAAAAAACAGCCTCCTTTATGGAGGCTATTTTTTTATGAACTTAATTCATTATTTTCTACATAATTTACTTCTTGTCTTAATTTAGATGCTAAATCTAAACTAATTTTATCTTCAATTAACAATTGTTGAATAGCACGTCTTTGTAGTTCTAGCGCATGCTCTTTAGTTATTCGATAATACTTTTCATAATCTAGAGAACGCGTTTTTAATACTGCATTTAGGTTGGTATACTCATCCACCATTGCATTTATTACTTTATTATCGTTACTTCTATTCTGTAAGCTCTCAATAGTAAATTCATTAATCTTTATTAAAGCTTTTTGAATTCTTCTCTTTTGTTTTGCATCCGATTTTTGTCTAAATAACCACAATTTAATAGTTTGGAATGCAGAAATAACTTCCAGTTTTAAATTAAAATCATTAAACGCAACTGAGTTTTTTAACTCGCGATGGTTAATTTGATAATTAATTATATTGGCTTCATTATGAGTTATTTCACCTTTAATAACTAATTTACGAACTGCTTTATGTTCATATTCAACCGCTAAACTGCGTACTTTTCTTTCTAAAGCATTGGGCTTTATAGATGATAATTGACGTATCATTAATTCATATTGATCAATTAAAATATTTCCAATATGTTTATCCATATTATCCATGGCTTTTAATTCATCAATAACGTAATTTAAAACAAATATACGCGCTTTTTCTTCATTCCAATGATTATCGTTATTATATGAAACCACTGGATCATTTTTAGATATAATCGGTAAAACAATCACTGCAGCTAACAAACTTAGCACAATTACTATTGAAGCAATAAATAGCACTAAATCTCTATCCGGGAAAATACGTTGTTGTTCAGTTACCAACGGAATAGATAATACCCCGGCCATAGTAATAGAACCTCTAACACCAGAGAATCCTACAATATTAGCAGCTCTAAAGTCTATTGGTCCTAAACGTCTGGTAGTAATTAAATTATTAAAGATTTCATATATTAAAATCCAAGCAATTCTGATTACTAATAAAATCAACCAGGTTATTACGGCATATCCAATTGAAACAAAAGTATTAAATTGCATCCCATTCACTACTGATTTCATAGCAAATGGCAACTCAATTCCTAATATTAAGAAAACGATTCCGTTAAGTAAATAAACAATTATATCCCATGCTTGTTCACTTACTAGGACTAATTCTGCTGAAGACGCTTGTGAATTACTATTATTAACATGATAGACTATTCCAGCCGTTACTACAGCAATTACGCCAGAGGCATGAAAAACATCTTCTGATAAAAGATAAATCAAAAATGGTGACAATATTTGTAGCACTACATTGAATACTACATTGTTTAAACCTTTTTTGTATAAACTCTTTCTAAGCAATGATATTGCCATCATGGTTACTACACCAATTAATGCTCCCGCCAAACTTATATAAAAGAAATCACCTACAGCACTCTTCAATGAAAAAGTTCCGTATATTGTAGCTGCAATAGCATATTTAAATCCAATCAATCCACTAGCATCGTTAATTAAACCTTCTCCATTAACTAAATGCAAAATGTTTTTAGGCAATCGTGCTTTCTTAGCAATAGATTCCACGGCAATGGGATCCGTAGGAGATAAAATTGCTGCTAATGCAAATGCAACTGGTAATGGCATAGATGGAATTAATTTATAAATAATCCATCCACCTACTGACATTGTTATAAATACCAGAATAATAGAATTAGCAAAAATCGGTCCTCGTAATTCCCACAATTCATCTTTGGGAAATCTTCTTCCGTCATTGAATAATAACGGAGCTATAAATAATAGAAGAAACCAATCGGTACTCAAATTGATACTAAAATTAAAAATTAAAGCTAAACCGCATCCCAATATTACTTGAATTAAACTTACTGGAATGCTTTTGACATAATGATTACAGACAGTAGAAAGCAGTAAAAGTGCTGATAGCAATAAAATGGTTTCGAGTATCTGCATTCAATCCCCCCTATTTTTTGTCGTTTCCGATAATTCTTACCTCGGTTTCCAAATGAACTTGGTTTTTCTTATAAACAGTGTCTTGCACATGCTTAATAACATGTAGGTAATCTGTAGCAGTAGCATGATCAATATTAACAATGAATCCAGCATGCTTCTTAGATACTTGGGCACCACCAGATTGATATCCTTGTAATCCTGCGTCATGAATCAATTTTCCTGCAAAATAGCCTTTAGGACGTTTAAATACACTACCACATGATGGTAAATCCAATGGTTGCTTGGAAGCTCTTAATTCATTTAAATGATCCATTTCAGCTTGAATTTTGTCACGGTCGCCTGGCTTTAGTTTAAAAGTAGCAGACAAAACAATATCATCGTAATCTTGTACGGAACTGTGACGATATCCAAAATCTAATTCTTTATTATCTAATTTTTTGATTTCATTTTCTGGCGTTAATACCATAGCTGAATCTACTACATTAGCAGTTTCACCACCATATGCACCAGCGTTCATAAAGATGGCACCACCAATACTACCTGGAATTCCAGCAGCAAATTCTATTCCTGTTAAGCCATGTTTTTGCGCTGCAATAGTAGTATCGATATATCTAGCACCTGCTTGTGCAGTTACCAAATTATCTTCAACTTCGATGTTATTCATTTCAGTTAAGATAATAACTAATCCAGTAATACCGCCATCTTTAATGATTAAATTACTAGCATTACCTAACACAGTAATAGGCATATTCTTTTCTTTAGCCATGTTTAATAATTCTTGTACTTGTTTTACTGAAGTAGGAAAAGCTACCATATCAGCATTTCCACCAGTTTTGGTAAATGTGTAATTTGATAATGGTTCATTTTTTAAAATTTTTATATTTTTCATAATAATCATTTTCCTTATAAACATAATTTGTCGCGTACCTTAATTTTACCACGATACAGGCTTTTAGTCCTATGTTATAATCGTACAAGAAACTAAAAAAGGAGTTTATTATGAATTTCGTAGCAATTGATTTTGAAACGGCCAATAGTAAACGTGAAAGTCCCTGCTCACTGGCTTTGGTAGTAGTTCGCGATAATAAAGTAGTTGATGAATTTTATTCTTTAATTAACCCAGAAGCACCTTTTAGCGGCCGCAATAGTTCTATAAATAACATTTATCCCAAAGATGTGGCAGATGCACCTACCTTTCCAGAAATTTGGCCCATTATTAAACAGTTCTTTAGCAAAGACAAATTAGTAATAGCTCATAATAATTCCTTCGACAATAGTGTTTTATCTAAAACTTTAATTAGATACGGTTTAACAGTACCAATGTATTTAACACTAGATACTGTTAAAACCAGTAAAGCATTTTATCCAGAATTTAAAAATCATAAATTAAACACTGTATGCGATAACTTAGGTATTGAATTACATCATCACCATAACGCATTAGATGATAGTTTAGCTTGTGCTAATATCTTAATTTATCAAGATAAGCATTTTACAGACGATGCCATTAAACAATTTATACGCATAAAAAAATAAACATCCATTTGGATGTTTATTTTTTTAATCTATATTGCATTTCTATAGTAGATTGAACCATACCTTTAGCATTAATAATCCGTTTTTTACTATTATTAAAACCACATTTTTTATATAATCCAACAGCATTACTATTAGTCTTCTTAACTAGTAGTAATAAACGCTCTAAGTTACTATCATGAATTCCCCAATTAATTACAAAATTTATTAAATGAGTTCCTACAGATTGATGCCAATAGTCTTTTAAAACTGCCACTCCAATTTCACCAAAACCAGATTCTTCTAATTCTTGAACAGTAGCAATACCAACTAATTTGTCTTTGTATCTAGCAATTACCATCAAGAAGCTTCTAGTTTGATTAATTAACATAATTTCTCTTGCCTGAGCTTCTACCGGTAGTTCACCTAATTTAGGATCAATAGTAAAAGAATCCGATTCTGATTTTAATTGGCTTAACAGTTGTATAACTTCTTCAGCATCATGCGGTTGAGCAATTTTTACATTTATGTCAGTAGAATTAATCATTACGATTATTCAAAAACCTTTTCTACCATATCTTCAAATCGTTTTCCTTTAGGTTCAAAAGATATTGTTCTGTAATTTTCGCTCTTGCTGTCATCACGTTTAAAAATAATCTTTAAATAATTGTCAGGTAATTCATCAGCTATATACTTAGACCATTCAATGACATTTACACCATCACCATTGAAATATTCTTCAAGGCCTAATTCATCCCCACTACCGTCATCTAAACGGTAAATATCCATATGATATAGTGGCAAACGACCACCTTTATATTCACGAATAATAGTAAAAGTAGGACTTTTTATATTACGTTTAATGCCTAATCCTTTAGCCAATCCTTTGGTAAAGGTAGTTTTACCTGCACCAAGATCACCATCTAACAAAATAACATCTTTAGGTGCCAAGTATTGGGAAAGTTTATTCCCATATTCCATTGTTTCTTCAGGAGATTCTACATTTACTTTTTTCAAGAATCATTACCTCCTCATTTTACAATGATTGAATTGCATTAATAATAGCTACGTTGTAAACGTCTTCTGCTACACAACCTCTAGATAAGTCAGAAACTGGTTTAGCTAATCCTTGTAGCAATGGTCCAAATGCTTCAAAGCCACCTAAACGTTGAGCAATCTTGTATCCAATGTTTCCTGATTGTAATTCAGGGAATACAAATACATTAGCATTACCAGCGACTTTTGAATCTGGTGCTTTGCTCTTGGCAACTTCTGGTACTAAAGCAGCATCAAATTGTAATTCACCATCAGAAGGTACATCTAGTTCAGATTTAGCCATTTCAGCAGCTTCTTGAACCTTAGTTACCATATCACCTTTAGCAGAACCCTTAGTTGAGAAACTTAAAAATGCTACTTTAGGATCAATATTGAATTGCTTAGCAGTAATTACACTTTGTTTAGCAACTTCAACCATACCAGCTGCATCTAAGTCTAAATTAATTGCACAATCAGCAAATACATATCTAGTATCACCCTTTTGTAATAAGAATGAACCAGAAATACGACGCATACCTGGTTTAGTTTTAATAATTTGTAATGCAGGACGAACTGTATCTCCAGTTGCATGTGCAGCACCTGAAACCATTCCATCTACCTTATCCATGTAAACTAACATAGTACCAAAGTAATTAGGATCTTTTAACCATCCAGCAAGTTGTTCACGAGTATTCTTACCGTTACGACGTTCTTCTAATGCATCTAGCATTTCTTCATAATCATCTTTTGGATAATTATCAATATCTAAAATTTCTACATTATCTAAATTAAAATCTTTAGCATTAGCAGCAATTTTTTCTGGATTTCCTAATAAAATTGGGTGAATTAGTTTTTCATCAGCTAATCGGCTAGCTGCTTCAATAATTCTAATATCGTCACCTTCTGGAAAAACAATACGTTTGTTTAATCCATTAATTTTTGCTTTTAATTCGTCTAATAAACTCATTTTTCTTCCTCCTAATGATTATCTACATGTTCTGGTAACTGCCAATCAATTGGTTTTTCACCTATAGATTTTAATGCTGTATTGGTTTTAGAGAATGGTCTAGAACCAAAGAATCCACGATTAGCAGAAAGTGGACTAGGATGTGCTGATTGAATAACAATATTAGTATTAGTGTTAATCAATTTTATTTTATTTCTAGCAGCTCTTCCCCAAAGGATAAATACCACTGGTTCAGGACGTTCTGATAATTTTTCGATTGCTTTATCAGTTAGTTGTTCCCATCCCTTGGATTTATGTGAGAATGCTACCCCATTACGTACAGTTAGTACTGAATTTAATAACAAAACACCTTGTTTTGCCCATTTTTCTAAATAGCCATGATTAACAGGTTTTACCCCTAAATCACTTTGTAGTTCCTTATATATATTACGCAATGAAGGTGGAATCTTTACACCAGGTAATACAGAAAAACTCAATCCATGAGCCTGATTAGGTTCATGATATGGATCTTGTCCTAAAATAACTACTTTTACTTTTGAAAATGGTGTCCATTCAAAGGCTTCATATATTTTATCAGCATCTGGATGAATATCATAATGTTGGTATTCATTTACTAAAAATTTTCTTAATTCTTGATAATATGATTTTTCAAATTCTGGCTTTAATACTTCCCACCAGTCATTGTGAATAAAAGGTTTCACTTTCAACACCTCATTACAATTCTATCATAATTATTAGCTAAATCATATTTACAAAAAAAGCCCTTTATTAATAAAGGGCTTTTTTTAACGACGTTTTTTCAATACACGAGAAATTTCTCGTTCTTGATCACGTCTCTTTATAGTTTCACGCTTATCGTAATCACGCTTACCTTCAGCTACTCCTAACAATACTTTTGCGAAACCTTTTTTTAGATAAACCTTAAGTGGAATTAAAGTAATTCCCTTTTTATCAGTTTCTCTAGCCAAACGTTTGATTTCTTGTTTGTGTAGTAGTAACTTACGATTTCTTAATGGATCATGGTTAAATTGATTACCTTGTGCATATTCACTAATATGAACATTCATCAAAGTAGGTTGTCCATCTCTAATTTGTGCAAATCCATCTTTAATATTAATGCGACGAGCACGAATAGATTTAATTTCAGTTCCAGTAAGTGCAATTCCTGCTTCATAGGTTTGTAGTACTCGATAATCATGACGAGCCTTACGATTTTGGGCCATCAAATTCTTATCGTTTTGGGTTCTTTTTTTCTTCGCCATTTCAAATCACCTCTGAAATCCGAATTCATTAATGTCTAGAGTTATTACGACCATGATGGTTATTATTTCTAGAACGATTATGACCATATTTACCACGTTTGTTGTTGCGGTGATTATTGTTATTACGACGATCACCACGACGATGGTTGTTACGACCATGTGCTCCGTTATTATGACTTTCAGCCTTTAATTTAGATAAAGGAGCATCTTCTGGATTTACAATATCAAAGTCAACAGCACTTTGGTCAACATCCACATTAACTACCTTAACTCTAATAGGTTGTCCAATACGGTATGTTCTATGGGTATTACGACCAACTAATGCTAGATACTTTTCAATGAATTCATAATAATCATCTTTCATACGACTAATGTGAACAAGTCCTTCTACAGTGTTGTCTAATTCAACAAACATACCAAACTTCAATACAGAACTTACTGTAGCATCAAATTCTTCACCGATATGGTCAGCCATATATTCAGCCTTCTTCATTGCATCAGTATCACGTTCAGCATCTACAGAACGACGTTCACATTTAGATGAATGATCACCAATTTCTTCTAGCAAGTTACCATACTTAGCCTTAGATTCAGCATTAATTCCTTTATCTTCATAATGATGAATTAGACGATGAACCATAGTATCAGGGTATCTTCTAATTGGTGAAGTAAAGTGAGTATAATATTCAGCACCTAAACCAAAGTGTCCTAATGGTTGGTCAGTGTATCTAGCTTGCTTTAAACTTCTTAGCATCATAACTGATACAGCAGCTTCTTCTGGCTTACCAGCAACCTTCTTTAATACATTTTGTAATACCTTGGGTTTCAAGTGATCTGGATCACCCTTAACATCAACACCGAATGCACTCAAGAATTCAAAGAAATTCTTAACACGTTCACCATCTGGAGTTTCGTGAACACGGTAAACAAATGGTACGTGTTTCTTGCAATAATGTTCGGCAACAGTTTCGTTAGCTGCAAGCATAAATGATTCAATCATTCTTTCAGCTGTACCTCTAACTCTTACTTTAATGTCAATTGGGTGTCCATTTTCATCACAAATAATTTCTGCTTCATTGTCATCAAAATCAATGGCACCACGACGACGACGTTGTTTGTATAAAATCTTGTGTAATTCGCCCATTTCTTCAAACATAGGAACTAAATCTTTATATTTTTCCATAGTTTTTTCATCATGAGCTTCTAAAATGTCATTAACTGCCTTATATGTCATTCTAGCCTTAGATTTCATAACACTAGGATGAATACGGTGTTTAACCACATTTCCGGCTGGATTAATTTCCATTTCACAACTCATACATAAACGAAGTTCACCTTCGTTTAATGAACAAATTCCATTAGATAATCTTCTTGGAAGCATAGGAATAACTCTATCTGTTAAGTAGGTAGAAGTTCCACGCTTGTATGCTTCTTCATCTAAAAGACTTCCTGGCTTAACGTAATGTGAAACATCCGCAATATGAACACCTAAATGATAGTTACCATTTGGTAATTTCCAAACTGTAACCGCATCATCCAAGTCTTTAGAAGATTCACCATCAATAGTAACTAAATCTTGATCAGTTACATCTTCTCTTCCAGCTTTTTCTTCTTCACTAATAGTTTCAGGAATAGCATCTGCTTCTTGTAAAACATCTTCTGGGAATTGAGCTGGTATATTGTGTGCATACACAATTTGTAAAATATCAATTCCAGGATCATCCACACTACCGATTACTTCCTTAGCAATACCTACCATGTAGTCAGGATGGTCTTCACTTGGATATTCTGTAATTTCGGCAGTTACAACTTCACCGGGAGTTGGTTTTAAACCTACCCCAGTTACATAGAAGTTATAATTCATTAACTTCTTTTCTTTTAACTTAACTTGACCTACATAACCTTTGTCATCATCGGTTTTAGTAAATTCACCAACTACTTGTTCATAATTACGTCCTACAATGTTGGTAACTTTACCTTCAGGTCCTTTACCAGAATTTTGGTCGGCACGTTTCACAATTTCCATTTCAACAGTGTCACCATTCATGGCATGTAAAGTATTATCAGGTGCAATAAAGGCATCATCTAAGTTTTCATCGTAATTTACGAAACCAAATCCCTTTGGATTAGCATGAAAAGTTCCTTGAATTTTTGCACCTTGTGCATTTAATTTAAAATTACCTGCTTCGGTAACTAGCGCACTTTCTTCGCGTTCTAAAACCGCTAATGCTTGTACGATTAGTTTAAATGCATTAGCACCATGATATCCTAATTCATCTGCTAAGTTTTCTACAGAAAATTCCTTAGTAGGAAATTTTTGTAAAACTGCATGAATTTCTTGTTTTAAACTATTTTCTTCCACAACATATTCCTCATTATTTTTAATATTTTTGATCAAAATCAAATACGACAACTCTTAAGCACTATTCTAACATTTTTATACCATCTGTCATAAAAAATAATGACTTAGATAAAAAAAGCTCCTGCTAATCACAGGAGTTTTACAAACTAATGAGATGACAATACAACTAAACCTAATGCTGACGCAAAGAAAATAATTAGTAATACTACTGTTACTTTTTGCATAAATGCTTCGAAACCACGTGGCTTAGCATGCGCAAACAAATCATCGGCACCACCGGTTAGAGAAGACATTGCATCATTATTAGTCTTAGCTGGTTGCATTAAGACAGCAATAATAATCAATATACTGTCAATCCAAATTATATCCATTAAGAAATTGTACAATTCGTTGCCTCCTACCTAATATTAAATAGGTTTCATTTTTAACTTTTAACTTTACTGTTAAGTGTATCATAATAAATTAAATCTTTCCAATTAAAGCTATAAGTAAAAAGTCATCAATTTAGAGCTAGTTTTTCCACATGTGTATAAACATAACCCCTATTATCTCTATTAGTGGATAATTCAATGTTATCCCCAGCTTTAATAACAGTTTCACCATCAGGAATTAATGATTTTTCATTTCTAGTAATACTGCATACTATGCATCCCTCTGGCCATTGAACATCTTTAACCTTTTTGTCAGCTAATTGTGAACCCAATTGAACTGAGAAAAACATATTAACTAGTTTTCCACTAGTGGATAATTCTTGCGGACTAAGTAATTTTTGTAGCATTTCGTTATAAATGGGACTTCCACCTAATAAATCGGTAACTTCATAAGCTATTAAAGTGACAAAAGCTAATGCCATTAGATTTTGTAATGATCCTACCATTTCAGTTATCAACAAGATAGCTGTAAATGGTGATTTACTGATACAAGCAAAAAAGCCGCTCATAGAAATAATAATGAAGTTAACAAAATAAGTATCAGGCAATACATGCAAACTAATCAAAATTCTGGCAAAAATGCCACCTAACAACGCTCCTAGCGTTAACATTGGTAAGAATATCCCACCAGGCAACCCAGTTGCATAAGACAGAATAGAGAAAGAAAATCTAATTAATAAGAACAAAATTAAGGTACTCATAGATGGAGCAATTTGTGCAATTCTAAGTACTAATCCACTACCACCACCTACTATGTGTGGCAAATACATATCTAAAGGAATAACCAAGAAAAATGGCAATAAAATCCAAACTATTTCAGGAATCTTATTAAGTTTTTTGTACCATTCATTGATGTGCAATGTGCATAACTCATAAATTCTTCCACCGATTCCTAACATTATCCCCAATAAAATTAAATAAGGATATATATGTAATGGAATCACTTGTGAATAACTCATATGCAAAACCGGTATTTTTCCGAAAATAGCCGTAGAAACAAAGTTAGAACTAATAGAAGCTGACAAAGCCACTAACCAAACTGGTGTGGAAAAGTTATGATAAATCTCTTCTAATACAAACAACGTACTAGCTATTGGTGCATTAAATGCTGCTGATAATCCTGCTGCTGATCCACCAGCAATAATACAATCTTTACTAACTCCCTTTTTATGAGTTATAGATGCAAATCCTTGTGCAGCCGAAGCTCCTAATTGAATAGAAGGACCTTCTCTACCCAAGAAAAGTCCACTAGAAATAGATAATACTCCACCTATGAACTTCTTAATTAGTACAGATAGCCAAGAATAATCTAGTTCACCATTTAATTGCCCTTCTACTTGAGGAATACCTGAACCTTTTATATTAGGATCTGACTTAATTAATCCATAAACGAATATCGCTATTAATAGATTAATTAATATTAAAATAACTACTCCTAATAAGTTATGTATAGAAAAATGAGCTAATTTTAATATCTGACTTGATAATGCTTCTATTGAGATTCTAAAAAAGCTAACTACAAAGCCGACAATTATTCCTATAACCATTCCATACAAAACTGATTTAAAACGTCTTAAATTGTCCCATTTCAAACTACATTCGCCTCTTTTTCTAGTATATTAATCATACCACATGAAATTATGTATAAAAAAGAAGCGTTGATAAAATCAACGCTTCTTTATAAGTTAGTAACAATCAATTATTTGTTAACAATGTTGTTACGAGCTTCTTCAGTTAGGTTGTAGAATGAGTGAATACCTTTGTATTCAGCAACTGAACCTAATTGATCTTCAATTCTCATTAATTGGTTGTACTTAGCGATACGTTCGCCACGGCTCATTGAACCAGTCTTAATTTGACCAGCATTTAGAGCAACAACTAAGTCAGAAATTGTAGTATCTTCAGTTTCACCAGAACGGTGTGAGATGATAGCTGTGTAACCAGCTTCTTTAGCCATTTCAACAGCATTTACAGTTTCTGTTAAAGTACCAATTTGGTTTAGCTTGATTAAGATAGCATTTGAAACGCCCATCTTGATACCTTTTCTTAGGTAGTTAGTGTTAGTTACAAATAGGTCATCACCAACGATTTGTACTTTCTTACCTAAGCGCTTAGTAGCCATTTGCCAGTCTTCCCATTCGTTTTCATCCAATGGATCTTCGATTGAGATGATTGGGTATTTGTCTACTAATTGTTCTAGTAATGTAACAAATTCATCAGCAGAGTATGACTTACCGTCACCTACTAGGTTGTACTTCTTAGTATCTGCATCGTAGAATTCTGAAGCAGCACAGTCAAATGCGATTGAAACATCTTTACCTGGCTTGTATCCAGCACGTTGGATAGCTTCAACTAGAATTTCGAATGGTTCTTCGTTGTTCTTCAAATCAGGAGCAAAACCACCTTCGTCACCTACGGCAGTTGAGTAACCTTTTTCGTTTAAAATAGCCTTTAAGTTGTGGAATGTTTCAGAACCCATACGTACGGCTTCTTTAACAGTCTTTGCACCAACAGGCATAATCATAAATTCTTGGAAGTCAACCTTGTTGTTGGCATGCTTACCACCATTGATAACGTTCATCATTGGTGTTGGTAATACGTGTCCATTGAAACCACCAAGGTAGTTGTACAAAGGAACACCTAGTTCATCAGCAGCAGCACGTGCAGCAGCTAATGAAACACCAAGAATAGCGTTAGCACCTAACTTACCTTTGTTAGGAGTACCGTCTAACTTGATCATTGCTTGGTCAATAGCAACTTGGTCAGTTACATCGTAACCAACAATTTCTTTAGCAATAATGTTATTAACGTTGTTAACAGCCTTAGTAACACCTTTACCCATGTAACGGTTCTTGTCACCGTCACGTAATTCAACGGCTTCGTGTTCACCGGTAGAAGCACCTGAAGGAACGATACCGCGTCCCATAGCACCTGCTTCAGTATATAGTTCTACTTCAACTGTAGGATTTCCACGAGAATCTAAAACTTCTCGAGCATAAATATCTGAAATAATTGACATTTTATTCTCTCCTTAATGAAAGTTGTTACCTCGGAATCAAGGCTACTTTTATTTTATTATTTTAACGCTAAACTTGCAATGAAAAACTTGTATATAAATTAAATTATTTTCCAAAATTAGTTATTTTTATAAAATCTTCTGGCTTCAAACTGCTGGTACCAGGCAATACGCCATCAACATCAGGTTGGCTCATAATTTCTTTTACATTTTTAGCATTAACACTGCCACCATATACAATTCTTACTAAATCAGAAACTTCTTTACCATATAAATCTTGAATAGTCTCTCTGATTAAAAAGCAAGCTTCTTCAATTTCTTTACCACTTGCTGATTTACCAGTTCCAATAGCCCAACTTGGTTCGTAGCCAATGACTATTTTCTTAGCATCCTCAGCAGATACTCCCTTAAGAGCTTCAATAACAGGATTTACTACCCAATTCATTTCATCATATGTTTTACGTTTTGCCATAGTTTCATCACAACAAATGATAGGCACCATACCATTTGATAATACAGCTTTAACCTTTTTATTAATCATTTGATTGCTTTCATGGAAATACTTTCTGCGTTCTGAATGTCCTAACATAACATACGAAACGCCCATGTCAGCAATTGCCATAGGACTAACTTCTCCTGTGTATGCACCAGAATTTTTATAAAAGCAATTCTGTGCAGCGGCCTTTAAATGAACATCATTTTTACAATATTCAGTTAGTTTATCCAAATAAATAGATGATGCAGCAATTGCACATTCTACATTATTTGGATCAGGAAGCTGTCCTTTAATTGTATCTAGAAAATCATCAACTTGTTTCATAGTTAAATTCATTTTCCAGTTTCCCACAATAAAAGGAGTTCTCATTATTTACCTCCTCCTAATTCATAATTCATGTTTAGGATATAACACCACTCTTCAATTTTATCACTTATGATGCTTTAAGCATTGTAATATATCTTACTATTTTTGCTTAAACTATATTATACAAAAAAAGATTCGATGGTAAACATCGAATCTTTAAAATTATTATTTTTATTTATCAGTAATTGAAGCGATACCTGGTAAGGTCTTACCTTCCATGTATTCTAGTGAAGCTCCACCACCAGTTGAAACGTGTGATAGCTTGTCAGCTACACCTAGTTCGTTACATGCAGCAGTTGAGTCACCACCACCAACAACAGTAGTAGCTTCGTTTAAGTCACCTAAGAACTTACCAACAGCTAAAGTACCTTTAGCAAAGTTGCTCATTTCGAATACACCCATAGGTCCATTCCAAACAACAGTCTTAGCGTTTCTTAGAACATCTTCAAATAGTTTGATACTCTTAGGACCAATGTCTAATGCCATTTGTCCATCAGGAATATCTTCACCAACAACTTGTGTAGGTGCATCATTGTTAAATTCAGGAGCTACGACAGAGTCAACAGGTAGAACAATCTTGTCTCCACCCTTTTCTAAGATTTCCTTAGCAGTGTCAATCTTATCCTTTTCAACTAATGAGTTACCAATCTTGTAACCTTTAGCAGCGTAGAATGTGTAAGTCATTCCACCACCGATAATGATCTTGTCAGCTTTACCTAATAGATTGTCGATAACACCAATCTTATCAGAAACCTTTGCACCACCTAAGATGGCAACAAATGGACGCTTAGGATCGTTAACGGCACCACCGATAAACTTAATTTCTTTTTCCATTAAGAAACCAGCAGCAACAGGTTTGTTGTTTGCTTCCATAGCTTTTGCAATACCAACGTTTGAAGCGTGTTGACGGTGAGCAGTACCGAATGCATCGTTTACAAAGCAGTCACCTAATGAAGCCCAGTATTCACCTAATTTAGGATCGTTACCAGATTCACGCTTTACGTTTTCACCATTAACAACATCTTCATAACGAGTGTTTTGTACTAATACAATGTCACCGTCATTCATGTTATTAACAGCATCTTCAAGTTTTTTACCTTCAGTTTCAGGAACGAAAGTAACAGGCTTGTTAATTAGTTCAGATAGCTTTTCAGCAACTGGACGTAGTGAAAGACCTTCCTTGTCGTCTTCACTCTTAATTCTACCTAAGTGTGAGAATAGTACGGCCTTTCCACCATGTTCAACAACGTATTTGATAGTTGGAATAGCACCAACAATACGACTAGTATCACCAACAACGCCTTCCTTAATAGGAACGTTGAAGTCGACACGCATTAAAACTTTTTTGCCTTTTAAATCTAAATCAGAAACAACAGTCTTAGCCAATCTAGATTACCTCCCAAATAATTATTATTTGTAACAATTTCAATATACTTCATTTATCCATGAAATTCAAAATTTTAATAAAAAATGGAGGAGGCAAATGCCCCCTCCACCTTTCATTATTGCTCAAGAGCTTTAATTAAGATTAAAGTTTAGCAAAGTGTAATAGAGTACGAACCATGTTGCAAGTGAAGCCCCATTCGTTATCGTACCAAGTCCATACCTTAACTAATTGGTCATCACCAACAGTAGTTACATCAGTTTGAGTAGCATCAAATACTGATCCGTGAGTATCACCAATGATATCACTTGAAACAATTGGTTCATCATTGTAACCAAATGCTTCGTTACCGTCAGTGTGTTCCTTCATCTTAGCATTGATTTCATCAGCAGTAACGTTCTTCTTGTCAACGATAGCTGTTAATTCAGTCAATGAACCGTCAACGATACCAACACGTTGAGCAACACCATTCAACTTACCGTTTAGTTCTGGGATAACTAGACCTAGAGCCTTAGCAGCACCAGTTGAGTGAGGAATAGTGTTAGTTGAAGCAGTACGGTTGTTTCTGTACTTCTTACCACGAGGGCCATCTAGGATAGCTTGTGTTGAAGTAAATGCATGGATAGTAGTCATAGTACCAACTTTGATACCAAAGTCTTTGTTTAAGAAGTATGCTGAAGGAGCGATACTACTTGTAGTACATGAACCAGCTGAAACGATCTTGTCGTCAGCATTTAGAGTATCCAAGTTAACACCAGGAACAACAGTCTTAATTTGACCAGCAGGTGCTGAAATTAGAACACGTTTTGCACCAGCGTCTAAGTGAGCTTGTGATTTTTCTTCTGAAGTGTAGAAACCTGTACATTCTAGTACAAAGTCAACACCATCATTCTTAACCCATGGTAGGTCAGCGGCATTCTTTTCAGCGTAAACTGGAATTTCTTTACCGTCTACAACGATACCGTTATCAGTTGAAGAAACTTCACCTGGGAACTTACCGTGAGTAGAATCATATTTTAGTAAATATGCAAGCATTGAAGGAGTTGTTAAATCATTGATAGCAGCAACTTCAATTTCGTCTGAGTTTAGTTCGTGGATACGTTTGAAAGCCAAACGACCGATACGACCAAAACCGTTAATACCAATTTTTACAGTCATAACTGTTTTCCCCCTAGAGAAATAAATTTGAGTACTACGTACGGATTAAATATTACTACATTTTAGCTAAGTCGTCCATAGAACTGGCTTAGTTATCAGAAAATAATAATTACTAAATAGTAACTATTATCTGCTAAGTAATATGAAAACCTTACACTCTTAGTATATCAGTGCTAATTTAAGTTTGCAAATCTCTTTCTTACCTTTATTTACGTGGCTTTCCGAGCTTGAATTTTGCCCTTTTTTCCTTTATAGTTGGTTTGTTAATCGCATCTGTAGTGTAATGGATCGCACGTAAGATTCCGGTTCTTAAAATGAGGGTTCGATTCCCCCCAGATGCATTGGTTTAAGGTCAATCAAATAAATTGACCTTACTTGACCATTGATATAAAATTAAAATAATTTATAAAGAAGATAAGGGAGGAAACAATTATGAATTTAGTCCCAACTGTCATTGAACAATCATCAAGTGGTGAACGTGCTTATGACATTTACTCAAGACTACTAAAAGATAGAATCATTATGCTATCAGGTCCAATCGAAGACAATATGGCTAATACCATTATTGCTCAACTATTATTCCTAGATGCACAAGATTCTGAAAAGGATATTTACCTATACATTAACTCACCTGGTGGTGTAGTTACTGCCGGTATGGCCATTTACGATACTATGAAGTTTGTTAAAGCAGATGTTCAAACTATCGTTATGGGTATGGCTGCTTCAATGGCCAGTGTCTTGGCTTCTTCTGGTACTAAGGGTAAACGTTTTGCATTACCTCATTCAGAAGTATTAATTCACCAACCTTCTGGTGGTGCTCAAGGTCAACAAACTGAAATTGCTATTGCTGCTGAATCTATTTTGAAGACTAGAAAGATGATTAATGAAATTCTAGCTCAAAACTCTGGACAAAGCATTGAAAAGGTTAACCGCGATACTGAACGTGATAAGTACTTAAGCGCTCAAGAAGCAGTTGACTATGGTCTAATCGATAGCATTATGACTAACAGTTCTGAAAGAAAATAATAATTTTTACAAATAAAAAGCTAACCAAGCAATTCGCTTGGTTAGCTTTTTTTATTATATCGATCCTTCTCTTAGTTTTTCAGCAAAATCATTAATTTTTCTTAGTCGATGATTAATTCCTGATTTAGAAATACTACCACTAGGCAATGATTCGCTTAATTCTTTTAAACTAACTTCCGGCATTTTAACCCTAGTAACTGCCACTTCATATAATTTTTCTGGCAATTTATCTAGTCCAATGGTTTCTTCAATGTATTTTATATTAGCTAATTGTTTAGTAGATGCATTAGCTACCTTATTCATATTGGCATTCTCACAGTTAACCAATCTGTTAACAGAATTTCTCATGTCACGCATAATTCGAACATCTTCAAATTTAAGCATGGCGTTAGTAGCACCAATTAACTGTAAGAAGTTAGCAATCTTTTCAGCTTCCTTCAAATAAGTGATATATCCACTTCTACGATCAGTGGTTCTAGAATTCAATTCATAACCATTCATCATTTCTGAAATCATATCATTGTGTTCCTCATATAATGAATAAATTTCAAGATGATATCTAGAAGTTTCTGGATTATTAACTGAACCGCCTGCTAAGAAAGCTCCCCTCAAATATGATCTAACTTGTGCATCATTTTTTAGCATTTCAATAGGAACTCTTTCGACAATTTGATAATTATCAAAAATACCTAAATCATCCAAAATATCTTTAGCATGATACATAATTCTTACGACATAGACGTTGTTTTTATTTAACTTCATTTTCTTTCTTACAACTAATTTACTTTCTACGTCATAAAATTCTAAAATCAATCTATAAATTCTTCGTGCTATTGCAGGATTTTCAGTTTGGATATTCAAAATGATTTTTTGATTAGATAATGAAATCGATCCATTCATACGAATCAAAGCCATTAACTCTGCCTTAGCATTTTCTCGATGAACTTCTAAAGTAGTAAGTTCTTTTTTCACTTCACTTGCGTATGACAATGTCCTCGCCGCCTTACTTTCTTGTCAACAAATCTACTAACTGCTCTGCTACCAATCTTCCATTATGAAATACACCATGATTATTAATCTGCAAGAAATTACCTACAATGGTGTTGCATCCCATTTTTTCCAGTGATAATTGATCGTGTTTTACTGGTTTACAAATTTCATTAAATTTCTGATAATCAATTTTTTCCACAGGTACCGGTTCAGTATTTACAATCACAGTATCAATAAAATTACAATGCATATGTCTATTTAAAACTGCCACATGATCTGCATCTGTAAATCCATCTGTTTCCCCTAACTGCGTCATAATATTGCAAATATATATAATTTTAGCTTTAGATTTAATAACCGCTTTTCCCAGATTATTAATCATTAAATTAGGTAAGATACTTGTAAATAAACTACCAGGTCCTAATACTATTTCATCAGCATTTAATATAGCCTGAATAACTTGTTCATCAGCTTCTGGAATACTTTTCTTATCAAAGCATTCTACCCAAACTCGCTTAATTTTTTTATCAGCATAAGTTATTTCATATTCACCTGACATTTGTGTACCATCTTGAAATTCAGCACATAGTTGCAATCTTTCGTTAGTTGCTGGATATACTTTTCCTGTGATTTTCATCATACTACTTAAAAATTCCACAGCAGTATTAATATCGCCCTTCATTTCAGATAAAGCAGCAATTACTAAATTACCAAGTGAATGTCCAGATAAGAAACTGTCGTTATTTTTAAATCGGTATTGAAATAATTTAAGTTCTTCTTTTGATAAATTAGACAATGAAGTTAAAACATTTCTAATATCACCAGGAGGAACAGCATTGATTCCTTTACTTAATCTACCAGATGATCCTCCGTCATCTGCGACATTAACAATAGCTGTTATTTCAACATCTTGTTGTTTTAAATTATTTAGAATCACTGGTAATCCCGTTCCACCACCAATAACAACTATTTGTGGCTTTCGAGATAAATCTTTTTTATTCAATGGTGCCCCTCCCTTCTAAAATCATTAACTAAGTTATTGTAACACACATACCCGGGTGTGTCATTTATAATACAATAAAAAAAGCGCTAAACAGCGCCTCTTTTATTACTTATTTTTATTAGCTTTTATAGTTCTTTCAGTATCTCGTTTTAATACTTCTGCTAAATATTGACCCGTATAACTCTTCTTTTCCTTAACCACTTCTTCAGGGGTTCCGGTAGCAATAATTTCACCACCACCGTCTCCTCCTTCGGGTCCTAAATCAATGATATGATCAGCGGTTTTAATTACATCCAAATTATGTTCAATAATTACCACAGTATTACCTTGATCTACTAATTCATGCAATACCACTAATAAACGTTTAATGTCATCAGTGTGTAATCCGATAGTAGGTTCATCTAAAATATATAAATTATTTCCGGCTGATTTCTTATACAATTCAGCAGCCAATTTCATACGTTGTGCTTCACCACCAGATAAAGTAGTAGCTGATTGTCCTAATTTCACATATCCCAATCCTACTTCATCAATAGTTTTTAGCTTTCTAGTGATTTTAGGAATTGCTGAGAAGAAATCAAGTGCTTGATCAACTGTCATATCTAATACTTCAGCAATGTTCTTACCTTTGTATTCAACTTCCAATGTTTCCGCATTATAACGAGTTCCATGACATACTTCACAAGGTACATAAACATCAGGTAAGAAATTCATTTCAATTTTTAGAATTCCATCCCCATGACAAGTTTCACATCTTCCACCTTTTACATTAAAACTAAATCTGCCTTTCTTGTATCCACGTAATTTAGCTTCATTAGTTTCAGTAAATAAGTTTCTAATATCATCAAAAACACCTGTATAAGTAGCAGGATTACTACGTGGAGTTCTTCCTATAGGGCTTTGATCAATATTAATTAACTTACCAATATTTTTATAACCAGAAATAGATTTGTACTTACCTGGCTTTTGAGAATTATTATTCATCTTTTGTGCCAATGCACGCTTCATAATACGGTTGATTAATGTAGATTTACCAGAACCTGAAACACCAGTAACTACGTTAAATTCACCTAAAGGAATTTCTGCAGTAATATTTTTCAAGTTGTTTTCTTGCGCACCGGTAACTTTAATTTTCTTTCCATTACCTTTACGACGTTTCAAAGGAACTGGAATAAATTTCTTACCAGATAAATATTGTCCAGTTAATGAATTATCGTTTTCTTCAATTTCTTTAGGTGTACCCACTGCCATTATCTTTCCACCATTAGCTCCAGCTCCTGGACCAATATCTACAATGTAATCTGCGGAGCGCATAGTATCTTCACCATGTTCTACTACAACTAAGGTGTTTCCTAAATCACGCATAGATTTTAATGATGAAATCAAACGGTCATTATCACGTTGGTGTAATCCAATAGATGGTTCATCCAATACATACAATACACCTGATAAATTAGATCCAATTTGAGTAGCTAAACGAATTCTTTGAGATTCACCACCAGATAAAGTTCCAGCAGATCTAGATAAAGTTAAGTAATCTAATCCCACGTTCTTTAAGAAAGTAAGACGATCTATGATTTCTTTTAAGATTGGTTTGGCTATTACTGAATCTTTTTTACCAAAATGAAGTTGCTTAAAGAAATCTAATTCTTTCATCACGTCTAAATCAGCAGCTTGGCTAATATTTAATCCGTCAATTTTTACACTAATTGCTTCAGGATTTAAACGGTAACCATGACAGGTTTGACAAGTTAATTCAGTCATGAATTTACGCATTTGTCCCCTAGTAAAATCACTATTAGTTTCACGGTAGCGACGATCAACGTTATTCATAACCCCTTCAAATGGAGCATCAGTATCACGAACACCACCAAAACTACTATTGAAATGGAAATGAAATTCTTTTCCATTAGATCCATATAATACTAGGTCTCTTTGCTTCTTAGGCAACTTCTTAAAAGGAGTATCCATATCCACTCCAAATGCTGCACAAGCTTGTTCTAATAAGCTAGGATAAAATTTTGAACTGATAGGATTCCATGGTTCAATGGCACCTTCGTTTAGTGTCTTGTTTTTATCTGGAACTACTAAACTTTCATCGACTTCTAACTTAACTCCTAATCCATCACATTCAGGACATGCACCAATAGGTGAATTAAATGAGAACAATCTAGGTTCTAGTTCACTAACTGTAAATCCACAAAGTGGACAAGCATAATGTTCAGAGAAGATAAGATTATCTCCATGACCCATTAAATCAGCTACTGCATATCCTCCACTTAAACGTAAAGCAGTTTCTAATGAATCAGATAGTCGTGAATTAATTCCATCTTTAACGATGATTCTATCCACCACAATATCAATATTATGACGCTTGTTTTTTTCCAACTCTACGTCATCTTCTACTTCATGTACTTCACCATCTACACGGTAACGTACAAAACCTTCACGTTTAATTTTTTCAATAACTTTCTTTTGTTGGCCACGTTTGTCTCTAACTATGGGTGACAAAATTTGTAACTTAGTTCTTTCTGGTAATTGCATAACTTCGTCAATCATTTGGTCAATAGATTGTCTAGTAATCTTGGTTCCATCATTAGGACAGATTGGTGTCCCTACTCTAGCCCATAGCAATCTAAAGTAATCATTTATTTCTGTAACCGTTCCTACGGTAGAACGTGGATTCTTGGAAGTAGTCTTTTGATCAATAGCAATTGCCGGACTTAATCCTTCAATAGAATCTACATCAGGTTTATCCATTTGTCCTAAAAATTGTCTGGCATATGAAGATAAACTTTCTACATAACGTCTTTGTCCTTCTGCATACAAAGTATCGAATGCTAAAGAACTTTTTCCAGATCCTGACAAACCAGTCATTACAGTTAATTTATTTTTAGGAATAGAAACATTCACATTTTTTAAATTATGTGCTCGTGCACCCTTTATAACAATTTTGTCGTTTTTCAAAAGGAAGCCTCCCTCTTTTACATTTCACTCTTTAATTCCATTACTGTATCACGAAGCGATGCCGCTTTTTCGAAATCTAATTTGGCAGCTGCATGTTTCATCTCTTTGGTTAGAGTTTCCAACATACGTTTTTGATCCTTCTTAGATAGCTTTTGGAAATCAGATTCAACAAATGAATGATCTTCATTATTATCATTGTCATCCTTGTTATCATAGCTAATCAAATCACGAATTGGCTTCTTAATAGTATGTGGAGTAATTCCATGATCTTTATTGTATTGAATTTGAATTTTTCTTCTTCTAGCAGTTTCATCAATAGCTTTTTGCATAGATTCAGTGGTGTAATCAGCATACATAATAACTGCACCATGTTCGTTTCTAGCAGCTCTACCGATAGTTTGAATTAATGAACGTTCATTACGTAAGAAACCTTCCTTATCAGCATCTAAAATTGCTACTAATGAAACTTCAGGAACATCAATACCTTCTCTTAATAGATTAATACCTACTAGTACATCATATTTTCCTAAACGTAATTCACGTAAAATTTTAGTTCTTTCCAAGGTCTTAATGTCTGAATGTAAATAAGCAACCTTAATTCCTAAATCTTTTAAGTAATCGGTTAAATCTTCAGCCATTTTCTTGGTCAAAGTAGTAACAAAAGTTCTTTCATTAGCTTCAATACGTTTATTAATTTCACCAACTAAATCATCCATTTGTCCCATTATTGGTCTAACCTCTACAGTAGGATCTAATAGTCCAGTTGGACGAATAATTTGTTGTACCACATTCTTAGGGTCAGTTTCTTCTAGTTCACGAGGACCAGGAGTTGCTGACATGTAGATTGCTTGGTTTACTCTTTGCTTAAATTCAGGCATCTTCAAAGGACGATTATCCAAAGCACTAGGTAATCTAAAGCCGTATTTAATTAATTGTTCTTTTCTAGCTTTATCCCCATGATACATACCACCTATTTGTGGCAAAGTTTGGTGAGATTCATCCACAACTAATAAATAATCATCAGGGAAGAAATCTAGTAATGTATAAGGAGCTTCACCCTTTTTACGGTTATCCATATATCTAGAATAATTTTCGATACCGTTGGTATAACCCATTTCAGCTAACATTTCTATATCATAAGTAGTTCTTTGCTTTAATCTTTGTGCTTCAAGTAATTTTCCTTCACTTTCAAATTTAGCCACTTGTTCTTGCATTTCTTTTTTAATTTTACGCAAAGCATTATTCATGTTTTGTTCATCAGTTAAAAAGTGGGTCGCAGGGAAAATAACTATATTATCTTTTCTACCTATAAATTCACCAGTTAATGTATCGATTTCTTTAATAGAATCAATTTCATCACCGAAGAATTCAACTCGAAAAGCGTGTTCATCACCAGATGCAGGGAAAATATCCACCACATCCCCATGAACTCTAAAACGACCACGTTGAAAATCAATGTCGTTACGATCAAATTGAATATCCACTAATTTTCTTAATAAATCATCTCGTTCGATTTGTTGTCCTACACTTAATGGAATAGTATGTTTGTAGTATTCTTTAGGACTACCTAAACCAAAAATAGATGATACAGATGCAACAATAATTACATCATTTCTAGTTAGTAATGCATTAGTTGCAGCATGTCGTAATTTATCAATTTCATCATTTATTGAGGAATCCTTTTCAATATAAGTATCACTAGAAGGTACATAAGCTTCTGGTTGGTAGTAGTCATAATAACTAACAAAGTATTCCACAGCATTATTAGGGAAGAATTGTTTAAATTCACCATACAATTGTCCTGCCAACGTTTTGTTGTGTGACAAAATCAAAGTGGGTTTATTTACATTTTTTATTACGTTAGAGATAGTAAAGGTTTTACCGGTACCGGTAGCACCCAATAGAATTTGGCTCTTTTGACCATCCTCTACTCCTTTAGTTAATCTACTAATAGCTTCAGGTTGGTCTCCAGTTGGTTTGTAGTTAGACACTAAGTCAAATTTATTATTATTCTCGCGTTCTATTTCCAAACAAAGTCCTCCTTTGTTTTTCTTCTGTCTGTTCTCTTTTCATACTTGTAAATGTATTTTACCACACGAACAAACTTTCTAAAAATAAACTACTTATCTCTTTTTATACAAAAAAAGACTGGTAAATTAATTACCAGTCTTTTATTTTATTATTTTAATGATGAAACATATTCAAAGGCATTTTGACCAGCAATACCACCATCACCAACGGCAGTAGATACTTGTCTTAATTCTTTAACACGTACGTCACCAATAGCAAAAATTCCTTTTACTGAAGTTTCCATACGGTCGTTAGTCTTAATCCAGCCTTTTTCATCGGTAATGTTTAAATTACTGAATACATCAGTAACAGGATTATTACCAACATATACGAAGACACCATTTGCATCAATAGTCTTTTCTTCGTTAGTTTCATTATTAACTGTCTTAACACCTGTTACTTTCATGTTATCACCCATGATTTCAGTAACATTAGTGTTCCAAACAAAATCAATCTTATCGTTAGCAAATGCACGATCTTGTAGAACCTTTTGTGCACGTAATTGATCACGACGGTGAATTACAGTTACTTTAGCAACAATTCCAGCAAGGTATAATGCTTCTGAAATTGCTGAATCTCCACCACCGACAACTACTACTTCACGGTTCTTAAAGAAAGCACCATCACAGACAGCACAGTAAGAAACACCTTTTCCACTGTATTCTTCTTCACCAGGAACTCCTAGCTTTCTGTATTGAGAACCAGTTCCAATAATTACAGAACTAGTTTCATAACTGTCTTGATCAGTTTTTACAATTTTTGTATTGCCTTTATCTTCAACTGATTCAACAGTACCATATGCATACTTAGCACCGAAATTAGTTGAGCTTTCGTACATTTTCTTAGCCAAATCAGGACCTAAGATAGATTTAAATCCAGGATAGTTCTCAATTTCAGCTGTGTTGTTCATTTGACCACCGTAAATACCACGGTCAATCATTAAAACAGATAGGTTTGCACGAGAAGCATAAAGTGCAGCGGTCATTCCACCAGGGCCCGCACCAATAACAATTACATCATATTTTTCCATAATTGAGCTCCCCTCTCTTTAATTAATAAGGATACTTTACTATTATTAATTAAATTTGTCCATTATTTAGCACACAACTAAATCTTAGTCCAACTTATTAGCTAAGTCTTTGATGTATGACTTCAATTGATCAGCAACTTCTGGGTGTTGTAGACCAAATTCGATATTAGTTTGTAGCCAACCAAACTTGTTACCAGTGTCGTAACGTGAACCTTTAAATTCATGTGCGTAAACTTTACCGCTCTTGTTTAGAGTATCAATAGCATCAGTTAATTGAACTTCGTTACCCTTACCAGGTTTAGTGTGTTCCAATACTTCAAAAATATCAGGTGTTAATAAGTAACGACCAATGATAGCTAAATCACTTGGAGCGTCTTCTGGATTTGGCTTTTCAACAAAGCTAGTTACATCATATAATCCATCACTAACCTTCTTAGCAGGGTTAATAACACCATACTTAGAAGTGTCTTCATGAGGAACTCTCATAACTGCTAATGTTGATGAATTAGTCTTTTCATAACTATCAATCAATTGTTTAGTTAATGGAGTTTCTGCTTGCATTAAATCGTCACCTAGCATGATAACAAATGGATCGTTACCTACGAAACTCTTAGCAGTAAGAACGGCGTCACCAAGACCCTTAGGATGTTCTTGACGCTTGAAGTAAATGTTTAAACCATTAGTCTTCTTAACAGCTTCTAACATCTTGTCTTTGCCTTTTCTTTCCAAGTTTAATTCCAATTCTGTATTAGAATCAAAATGGTCTTCAATAGCTCTCTTACCTTTACCAATAATGATTAGAATATCTGTAATTCCAGACTTCATAGCTTCTTCAACGATTAATTGAATTGCTGGTTTATCCACAACTGGTAGCATTTCTTTAGGCATAGCTTTAGTTTCTGGTAAAAATCTAGTTCCTAATCCAGCTGCAGGGATAATTGCTTTTCTAATTTTCTTCATTGTATATACTCCTAATGTTTCTTTTTTTACTTTAATCTAATTCTGCTCTACCTTTACGGTGCATTAATTGATAAATTGCATCGTCGATAGTAATTTCTTTATGCAATACTTTGTAAATTGCTGTAGTAATTGGCATATCAATACCGCGTTGCTTAGATAATTCATAAGCAGCTTCTGCAGTAGCGATACCTTCAATTACCATTCCCATGTTTTCAACAATTTCATCTAATGTTTCACCTTTACCTAATTGGTATCCGGCACGCCAGTTACGTGAATCACTACTTGTAGCGGTAACTATAACGTCTCCGAAACCAGATAATCCAGTAAAGGTTAAAGGATTAGCTCCAAAAGAGGTACCTAATCTTGAGATTTCAGCTAAGCCACGAGTCATTAAGGCAGCTTTAGCATTATCTCCATAGCCTAAGCCATATAATGCTCCGGCTCCAATAGCGATGATATTCTTCAAAGCAGCTCCAATTTCTACTCCGATAATATCGTCATTTGTATAAACTCTAAAGTAATCATTAATGAATAGTGATTGAACATGTTCAGCATCTTTAATGTTTTCTGATGCTGTAGTTACTAATGTAATGTCATGCTTAGCAACTGATTCTGCTTGACTAGGACCTGAAATCACTGAAATTGATTTACAATATTGATCATCAATTTCTTCAGAAAGAACTTCTGACATACGTTTATATGTCTTTTGTTCAATTCCTTTACTACCATGAATAATGTTAACCTTCATATCCAATTCTTTTAGAATATTGTTAACCTTCTTGGCAGTTTCTCTTGTGACTTGTGCAGGTACAACAAACAAAATGTCATCAACACCGCGAATGGCTTCCTTCATATCATCATAAGCAACTAATTCCTTAGGATATGTAAAATTCTTAATGTATTTTTCATTAGTGTGTTGATTGTTTAGTTCTTCTACTTGTGATTTTTTGTATGACCATAGGCGTACTTCATTACCGTTTTCTACTAAAACGTTAGCTAACATACTGCCCCATGATCCAGCACCAAGAACTGCAATTTTTTCTACCATAATGTGAACTCCTTAAATTATAGAATTTGACTACCGTCTAGATAAAATGGCAACTTACCATAATGTTTACGACGATACCAAATTAAAATAATAGCTCCGACAAATAAAATTATTGATAATAATTGAGAAACACGAATTCCACCATATAGCATTAAGCTATCGGTACGCATTCCTTCAACAAAAAAACGACCGAAAGAATACCAAATAATATATGAAAGCACTACTTCTCCACGCTTAAAGAAATGATTTATATGACGTAAATTCATTAATAAAACAAATCCTAGTAAATCCCATAAGGATTCATACAAAAACGTAGGTTGACGGTAGAATCCTTCAATAAACATTTGATGAATAATAAATCCTGGTAAATGAAGACTCTTTAAAAATGACAAGCTGGTAATGTTTCCAAAAGCTTCTTGATTCATAAAGTTTCCCCATCGACCAATTCCTTGGCCCATTATTACTGTGGGTGCAATAACATCTAACATTGCCCAAACAGAAATAAGCTTGCTTCTACAGTATAAGAATACTACAACTGCAGCGCCAATTAAAGCGCCATAGATAGCAATACCGCCGTCCCATATCTTCACGATTTCATCCATGTGTTGACTATAGTATGGCCATTGAAATGCAACATAATAAATACGTGCACAAATAATGGCAACTGGCAACGCCCATAAAATCATATCGTATATATTGTCAGGTTCGATTCCTAAATGACGTCCCTCTTTAACTGATAAGTAAACCGCAATTAATACAGCACTGGCAATAAAAATTCCATACCAATGAACTTGAATAGGCCCTAAATTAAAAGCGATTGGGTTTAACGCTAGTAAAGACAAAATCTTAACACTCCCTCGGCAATATTAATGTTTATTATCACCAGAATTTTCTTTAATAAGGTTATTTAAATTGTTATCAAATACTTTGGTAGCATCATAACCCATCTTTTTGGCACGGTAATTCATAGCCGCAGCTTCAATAATGATAGCTAAATTACGACCAGTCTTAACAGGAATACTAATTCTTTGTACATCCACATCGAATATACGACGAGTTTCATCCCCATTTCCTAGACGATCATAAGGTGTATCATCTGACCAATTTTCCAAATGAACAATTAAATCAACTTTGGTTTGTGAGCGCACTGCTCCAGCACCAAATAGATTCATAACATCAATAATACCAATCCCACGAATTTCTAATAAATGTCTCAAAATCATAGGTGATTGACCAATTAATGTTTGTTCATCTTGTTGATAAACTTCTACTCTGTCATCAGCAATTAAACGATGTCCACGTTTAACCAATTCCAAAGCAGTTTCACTTTTACCAATTCCGGAATCACCAGTCATCAATACTCCTAATCCATAGACGTCAATTAAAACACCATGGATAGATTTACGTTCAGCTAACTTACCTTCCAAGTAGTTAGTCATATTACTTAGTACTCGAGAAGTAGTTAGTTTAGAACCCAAAACTGGAATATGTTGATTTTTAGCTGCTCTAATTAATTCGTCAGGCGGATCTAATTGAGTAGAAATAACAAATGCAGGTGTTTCGGGCAAACACATTCTTTTCATCACATCAAATAGTTCATCACTATCCATTCCCTTTGCATAGGAAGTTTCAGTGATTCCTAGTAGTTGGATTCGTTTTGATGGATAGTAATTAAAATATCCAGTCAATTCCAACCCTGGACGTGAGATATCACTTGTTGTGATTGGGCGATCTAAATACTCTTTTCCATAGAAAATATCTAAGTGAGTATTTTCTACCAAATCAGCAACGGTCACATTATAAGCCATAATTTTTCCTCCAGTTTATACATACTTAATTCTACCATGATACTAGTGAAAAATTAATACAATTCTCAGAAATCTGATAATATTACGTTGCATACTGACATGATTAGCGCAACTAACATTGCCATTCCGAATGAGGAAAACTGAAAATTATTACCAATTACCCAAGAAGTTAGTTCTAACATAAAGCCATTTAACACAATACTAAATACTCCTAATGTAAGAATATTTAGTGGCAAAGTTAATAATACCAAAAAGGGTTTAATCAAAGTATTTAATAATGCTAGAACAATTGCTGCTAGTACAGCAGTTCCAACACTTGCTACATAGAAACTTTCTTGAAAGAATCCCACAATAGCTATAAATAACAATGAGTTAATTATTATTCTACCTATAAATCCCATAGTTTTAACTCCTTATTTATGTTCAAATTCATCTACATTTTTCAAATTTTTTCTAGTTGAAGTTGTATCTGAATTATAAAAATCATGATTTATTGGTGCTGATTGAATAAATAATAAGCAAATAGCATAAAGTAATATTCCACCTATTATATGTCCAAAAACAATACATAAAATTACAAAAGCAATTCTTAAAATTTGTGAATTGATATTGAAATGTTCAGCAATTCCACCAATTAATCCGGTTAAAATACGATCATCACGTGAACGATAAATCTTTTTCATTAACTTCACCTCATCTATTAGTTATTCTACTTCGAAAACTTCTACACCCATTTCTGTAGGAGCATCGCTGTAAATAGCTGTTTCTACAATTTTAATTCTTCCATTACGGTTAATGACTTTTAATCTGCAGAAAGTAGGAGAATCTAATAATGCTTTATAAAATTCATCCTCACTATGAACGGCTTCATTATTAACTTCTACAATTAAGTCACCAATTTTAATACCCATTTTATCAGCAGGTGTTTGTGGACGAATAGCAATAACTCTAAGACCATTAACTGCTTGGTCAAACCAATTATCACTATTATGATCTTGCATCTTAACACGTAATACTACAGCTAAATATAAAATGGTTAGAACTAAGATAGCATAAATACTGATTTCAGGGAACCAATAACTAACTGCTGTTAATGCAATTCCCAATACAGCAACCCATAAAATCTTATTACCTAATTTATGGAATAAGTCATTAGGCATGGTCTTAAATACTGTCATTCTAATTCCAAATAGCACTGGCAAAATCATTAAAGTAAATGAATGAGTTCCTACAGAGAACACTGGCCAAAAGTTTATTACTTCGTGAATTTGATTACTAGGAATTAACACTAAAAGAGGAATTATAGAAAATCCTTTATTTAAATATCCAGCTACTTTAGTTCCTCTTTGATTAGTAAAAATTCTAGGAGAGTTATGTTTTCCAAAGTAGTGTTTTATATAAAATCCTAACAATAATACTATAACTGTTAATAAAGCTAAAACATTTTGATAGCTAGGAATGACTTGTTGAGAATCACTTAAATCAAATTGTGATAACCATCCCATTTGGTCTACCAAAAAAGTAAGCCCAGTTGCAACTGCAAAATCCAATACAGCCATAAATTGTCCTGGAATAATTAATAGATTAATGAATATTAAAATTTCATAAATAACAATCCATGGAATTGCTAAATAAATACCCATTAAAGAAGTTAAAATACTTCCAATAATTCCAAATACTACCAAACTAGTCCAAAAATGTTTCATTTCAAAATTATTAGAATAGATAGAAGTATTATAATTTTTTCTTTCTTGTTTAATACGTTTACGGTAGTTCAAATAAGTTCTTATTACTCCCCACCATAAAACTGGTTGAATAAATATTACTAAAATTGTCCACAAATCTTTCATATACATGCTCCTAATTAATCTGGGTTATTCTTGCTTAGTTTCCATTGAAGATAAGCGTTAATAAATGGATTCAAATCTCCATCCATAACATCTTGAACTTTGGCTGTTTCGTAATTAGTACGATGATCTTTAACCATGGAGTATGGATGGAAAACGTAAGATCTAATTTGTGATCCCCATCCAATTTCCTTTTGTTCACCTTCTAATTGAGCCTTTTGTTGTTCTTTCTTTTCTTCTTCTAATTCATACAATTTAGATTTTAACATATTCATCGCAGTTTCACGGTTTTGCAATTGTGAACGTTGAGCTTGACTGGATACTACAATACCAGTAGGTTCATGGGTAATTCTAACCGCTGAAGAGGTCTTGTTAACATGTTGTCCACCAGCACCACTAGCTCTAAATACATCTACTCTTAAATCAGCTGGATTAATATCTACTTCAACAGAATCATCTAATTCTGGCATAACATCAACTGACGCAAATGAAGTATGACGACGTCCTGCAGAATCAAATGGAGAAATTCTAACTAATCTGTGAACACCCTTTTCAGATTTTAGATATCCATAGGCATTTTCACCACTTATCAAAACAGTAGCAGTATCAATTCCGGCAACTTCACCTACTTGATAGTTTAAAGTTTCAATTTTAAATCCATTTTGTTCAGCCCAACGAGTATACATTCTAAATAGCATCATGCCCCAATCGTGGGATTCAGTACCACCTGCACCGGGGTGAATTTCTAAGATTGCATTATTAGCATCATATTTACCGTTTAATAACATCCCTAAACGATATTTTGCCAAGTGTTTCTTAGTTTCAGAAAGATTTTGTTCAAATTCTTCCATCATAGATTCATCGTTGTCTTCTTCTAATAATTCTAAATTAACTTCCAAGTCATCTACTTCGTTATTTAATTCATTAAAATTATCGTATTTCTTCTTTAAACGATTATTATCATCTATGAATTTTTGTGCCTTTTCGGGATCATCCCAAAAACCAGGTTGTGCCATTTTCGCTTCATTAATCTCTATATTTTCTTGTAGCGAATCTAAGTCAAAGAGACCCCCTAAAGCCATTTATAGCTTTTTGAATTTGACTTATTTCGTTCTTAGCATCTGATAATTCCATAAATCTATCTCCTTACTAAAAAAACGAAGTTGAACTACTGTCCATCTTCGCTTTTTTATTATCTTTCGATGTTTTGTCTGATTTCAGCTTTCATGAACAATCTTGTAGTATCGTAATCAATATCTGAAATCATTTCTTCAAACATTTGATAACCTTCACGTTGGTATTCAACTAATGGATTTAATTGACCATAACCTCTTAAACCAATGGATTGTCTTAATTGATCCATTTCATCAATATGGTCAGTCCAGTGAGAATCCACAACACGTAAAATAACTACTTTTTCGAATTCCAACATTTGTTCTGGGTCATATAGTTCACTCTTCTTATCATCGTAAACTTTTTCAGCTAGTTCCATTAAGAACTTCTTAATTCTGTCGGCTGATTTATCTTTTAAATCATCCAAACTAATCTTATCAGGACTAACTAGTGCACTAATTGCAAAGTCTAAAATAGTGCTTAAATCCCAGTCTTTACTATCACCTTGTGTATGCAAGTTAACAATACGGTTAATAGTACGCTTAATCATTGGCTTCAATACCCAATCTAGGGTCTTATCTTCATCAATGACTTTGTATCTTTCACCATAGATAACATCACGTTGTTGTCTCATAACATCATCATATTGAAGAACTTGTTTTCTAGAATCGTAGTTGTTACCTTCAACACGTTTTTGAGCTGATTCAACTTGTTTAGTAATTAAACGACTCTTAATTACAGCTGAGTCGCCATCTACCTTCATTCTTTCTAGGAAGTTCTTAATCTTTTCAGAACCGAAACGACGCATTAAGTCATCTTCAAGTGATAGGTAGAATTGTGAAAGACCTGGATCACCTTGACGACCTGAACGTCCACGAAGTTGGTTATCAATACGTCTGGATTCGTGTCTTTCAGTACCAATAACAGCTAATCCACCTACTTCAACTACGCCCGGTCCAAGTTTGATGTCAGTACCACGACCGGCCATGTTAGTAGCAATAGTAACTGCTCCCTTTTGTCCGGCGTTAGCAATAATTTGAGCTTCTTTAGCATGGTTCTTAGCATTCAATACTTCATGCTTAATACCTTCTTCATCAAGACGATGAGAAATGTATTCAGAAGTTTCAACAGCAACAGTACCAATTAAAATTGGTTGTCCCTTACTGTGTAATTCCTTAATCTTTTCTACTACCGCATCGAACTTAGATTTTAGAGTTGGGTATAGCAAATCAGGTTCATCCACTCTGGCTACCGGTTTATTAGTAGGAATGGAAATAACATCCATGTTATAAATTTCTCTAAATTCATCAGCTTCAGTCTTGGCAGTACCAGTCATACCAGCTAACTTACTGTACATTCTAAATAAGTTTTGGTAAGTAATATTAGCCATAGTCTTACTTTCTTCTTGAATAGGTACACCTTCCTTAGCTTCGATAGCTTGGTGCAATCCATCAGAGAAACGACGTCCTTCCATAATACGACCAGTAAATGAATCAACGATAAGAACTTCGTTGTTAGAAACCACATAATCCTTATCTTTAATCATAATAAAGTTAGCTCTAAGTGCTTCATCCAAGTGGTGAGTTAGAGCTGTGTTATCAGTATCATATAAGTTCTTTAAATTGAAATACTTTTCAGCTTTTCTAATTCCTTGATCATTTAATGATACTGTCTTAGATTCCAAATCAATCTTGAAATCTTCTTTTTCTTTCAATGTCTTAGCAAATTGGTCAGCTTGCATGTATAGTTCAGAAGAACCTTTAGCTTGTCCAGAAATGATTAATGGAGTTCTAGCTTCATCAATTAAGATAGAATCCACTTCATCGACAATAGCAAAGTTCAATGGTCTTTGAACCATGTCTTCTTTGTAAACTACCATGTTGTCACGTAAGTAATCAAAACCGATTTCACTATTAGTAGAGTAAGTGATATCAGCATTGTATGCTTCACGTTTTTGTTCTGAACCCAATTCAGTTAAGTTAACACCTACAGTTAAGCCTAACCAATTGTATAATTCACCCATTTGAGTAGCATCACGTTGAGATAAGTATTCGTTAACAGTAATAACGTGTACTCCCTTACCTGCTAGGGCGTTTAAATATACAGGCATAGTAGCGGTTAAGGTTTTACCTTCACCAGTTTTCATTTCAGAAATATTACCTTCATGTAGAACAATACCACCCATAATTTGTACATGGAATGGAGTTAATCCTAATACACGAGTAGCACCTTCTCTAGCTACCGCAAACGCTTCTGGTAATAAATCATCAAGTGTTTCACCATCTTGATAACGTTGTTTAAATTCGGGTGTTTTAGCTTTAAGTTCGTCATCACTTAGTTGTCTATATTCGTCAGCATAAGCTTCTACTTTATCAGCTAACTTGCTAAGTCTTTTGACTTCGTGCTTATCACTTTCAACCCATTTTTTTAGAATGTTAGCCATTAATAATTTTCCTTCCGAGAATCGTTCTTTTTTATAATCTAATTAGTTTAAAATATACTATTTCATTTTAACATTTATTTTATGTTTTTAAAAATACATTAACTAAAACTTTATCAGGCATGACAAAGCGTTAAACCTTCTACTGACTGAGCCCCATTATCCAATAAAATTTTAGCTGCTTTTCTAATAGTGGTGCCAGTAGTATAAATATCATCTACAATTATAATGTTTTTATTTTTTATTTCATCTCTCATACTCGATTTAATGATAAATATCTGATCAGATTTAATTCTTTGCCAACGATTTTTATGTGATTGTTGTGTCTTTTGATTTAAATTAACAGCTAAAACATCCCAATACTTTATATTTTCTATTAAACCGGTCACCTGGTTAAAGCCCCTATCTTGCATTGTTTTTGAACTTACGGGAATAGGTACCACTAATTTATCCGTTTTACTAAGTTCTCTTTCAAAATCTTTTTGAAAAATTCTTCTCAAGCGATAATCACCAGTAAATTTATATCTATTGATAAATTCTTTCATCTCATCATTATATTTATATAGTGCCTTATTTTTAAAATTACTTTGATGATACTTCTGCCATTTTTCACAATCTAAGCAAATTTTCTTATCATTTAACTGCCTACCACAATTTAAACATGCCTTTTCCGTATTGATTCTCTGAAATTTTTCATCACAATTTCTACATAATGTTTTACTTTCCAGCGAGGTCCCAAGCAGTAAAAATTTTAGGGTAATATCATAGTCAATTTCTTGTTCACACCATAAGCACTGCTTATTCATTTCAGTTTTTTCGCCAATCTATTCATATATTTTATTTGTTTAATTGCCTTCTTTATATTATTAGTATGAACACTACTGTAAAAACTAACATCCCCATACGGACGATCTTTTTTTCGCCCCACTCTACCAGCTATCTGTACTAGTGAAGAAGCTGAAAAAACGTCATCATCTGCTCCTAAAATCAAAACATCAATTCCCGGAAAAGTAACTCCTCGTTCTAATATGGTGGTGGTAATTAAAAACAAAAGTTCTTCATTTCTCATTTGGCTTACTTTTTCCATTCTTTTTTCATCACTAGAATGCACTGTTCTCCATAATGAATTATCAAATGTTTTAGATAAAATTTCAGAGACTGGCTTTAAATCAGCAACACGAGGAACAAATAATAAAAAGCGCTGTTGCTTATTTATTTTATCTTTAATGTTTCTAATTAATGACGCTGGTAATTTATTTTTAGTTAGCTGACCTCGCCATTCTTTTACATGTCGATTCTTAATTTGAGGCAACAAGTGTCGATGAAAGCGTATAGGCAAGTAACTTACTCCTATCTTTTTTCTTTTAATTTGTTTCATTAACTCTTCTGAAGGAGTTGCCGTTAAATACAAAGTCGCGCCCTGTTCTTTAACAGCATTATTGGCTGCAAAATATAATGCTGCATTATCCACAAAAGGAAATGAATCGACCTCATCAATAATTAATACGTCAAAAGCTTTATAAAATCGTAATAACTGATGTGTGGTGCATATTGTTAATTGACAATATTGGTATTTAACCTCACTTCTGCCGTGTAATAAAATCATGGAAGTATTTGCAAATGCTTCTTTAATTCTTGGATAGAGTTCGACGCATACATCTACACGTGGAGATGCTATACATATTCTTTTTTGTTGTTTTAATGCATCCTCGATTCCGAAAAATAACATCTCCGTCTTCCCCGCTCCAGTAACTGCCCATAGCAAATGTTTTTCACTAGAATTAAAAACTTTAATAATGTCTTTGGAACAGGCATCTTGTTCCTTAGTTAATTTTCCGTGCCAAGTCAGTACTGGATTTTTTATGTTAAAATCATTAGGTTCCTTCACATAACACAAAGGACTGTTTAGCGTAATTCTGCCTAAATTTATACATATTGGACAGTAATAATTATCATTAGGCATTTTAGCGTCTATATATTTAGTTATTTGTCCACATCGTTTACAATAGATATGGTTGTGTTCAATTTTAATGGGAGTGTATTTTTGAACCGTTGATCTTTGAACCAGTGAATCACTCACTAGTTTTTCATCGATATGTCTTCCATACAATTCAGAAATATTTTCTATCATAAAAACACCACCACTAATAAATACGTAAAAAATAAGCTAAAATACATAAGGAAGGTGAAAAAATTGAAATCTGATTATTTAACTATTAAAAATAGTGGAACCAATGAGATTGATATAAAAAAATCACAATTCATTTGTTATATTGCTCGCGTAAGTAACGAAGAAGAAGCTGTAAACTTTGTCAACAAAGTTAAAGAAGAACATAAAAAAGCTACTCATAATTGCCATGCATACGTAATTGGAGCTAATGATGACATCCAACGAGCTAGTGATAATGGTGAACCTTCTGGTACCGCGGGAGTTCCTATTTTAGAAGCCATCAAAAGTATTGGAATTCATAATACTGCCGCAGTAGTAACTAGATATTTTGGTGGAATTAAATTAGGTGCTGGTGGTTTAATTCGTGCATACAGTAATGCCACTACTAAAGCCATTGAACATGTAGGTGTGGTAAAAGAAATTCTACAAACTGAAATTACCATTACTGTAGACTACAAATTATTTGATCAATTAAACTATCATTTAAATGAAAACCACATCAATATTATCGATACACAATATACCGATAAAGTAGCTGTAATTGTTTCTATCGATAATCCAAAAGTAGAAGATTTTAAAGCTTCTATCATTGAGTTATTAAACGATCGTGTCGCCTTTCAAGATGGTGAAGAAAAATATTTTGAAATCGATTTTAATCCATACCAAAACTAAAAAAAGATTGACCTTGTTAGGTCAATCTTTTTTTAATGATTACTTTTACTTGTATTTTCTTTTACTACTTTTTTAATTGCATTCAATAATGGCTGACGCCCTTTTCCTGCAAGTCCAATAGATTCAACAAAAAGTTCAAGTCCAATTAATGTCGCAATCGTTAATAGGATTGAACCCCAAATAGTAGAAATTGGATATAGTAATGAAATAAATGAGAATATTAATGCAATTCCATAAATCACCAATACGGTTTGTCTATGTGTTAAACCAATTTGCATTAGGCGGTGATGTAAATGTCTTTTATCCGCATGCATGATAGGTTCTTTATTAAGCATACGACGTAAAATAGCATAAATAGTATCAGTTATAGGAACTCCCAAAATAATAACTGGGATAATAACTGTAATGAATGTCGCATTTTTCAATCCACTTAAAGAGAACATAGAAATCATAAAACCAATAAATAATGAACCTGTGTCTCCTAAATAAATTCTTGCAGGAAAGAAATTATATGGTAAAAAGCCCATACATGCAGCCACTAAAGCAAAAATCATAATGGATACATATATATTCCCCACATTTAAGAAGAACATTCCAGTAATTCCCATAGTCGTTAATGCAATAATGGAAACTCCTGTAGCTAAACCATCTAATCCATCAATTAAGTTAACTGCGTTAGTAATTGCTAAAATCCATATCCATGTAACTGGTAAGCTTAGCCAACCTAAATTAACCATTCCTATAAAAGGTATTGATAAGTTACTCATTTGAACATTACCTAAAAAGTAAACAGCTAATGATGCTAAACTAATGCCAAATACTTTTTGACGAGGTTTAAGTACTAAAATATCATCAGTTATACCTGTTATTATAATAATTACTTGTCCTATAAACATCCCATATAGTTGTTGAGTAGGCATTTGTTTTCGTAGTAAAAACATTGTAGCAACTGTATAAGCTGCAAAAATCGCCAATCCTCCTAAAGTAGGCATAGGAACTTTATTCATCCTTCGCTTATTTGGACTATCAATTGCTCCACATCTAAAAGCTAATTTTCTAATAAATGGCGTTAGAACAGCAGATATAATCATAGTTGCAAATAGGCAAACGATAATTTCGAATTTTAGCATGATCGTTTTCCTTTCATTGAGTTCTCTGTAATAAATTATACAAATCTAAAGCATTAAAAACAAGACAAATCCCTAATAAGCCATTTATATAAACTATGTAAATAATAAAACCCTTAAAGTTAATTTAACTTCAAGGGTTTTATTATTATCTAATTTTTTATTACATCATTGGGTTCATGCCTGGGTTAGCTGGTTTGTCATTATTTTCTGGCTTATCAGCAACCACAGCTTCAGTAGTTAATAACAATGCTGAAACTGAAGCAGCATTTTGTAATGCTGATCTAGATACCTTAGTTGGGTCAACAACTCCGGCCTTAATCATATCTTCATACTTACCAGTAGCTGCATTGTAACCAATGCCTTTATCCTTACCCTTCAAATGTTCAACAACAACGGAGCCATCTACCCCAGCATTGTGAGCAATTTGTCTTACAGGAGCTTCTAGTGCTCTTAATACGATATTAACACCGGTCTTTTCGTCACCTTCAGCAGAAATTCCAGCAATATCATTTAAGATGTTAATGAATGCAGTTCCACCACCTGGAACGAATCCTTCTTCAACAGCGGCTCTAGTTGAGTTTAAAGCATCTTCAATTCTGTACTTACGTTCTTTTAATTCAGTTTCAGTAGCAGCACCAACACGAATTACGGCAACTCCACCAGCTAATTTAGCTAATCTTTCTCTTAACTTTTCTTTATCAAAGTCTGATGTAGTAGTTGCTAAACGGTTCTTAATTTCAGCAACACGTTGTGCTAACTTGTCTTTATCACCAGCACCTTGGACAATTGTAGTGTCATCCTTAGTAACGTTAATCTTGTTAGCTTGACCTAATTGATCAATAGTTACATCCTTTAAGTTCAAACCTAATTCGTCAGTGATTACTGTAGCACCAGTTAATACGGCGATATCTTGTAATTGAGCCTTACGACGGTCACCAAAACCAGGAGCTTTAACAGCAACTACGTTAAAGGTACCACGCATCTTGTTCAATACTAATGTTGGAAGTGCTTCACCACCAATATCATCAGCAATGATTAATAGTGATCTACCTTGTTCAACAACAGATTGTAATAATGGTAAGATTTCTTGAATATTGTTAATCTTCTTATCAGTAACTAAGATGTATGGATTATCCAAGTTAGCTTCCATCTTATCACTGTCAGTTACCATGTATTGTGACATGTAACCACGATCAAATTGCATACCTTCTACAACATCCATAGTAGTATTTACACCACGTGAATCTTCAACAGTAATTACACCGTCATTACCAACTTTTTCCATCGCATCAGCAATTAGTTCACCGACTTCTGGGTTAGCAGCTGAAATAGAAGCAATTTGTGCAATATCATTCTTGTTCTTAATTTCATGTGACATGTTGTGTAGCTTTTCTACAGCAACTTCAGTAGCCTTTTCAATACCTCTACGAACACCAACTGGGTTAGCACCGGCAGTAACGTTCTTCATACCTTCATTTACAATTGCTTGAGTTAAAACAGTTGCAGTAGTAGTACCGTCACCAGCAATGTCATCAGTCTTAGAAGCAACTTCTGAAACTAACTTAGCACCCATGTTTTCAAAATGATTTGGTAATTCAATTGACTTAGCAATTGTAACACCATCATTAGTAATATTAGGATTACCAGCTGATTCTTCTAGAACTACGTTACGACCCTTAGGACCTAAAGTAGTTTTAACAGTGTTAGCTAGCTTATCCACACCTCTTAACATTGAACGTCTTGCATCTTCAGCAAACTTTACTTCTTTTGCCATAATTATTCACCTCATTTAATAATTAAAAATTTTTATTCAACAATAGCTAAAATATCTTTTTCATGTAAAACTAAGTAATCAGCACCATCATATTCCACTTTAGTACCAGAATACTTATCAAACATTACTGAATCTCCTTGTTTTACAGATGGAGCAACCTTTTGTCCGTTGTCTAAAACGCGGCCAGCACCAACAGCCACAACTTTTCCAGTTTGAGGCTTTTCTTTTGCATTATTGGCTAAAACAATTCCTCCAACAGTTTCTTCTTTATCTTCTTGTGTTTCCACAATTACTCGATCACCTAATGGTTTTAACATTTTAACCAGCCTCCATGACTTAATCATTTAATTTTTATTATGTTTAAATTAGCACTCTTTCTAGTTGAGTGCTAACTGACTATTTATAATATATTATTATTTGGAAAATAATGCAATTAATTTAGCTCGTTAAATAAAAAAAGATGATAAGTAAATCGCTTATCATCTATTATTGTTAGCCTTCATAATGTTCAATGAAGTATATTAAGGTTTGTAATTCATTAGTTAAGTCTACGTTTTGCACTCTGACATTTTGAGGAACGGATAATCGTTTGGAAGTAAAGTTCATAATTCCTTTAGCGCCACCCTTTACTGCCTTATCACAAAGTTCTTGTACTACTGTAGCAGGAACAGTAAAAATAACGACTTGAATTTGTTGTTCTTTCAATTGTTGTTGCAAATCATGCACATCGTATACTGGTACACCACTTTGCACTGTATTAATCATATCATCGTGAATATCAAATGCTGCTGAAATGCGAACATTACTATCTTTGTGAAAATTAAAACGAAGTAAGGCTTGTCCTAGATTTCCTAAACCGACCAAAGCAACATTGGTTAAATGATCTTGATTAAGTATCTTTTTAAAGAAATCTAATAGGTTATCAACATCATAACCATAACCACGTTTTCCTAAGGCTCCAAAGTATGACAAGTCTCTTCTAATAGTTGCAGAATCAACTTGCACCGCATCTGCAAATGTACTGGATGAAATTCTCTTAACCTTAGCATCATGCATACCACTAAGGTAACGATAGTACATAGGTAATCGCTTAGCAGTTGCTCTAGGAATTTTAATATCCAAAACTTTTCCTCCCTCTGTTCTTTATGTAACGTCTTCATATTTTATCACAAAAATAAAGTTTGTGAAATAAGTATTATGAACATTAAATATATTTATCAATTTAAACCTAGTCCCCTTTTATGCTAAAATAGTTACTATCACTTATATTTCAGCAATTCTAATGGAGGTGAGATTTTGATTATTTTACAAGCTAACAAATTAACTAAACGATTTGGTGGCGAAGATCTTTTCACAAGCGTCGATTTACAAGTATCTGAAAATAGTAAAATTGCCCTAGTTGGACGCAATGGAGCTGGTAAATCCACCCTAGTGAAAATGATTATGGGCGAAGAAAGCATCGATGAAGGTAGTGTTTCTACTAAAAAAGGTTTAACTATCGGCTACCTAGCACAAAATACCGGACTTAAATCCAATAAAACCATAATTGAAGAAATGGAGTCTGTATTTGAAAAAGTTATCAAGTTAGAAGCAAAAATCCATCACTATGAAGAACTGATGGCGGATGTTAACATCAATTCTAATCCTGATAAGTTAAATGAAGTTTCTAAAACTTATGATCAATTACAAGCTCAATTTACTGCTATGAATGGTTTTGGATATCAAGCAGAAATAAAGGCCGTATTAAATGGTTTTGGATTTGGCGAAGATACTTATGATCACAAAATTTCAGAACTATCTGGTGGTCAACAAACCCAATTAGCTATGGCTAAACTTTTACTAGAAAAACGTGATTTATTAATCTTAGACGAACCTACTAACCATATTGATGTTAAAACTATTAGTTGGTTAGAAGATTATCTAAAAAGTTATCATGGCGCCTTGCTAATTGTTTCTCACGATCGTTTCTTTATGGATAAGATTGTGGATGAAGTATACGATTTAAGCCAAGGACAAATGACACATTATTTAGGTAATTATTCTGAATACGTTGAAAAGAAGCGTTTGAATTATCAACATCAACTAAAGGAATATGAAAAGCAACAAAAACAAATAAAAGAAATGCAAGATTTCGTGGATAAAAACATTGTCAGAGCTTCCACCACAAAGCGTGCTCAAGCTAGACGCAAACAGTTGGAGAAAATGCAACGAATTAATCCACCTTCTCGAGACGATAAATCCGCAAGACTTTCTTTTTCACCTGAACGTCAAAGTGGAAATGTTGTATTAAATGTCCGTGATGCTGCTATTGGTTACAATCAAACTGCTTTATCAAAAAATATTAATATAGACGTAAATCGTAATCATGCTGTTGCCTTAATTGGTCCTAATGGTATTGGTAAAACTACCCTTTTAAAAACTATTGTGAAAAAATTACCATTAATTAAAGGTGAAATTAATTTAGGTACGGGTGTACAAATTGGATACTATGATCAACATCAAAATAATTTACATCCCTCTAAATCAGTTCTAAATGAAATTTGGGACGACTATCCTACTTATCCGGAACAAAAAATTCGTTCTATTCTAGGGAGTTTCCTATTTTCTGGAAACGACGTAGAAAAAACAGTAGGCAATTTATCTGGTGGTGAAAAAGCACGTTTAGTATTAACTAAATTATCTATGAATCACGATAACTTTTTAATATTAGATGAACCTACCAACCACCTTGATATCGATAGTAGAGAGGTTTTAGAAAATGCCTTAACCAATTTTGATGGCACTATTTTATTTGTTTCTCACGATCGTTACTTTATTAATAAATTGGCTACTGAAATTGTGGAATTATCACCTAACGGAAGTGAACTTTACTTAGGAAATTACAATTACTATGTAGAGAAAAAAGACGAACAACAAGCTATTGCTCAACACAAACAAGAACAATTAGCCGAATCACAAGGCACTTCTAATTCTTCCGTTACTCCTAAGTCAGATAATCAAAAACAATTTATTGCTAATAAAGAAGAACAAAAACGTGAAAGAAAAATAAAACGTGAAATTGATAGTTTAGAAAAAGATTTAGAAAATTATCAAACCCAAAAACAAGATATAGAAAATGACATGGTAAAACCAGAGAATCTTAATGATATCGATAAATTAAATGACCTACAAAATCAATTAGATGACGTAGAAAAACAAATAAACGATACCGAAGATCAATGGGAAGATGCCATGTTAAAACTGGAAGATTAAAAAAAGCGTAAGTTGAATCAATCAACTTACGCTTTTTATTTTATTCATCTAATAAATCGAAATCTAAGCTAGGGTCAGCATTTAAATCTACTCCAGCAAAGACATTCTTTTTAGCTAATACGTAACCAGCAGCACCTATCATAGCTGCGTTGTCACCACAAAGTTTCAATGGAACTTTAACTAGTTCAGTACCATCTACATCATCAATAGCTTTACCTAAAGCTTCACGAAGTCCGTGGTTAGCAGCAACTCCTCCAGCTAAAATTAATTGTTTAACTGGATACTCTTGTAGAGCTTTCTTAGTTTTATCTACTAAAACATCTACTACCGCACTTTGGAAACTAGCAGCTAAATCATCTTTGTTTAATTCTTCATGAATTTGATCAGCATGATGAGTAGTGTTTAAAAAGGCACTCTTTAAACCACTAAAACTAAAGTCGAAATTATCTTCTTTTTCCATGGCACGTGGAAAATCAAATGTATCTTTACCTTGTGCAGCCATTTGGTCTACTTTTGGACCTGCTGGATAATTAATTCCTAACACACGTCCTACTTTATCATAAGCTTCACCGGCAGCATCGTCTCTAGTTTCACCAATAATCTTAAATTCCCCTTCTTCAGGCATTAAGACTAATTCGGTATGTCCACCAGATACAACCAATGCCAATGCTGGATATTCGATTTTAGTTACATAACGACTGGCAAGAATATGTCCTGCTATATGGTTTACCGGAATTAATGGAATATTATGTGCCCAAGCAACAGTTTTAGCTGCTGTAACACCAATTAATAATGCTCCTACCAATCCAGGACCATAAGTTACCGCAATTGCATCGATATCATCATAAGTTACATTTGCTTCTCTCATAGCATCATCGATACAGATAGTAACTTCTTCAATATGGTGACGACTTGCTACTTCTGGCACAACTCCACCAAATCTTTGATGACTTTTAATTTGTGTGGCAACAATATTTGATAATATTTTCTTACCATCTTCAATAATGGCAACACTAGTTTCATCACAACTAGATTCAAATGACATAACTATATGTGGTTGCACAAAAAGACCTCATTTCTTCTAAATTCCAAAATTGTTGGGAATGGTTTCATATAAATCTAAATCCAATACCATATCGACAGCATCTTCATGATCACCATCGTAATAATTTTTCTTTATTCCCACTTCTTTAAATCCTAAATCTGAATATAATCGTTGGGCTTTTACATTGCTAACTCTTACTTCTAAAGAAACTGTCTTATATCGTAATTGACGAGCCTTTTTTATAATCTTGGCAACTAAGAAATATCCTAGTCCACGATCTTGAAAATCAGGATGCACTGCCACATTAGATATATGACAGTCACTCAATCTATCATTTAAAGAACTACCAATGAAAGCTACTAATTTATCTTGTTGTCTTAATAATAAATAAAAACGATCTAAACGAGGCTGTAATTCAGGTATAAATGCCTCACGATTCCAAGGTGCTTTACCATCGTAAACTGATTTTTCTACTTCCACCATTTCTGGTATATCAGTCACCATAGCTTTAGCTAAATAAAATTTATCGCCATTAATATTGACGATATGATTTTTGATATTTAAATGTTCTTTTTTTAATAAATTTTTAGTATTTATAAATTTACTCTGGTACCAATTAATTAACTTTTTCAACATATGAAGTATCTTCTTCCCCGGGATGTTTTGCTTTCCAGTCTGCTTCAGCTTTGGTTAAACGTAGATAATTAGGTACCACCGTGTGAATATTTTTCACTGGTGTTAAAGTTTCTCCATACAATCCCAAACGTGCAGCTTGAGGTAAATTGTCAAAACTATCCACAAATGATAAATGTTCACCAAACTTTTTCTTTAAAGCATCTGTAAAATTACGAGCGTCACTACCAACTGCATAGACATGTTCATTGGAATATGAAATCTTGTCCATCCATTTATCAAAATCGGAGTGACAATCGTTTAATACAGCAACTGGTAGGCCGTCTTTTATTTTATATAATCCTGTAAAAACATTATTATTTCTAGCATCAAAGATAGGCATAACTAAGCTACCTTCTTCTTTAACGTTTAGTGCTAATGTTTGTAAGCTAGATACACAAACTAAATCAATTCCCAATGTGTAGGCTAATGTTTTTGCAGTAGCCGTGGCAATACGAATTCCAGTATATGAACCTGGACCGTTAGCAACCACAACTCTTTGTAAATCAGTTGGTTTTAAATCTGTTTTCTTAACTAAATCATCAATAATGGGCAATAAATATTCCGCATGTTTTTGATGAACAGTAGTTGTTTCAGTTGCTAAAATTTGATCATCATCTAAAATAGCAACCGTTAATTGCCGATTAGATGTATCTAATGCCAATACTTTCATCTGTTTTTGAATCTCCCTAGTAATAAAATAATAATTTCTAAACATTATTATAACAAAAAAATAGATGTCTCCATAATAAAAATGAAAACATCTATTTTTTAATCGTTTGCACGCCACATAATATTAGAAATAGCTGAATGACTGTCTCCACTCATAATTTGGTGTCTAGTTAAGATACGACCATCATCTAGCTTATCCATATTGTAATAACTCTTTACATTAACATCTGTACCATATTTAACTTCATTTTCATATCTTAAATCAAAATGACATGGTGTATGGTTAGTCAAAAATTCAGAAGGTAAAACATTTACCATCCAATCCATATAATGTGCGTTATTTACATGCTTATTAGAATCAATATCAGTGTAACGAACTTGGTATTCCTTAGAATCTGCATTATCAAAGTCAACTTTCTTAGGTTTACCCATTCTAGGTACTTGGTTTACTTTTTCTGCACCAAATGGTTCCACTGTTTCCTTTGGAATAGAAGCAATCTTTCTAGCTTCATAATTCATAGCAGCCCATAAACCAGTCATATGAACTAACTCGTTACCTTTTTCATCTTCAATAGTAAATTCACGGTAAGCAAAGTACTTATTATATGATTTAGATTTAGTGTATATAGTTATATTTTCATCAACCAATGGCATACGATTAATATCAACATTGTATTGAATAACTACCCAAGTAACACCAAATTGTCTTACAAAATCAGCACCTACTCCTAATTCATCACTATGATCTTCGGAAGTTAAGATAATAACGTCCAGCATCATAGCCAAAGTCATTCGCTTGGTGAAGTCCGCTTCATAATAAGTTACACGGTGCTTTTCACTAAAAACGCTTGGTTGCATGTTTCTTCCCTCACTTCTAAATTTCGTGGTAGATATTATAAATTTCTTGTTTCTTTACATTATGCAACTTAGCTACTTCCTTAATTGCAGCATTAGTTTTCATACCTTTTTTTATAAATACTTCCACTTGGTCTTTTATAGATAAGCCTGATAATTCATCATTCTTATCACTTTCTTCATCTGCGTGAGAATTTCCTTGAACAATTACTACGAATTCACCTCTAACTTGGTTACTGTTAGCCCATTCTAGTAATTCTGCAAGAGTTCCTCTATCAAATTCTTCAAATTTTTTAGTTAATTCTCTACATAATACAGCTAAACGATTTTCTCCAAATACACTCTTCATGTTCTTTAGAGTTTTAGCTAAACGATGTGGGGCTTCATAAAAAATCAAAGTTTCGCTATGAAGATTTAATTTCTTTAATTCATCCAGTTGTTCACTTTTCTTACGATTTAAGAATCCATAAAAATAAAATGGTTGTGGTAACAATCCAGAAGCAATTAATGCTGTTATACCAGCATTAGCACCTGGTAGAGGAACCACATTAATATTATTTTTAACACAAGCACTTACTAGTTCTTGTCCTGGATCACTAATCGAAGGCATCCCTGCATCACTAACTTGTGCAACATTCATGCCATTATTTAGATCTTCAATTAGTTCGTCGATTCGATATTCTTTATTATCTTCTCTAAAACTAATCTTTTTGGTATCAATTTCAAAACGATTTAATAATTGTTGAGTATGACCTGGATTTTCAGCGGCAATTAAATCGACTTCTTTTAAAGTACGAATTGCACGATAGGTCATATCTTCTAAGTTTCCAATAGGTGTAGGAACTAAGTATAAAATTCCTTTATCATTATTGGAGATAAAACTATGTTGTTCTTGCAAATGGCATCCCCCAGTATTAGCGATTCAAAATCTCATTACAAAAAATACAACTTTCGTTATCTTCACGGTGTGAACCATAAAATTGGTTACATACGTGAAATCCTTCATTGTACAAGTTTTCTAGATTCTTTCTAGACTTAGATAATCGAGGCTCATGATTGTCGCTAGCCTCGTCATCATTTTTTCTTTCCGCTATAAAATCATGAAGATGCTGATTTTCAATTCGCAATTCGGCATTTTCTTCCATTACATCGGCTAGTCCTTCACGAAGTTCAGTGAACTTAGTTAACATAATTTGAGTTTGTGCTTCCATGTTTTTCATTCCGTCATATAATTCACGTTTATCCAATCAAATTCACCTCTGTATTACTATTCTAAAATCTTTAATATTCTTAAAGTAGTAGCTTCCAAAATATTTTGAAAACTAACATTTACTGCCATCTTACTGTTGCAATTAAGAATAGTTTCAATTATCTGAACTAATTGAGATTCACTTAATTGACTAGCCAATAATTTGATGTTGGCAGCTTGCTTAGGAAAACAAAAATCATCATTTCCTATATATTTAGCATTTAATACATCTTCAAAAATAGATAATAACATATTTATCAATGATTGTTTTTTATTATTATCTGTCATAAGTGGCATTAAGTTGGATTGTATGATTACAAATGCATCGCCATCTCGCTTGGTTAAATAATCAAACCAGTGGCCTACTACGCTCGTAGAGTTTTTTATCCAGTCTTCTTCTTGCCATTCTTTAACGGTAGAAATGCGATTAGTTAATTTTCCTAATAATTTAAATTGACTTGGTGCCACACCTACTTTTTCTAGTTCTTTATTGAAGGTGTCCTCAGAAAGTGATTCTAAGTCCACAACCTGAGTTCTAGAAATAATTGTAGGTAAGATAAGGTTTCTATTAGTAGTTAATAAAAAGGATACTATATTAGCACCAGGTTCTTCTATAAATTTTAGCAAACTGTTAGCAGCACCTGTGGTCATTTTTTCAGCATCTTGGATTATAAAGAATTTTTTATTTCCTTCTAAACCACTTTTAGAAAATTCAGATTTCAAATAACGAATCTGATCAACTTTAATGCTTAAACCCTCAGGCTTAATTATTACCACATCCGGATGTTGTTGCGTAGCAATACGTCTACACTCATCACATTTTCCACAAGGCATCGAGTCATCAGTAACATTTTTACAAAACATTCGCATAGTAATGAATAATGCTAATGATAACTTTCCTACCCCTTCTTCTCCATTAAACAAGTATGAATGAGATAATTCATGATTTTCAATTACATGAATAAACTTATTCATCAAATCTTTTTGTTTTAATTCAGTTTCTTGAATAACTTGATTTTCGGTCATTAGTGGTCCCCATTAAAAGCGATAAAAATTGTCCATAGGCATTTCCATTACGGTTGCACCGCCTACTTCAATTTTTACAGGATATGAGGCATCAGATACCCCACCATCTAAGTTAACTGGAGGAGTCATGTATTGTTCACGTTTGCTGGATACTTTCTTAATAATATCTAACACGTCTTGTACTCTATTATCTTCAATTCCAATCATAAAGGTGGTGTTTCCAGACTTCAAAAAACCGCCAGTTGTGGATAACTTAGTTTGGTGTACATTACTCTTTGCAAATGCATTTTGAAGTTTGTTAGCGTCTTTATTTTGTACAATCACAATTAAAAGTTTCATCTCAATGCACCTTCCTTAGTCTTTAAATTCATTTACATATGGTTGTAAAATCTTCATCACATCTTCATAAACATCATCAATCGATTGTCTAGCATCCACTGCATAAATACGATCTGGGTATTCTTTCATCAATCTTTGATATGCATCATGAACTCTATGATGAAAATCAATGGTTTCAACGTCTAATCTATCGATATCATTTTCATCACGATTTTGAGCGATACGTTTCAAACCATCTTCTACTGGTAAATTAAAATAGATAGTTAAATCAGGTAAGAAGCCATCAGTAGCAAATTGATTCATATCATTAATTGCTTTTTCACCAATGTTTCTTCCACCACCTTGATAAGCGATAGAACTGTCTAAATAGCGATCACAAATAACTAATTTGTTATTTTCTAGCGCTGGTTTTACAGTTTCTACTATATTTTGGCGACGAGCAGCAGCATATAATAATGCTTCTGTTTTAGGATCCATATCTACATTATTACGATCCAAAATCACTTGGCGAATACTTTCCGCGATTGGATTACCACCAGGTTCTCTACTTGTAACCAAATTATCTTTCATAGTGGCTTCTAAATGTTTTAACACCATATTTAGGATAGTGGTCTTTCCTGCACCATCTGTTCCCTCAAATGTTATAAACTTACCGGACATATTCTTACCTCGACTTTCAACTTTCTACTTTCATTGTACTTTAATTTATATCTTTCAACAAACGAATTACAAATAAAAAGTGTCTTAATTCAAAAGAATAAAGACACCTTTATTTAGTAATCAATAACCGAAGATTGAATTCGATTATTTGAAACATTACGTTCTCTAGCTTCACGATACAAGAATAAATACTTTTGACGTGCTAAGCGAGTTTGCGCAACAATTTCACCATCAACTTCAGAAATAGCTTGTTCTGTTTCTGCAGCTTGATCCCATTCATCTTTAGCTCTATCGATAGAATCTAACAAAAACTCATCATATTGTCTTCCCACATTTTTAGGAAATCTTCTAAAGCCTAACATTTCTATCTCTCCTACATTTCAGTTCTGCCTGAAACCGCTCTAGAAAGAGTCATTTCATCGGCGTATTCGATATCACTACCTACTGATAATCCATGTGCCAATCTAGTAACCTTAATACCTGCTGGCTTAATTAATCTAGATAGATACATTGCCGTTGCTTCACCTTCAGGAGTAGCGTTAGTAGCAATAATCACTTCTTTGATTTCACTATTACTTTGTAGGCGTTTAATTAACGATTTAATATTTAAATCTTCTGGTCCTTTACCTTCTATTGGTGATAACACACCATTCAAAACATGATATAGGCCATGGTAATCTTTCATTTTTTCCATAACCATTATGTCTTTAGGTTGTTCAACAACCAATACTTGTGATTGATCACGATTTTTATCACGACAAATAACGCAAGGGTCTTCATCAGTTAAATTTCCACAAACAGAACAATACATTAACTTGTCCTTTGTTTCATTTAAAGCTGAAGAAAACTTCTTTACATCATCCTTATTCATATCAACCACATAATATGCTAATCGAATGGCTGTCTTATGACCAACGCCAGGTAAACGCATGAAACTATCAATTAATTTAGCAATTGGTTCCGGATATTGCATATTTTACCTTCTTTATTTTAATTACATTCCTGGAATACCTTTTGTGTATTTACCTAAAGAATCTTGTGTAGTTTTTTCAATTTGTGATAATGCATCATTTACAGCACTGATAACTAAGTCAGAAGTCATATCAGGATCTTCTGGATCTAATGCTTCTGGTTTAATCTTCATGTCTTTCATCTTTCTGTCACCAGAAAAAGTTACTGTAACCATATCTTCAGGTGCTTTACCAACAAATTCGGTGCTGTTAATTTGTTCTTGTTCTGCACCCATTTGTTTTTGTAATTGTTTTACCTGTTTCATCATTTTTCCCATGTTCATACCATTCATCATAATATCTACATCTCCTTAATCATCTTTAATATCTAATATATCTTTCCCAAATAATTGGGTAGCTTGTTTAACAATTTTAGGTTCTTTTTCATCTGTTTCATTAACATTATCAGGTTTTTCTTCAGAATTTTCAACAGATGATTGTTCATTTTTATCACTATTTTCACTAGTAGGTCTATCATTGTTTTTCTGTGCAACAATGTATCCTTTTCTAATTTCTGGCCATTTATCACCAGGAATAAATACTATCTTAGGAACATATCCCAAAATGGAATCTAGTGTATTATCCAATGCATCACTTAATTCTCTATCATTATTAGCTTTAGTAAATAAGAATGGATATTCAAATGATACTACTACCCCATCGTGACTAGCTGCCACTGGTTTAGAAACATTCATCATCGCACGTTTAGTTACATCTAAATGTTGCAACAATTCATCCCATATACCTTGCACATTTACTAAATCTTTTCTAGTAGCATTATCAAGTATTGGATAAATTTGTGTTAAGTTAATATGTTCATCATTACCACGATGAGCAGGAGCTCTATGTTGTGTTGCCTGTGCATGTTCTACAGGTTGACTAGCAGTATTGTTTACTGAGCCGCCAGAACTTTGTGATAATTTTTGAACTTGATTTTGTAAATTAGAAATTTCTTTCTTTAGTTCCGCTACTTCATTATTATTAACGGCTGGTGCACTTGGTTTAACGTTAGTTGCAGAATTAGCAACGGTTTGTGTATTAACTTCTTGATCACCAATAGTACCTAACTTAACAGTTAAGACATCCAAATATACATCTGGGTGCATGGTATAACGCATTTGATTTTGAATATCATTTAAATCCACAATCATTTGATAGATGGTAGTAGGTTTAATTTCATCAGAAATCTTTTTAAATGAATCATCCATAACACCTAATTCAGATTCTTCCACCATTTCAGGTGATTGTTGATATAACAATAAATCTTGGCAATATTTAATAACGTCTTCTACAAAACGTGCTGCATCCTTACCTGACTCCAACATTTCACGAACATTCAATAACGCATCTTTTACATCATTGTTAATTACGTTCTCTAAATATTTTGCCAGTAAATCTTTAGTAACTGTTCCAGTTACTTCCAGTGCATTCTCATAGCTAACCTTATCCATTCCAAATGACAAAACCTGATCTAGAATACTCAAAGCATCACGCATTCCACCTTCAGCGGCTTTAGCAATGACTTTTAATGCTTTGTCATCATATTCTATATCCTTTTGATTCAAAATATATTCCATTCTATCCAAAATATCTTTAGAAGTGATTCGCTTAAAATCAAATCTTTGCATTCTAGAGATAATTGTAGCTGGAATCTTTTGTGGTTCCGTAGTTGCTAATATGAAAATTACATGAGCAGGTGGTTCTTCTAGTGTTTTTAGCAATGCATTAAAAGCACCTGTAGAAAGCATGTGAACTTCATCAATAATGTAGACTTTATAAGTAGCCTGTGTTGGTGCATATTTAGCTTTATCACGAACATCTCTAATTTCTTCTACCCCATTGTTAGAAGCAGCATCAATTTCGATTACATCATTTAAAGTTCCATTAGTAATGCTTTTACAAATTTCGCATTCATTACATGGTTCCCCATCTTTTTGATTAGGACAATTAATGGCTTTTGCTAAAATTTTAGCAGCTGAAGTTTTCCCCGTTCCTCGTGGACCGGCAAATAAATAAGCATGGCTCAATTGATTAGTTATAATCGCATTTTTTAACGTCTTCGTAATGATATTTTGACCAATAACATCATCAAAACGTTGCGGTCTCCATACTCGATATAAAGCTTGATAACTCATGGAAAACTTCCTTTCAAAAAACTTGTTACATTCATTATATATTCTATCGAATAAATATGCCATGATTGCCATAATTTTATGTAAAAAAAATCTCTTAGCCAGCAATTGACTAAGAGTTTATTTGTATAAAAAACAAGAAGCACAAGCGTAGAATACTTAGTGCTGCTTCCTCTCGGATCTGACACGGTTCGTAAACACAACTTTGCTTCAAGGCCTTACGGCAATAATTATATTAACTTATTTGGAACTATTTTTCAACCATATTTGCTCTTTTTTGTGCTTTTCTTTTTTTACGAGCTTTTTTGAAAAAGTCTTTCATAATTTGTCCACATTCAGTACTTAGTATGCCTCCTTCAGCATGTACCAAATGATTCAATCGACTGTCATTAAAAACATTATATAAACTTTCGGCAGCCCCTGCTTTATAATCAGGCGCACCATAATAAACATTTTTAACCCTTGCATTAATGATTGCTCCTGCACACATCAAGCAAGGTTCAATCGTTACGTATAAATCACAATCAGCTAAACGCCAACTTCTTAGATTTCTACATGCCTCATCTATTGCCACCATTTCAGCGTGATCAATAGTATTTTGACTATGTTCTCTTAAATTGTGTCCACGTCCAATTATTTTTCCATCGTAAACTACAATTGCACCAATTGGAACTTCTTGTATTAATGCAGCCTTCTTAGCTTCCTGAAGTGCTATTTTCATAAAGTATTCTTTATTTTTATCCATTATAAACACTCTCTAAAATGTAGTATCCCTTGTTCTTCTTAATGATTTCACAATTACCAAATAATGACTTCATTAATTTTTTAGCTGATGGAGCCCCTTGTTTCTTTTGTAAAACTACAGTTAGTGTTCCATTTTCCACTAGATGTTGTGTAGCACCAGAAATCATTGCATCTACTATTTTCTTACCAGCCCTTACTGGTGGATTAGTTACGATAGCAGCAAATTTGTTTTCTACATTTTCATAAACATCAGAATTATGAATATTAACATTACTTACATGATTTTGTTCAGCATTATTTTTAGCTAAGGACAATGCTAAATTATTAACATCTACCATTTCAAAATTACGATCAGGATGAACTTTGGCTAAAGAAATACCCATAGGTCCATATCCACAACCTAAATCCAAAATATCTCCGGCAGGAATTTTATCAAAATTAACATTTTCTACTAAAGTTTTTGAACCAAAATCAACAGTTCTTTTAGAAAAAACTCCATTGTCTGTAGTAAAGGTTAATGTGTTCCCTAATAAATCAAAATTCCATGTATGAAGTTCATGGACAACATGTGGGTTCGGTGTATAATAGAATTCGTTCATTTTTATATCAGATCCTTTTAGAAAAAAATAATAATTTTTGCTGAAGCACTGTATTTAGTAGAGTAGGCGTTATTCGACCACTAAATATGGTGTTTTTTAATTTGATTTTTTTATTTTCTGGTGTAGAATTTTATATATAAATTAAATCAATCGGACGAAAAAAGAAAGGAAGATTACCATGGCTAAAGTAACTGTGTACTCAAAGAACAATTGCATGCAATGCAAAATGACTAAAAGATTTTTAAGTGAACATGATATCGATTTTGAAGAAAGAAACATTAATGAACAACCTGAATATGTTTCTTATCTAAAATCTAAGGGATTCATGTCCCTACCAGTTGTTGAAGCCGATGGTATTGACGCCATTTCAGGTTTCAGACCAGATCAATTGAGTCAACTTGCTTAATTAGTTAGACTTAACTAATCCATTATAATATAAATACATTAATGGCGAAACCGCTAATGGTCTCGCCATATTTTATCTAATACAATTAATAATATATATATTTTTTATGAAAGAGTGGTTTGAACATGTCGTTAAAAGATTTGAAGGATGTAACCTATTACGATTTGAATAATGAGATTAACATTCCAAAGGATAACAAAATCCAATTGGATAAGGATAAAGAAGCGCTCGAAGCCTTTATCAAAGAAAATGTTAAGCCTAATTTGAAAACTTTTGGTTCTCTAAAAGAAAGATTCCACTTCTTAGTAGAAAATGACTACTTAGAAGCTGGATTCATAAAAAAATACAATTTTTCTTTCATTGAAAAATTGTATGACTACCTAAAGAGCCAAAACTTTCATTTCAAATCATTTATGGCTGCTTACAAGTTTTATGCTCAATACGCTTTAAAGACAAATGATGGTAATTATTACCTAGAACAATACATTGATCGTGTTGCTACTAATGCTTTGTTCTTTGCAGATGGTAATGAAGAATTAGCTATGAATTTAGCTGATGAAATCATTCACCAAAGATATCAACCTGCCACCCCTTCTTTCTTAAATGCAGGAAGAAAACGTCGTGGTGAATTTGTATCATGTTTCTTAATTCAACCTACTGATAATATGAATACTATTGGTAGAACTATTAACTCTGCTCTTCAATTATCACGTATCGGTGGTGGTGTAGGTATCAACTTATCTAACCTACGTGCCGCTGGTGATCCAATTAAGCATATTGAAGGAGCTGCTTCTGGTGTAGTTCCAGTTATGAAATTACTTGAAGATAGTTTTTCATATTCTAACCAATTAGGACAACGTCAAGGTGCCGGTGCCGTTTACCTAAGTGTATTCCATCCCGATATCGTTTCTTTCCTATCAGCTAAAAAAGAAAATGCCGATGAAAAGATTCGTGTTAAGACTTTATCACTAGCGGTCACTGTACCTGACAAGTTCTATGAATTAGCTAAAAATGATGAAGACATGTACTTGTTCAGTCCTTACGATGTTGAACGTATTTATGGAAAGCCATTCTCTTACGTTGACATTACCAAGGAATACGACAACATGGTTAACAATGATGAAATTAAGAAAACTAAGATTAGTGCTCGTGAACTAGAAACTGACATCAGTAAGTTACAACAAGAATCTGGTTACCCATACATCATCAATATTGATACTGCTAACCGTGATAACCCTATCGATGGAAAGATTGTTATGAGTAACTTGTGTTCTGAAATTATGCAAGTTCAAGAACCATCAACTGTTGATAACCAACAACATTACACTGATTTAGGTACTGATGTATCATGTAACCTAGGTTCTACTAATATTGTTAACTTAATGGCTAGTCCAGACTTTGGTAAATCAGTTGACTCAATGGTTCGTGCTTTAACATTTGTAACTGATCATTCTCATATTGATGTAGTACCTTCCATTCAAAATGGTAATGACTTATCTCACAGTATTGGTCTTGGTGGTATGGGACTTCACAGTTTCTTAGCTAAGAACAAGATTCAATATGGTTCTGATGAAGCTATTGAATTTACTGGTGTTTACTTTATGTTATTAAACTACTGGACACTAGTTGCTTCCAACAAGATTGCTACTGAAAGAAACCAAACTTTCCACAATTTTGATAAGAGTAAATATGCTGATGGAAGTTACTTCGACAAATACATCAACAAATCATGGGGTCCAAAATCTGATGTAGTTAAATCACTATTTGATGGCATCTTCATTCCTCAACCTAGCGATTGGGAAGCTCTTAAGAAGAATGTTATGGAACATGGTTTATACCATCAAAACAGAATGGCAGTTGCTCCTAATGGATCAATCTCATACATTAATGATTCAACTGCTAGTTTGCACCCTATCATTAGTAAGATTGAAGAAAGATATGAATCTAAGACTGGTAAGATTTACTATCCAGCTCCATACTTATCTAATGACACTATCAAATACTATCAATCAGCTTACGATATTGATATGCGTAAAGTTATCGATACCTATGCTGCTGCACAAGAACATGTTGATCAAAGTTTGAGTCTAACTTTATTCATGCGTTCCACTATTCCAGAAGGTTTATACGAATGGAAAGATGGTCGTACTAATAAAATGACTACTCGTGACTTAACTATTCTAAGAAATTATGCTCACGCTAGAGGCATTAAGTCACTTTACTACGTAAGAACTTACACTGATGATAACCAAGAAGTCGGTGTCAACGAATGTGAAAGTTGTTCAATCTAATTAGATAGGAGAATATATAACAATGGATAATTACAAAGCTATCAACTGGAATGCTATTAGTGATCAAATTGATAAAGCTACCTGGGAAAAATTAACTGAACAATTTTGGTTAGATACTAGAATTCCTCTTTCCAATGATTTAGCTGACTGGAGAACTCTAGATGATGACCACAAATGGTTAGTTGGACATGTCTTCGGTGGCCTTACCCTTCTAGACACTCTTCAATCACAAGATGGAATGGCAGCTCTTAGAAAAGATGTAGCTACTCCACATGAAACAGCTGTATTAAACAACATCCAATTCATGGAATCTGTTCATGCTAAAAGTTATTCATCTATCTTTTCTACTCTAAATACTCCAGAAGAAATTTCTGAAATCTTCGACTGGAGTGATTCAGAAGAATTTCTACAAAACAAAGCTAAACGCATTTATGATTTATACCATGATGACTCTAATCCACTAAAAAAGAAGATTTCTAGTGTATTCCTAGAAACTTTCTTGTTCTACTCTGGTTTCTACACACCACTATGGTATTTAGGTCACAATAAGTTACCTAATGTTGCTGAAATTATTAAATTAATTTTGCGTGATGAATCTGTTCACGGTACCTACATTGGTTACAAATTCCAAATTGGTTTTAATAAATTAAGCGATAATCAACAACAAGATCTAAAAGACTGGATGTACAACTTCTTATATGACTTGTACTCTAACGAAGAAAAATACACTCATATGCTATATGACCAAGTTGGTTGGAGCGATGATGTACTTAAATTCATTCGTTACAATGCTAATAAGGCGCTTATGAACTTAGGTCAAGATCCTCTATTCCCTGACACAGCTGAAGATGTTGATCCAATCGTTATGAATGGTATCTCCACTTCCACTGCTAACCATGACTTCTTCTCACAAGTTGGTAATGGTTACCGTCTAGGTAAAGTTGAAGCAATGAAAGACAACGACTACAAGATTTGGTATCCAAAAGATAACAAATAATATTAATAAAAATCACCATAGAATTATCTATGGTGATTTTTTTATACAAATATTCAAAAGCATCTATTTTTCACAAAAAATGGTCCACACTAGACATTTAATTATCTAATGTGGACCATTTTATATCCATTAACTTGATTAGCTAATAGACACTATTTTTTAAGCATTTTACATAACCATGATTTCTTACTTTCATTTGTATCAATATGTTCATTTACTAACTTCAATAATTGAAGCATGGTAAATACTAGTGAATTACCACGACGGTATGAAATATACTTAGGAGCCCATTTACTAACATATTTTTCTTTATATGATCTTAATCCTTGGAAGCTATAGAAAGCAGTACCATATTTGTAGATTAAGTTACAAATCTTTTCATCTAAGAAACTGTATCTAGATTCACCCACGTTGGATAATGGAGCCATTCCTAGATTAAAGAATTTGTATCCTTCATCCTTTACGTAGTTAAATAAATTAATAAATATTCCATCCATAATACCTGATGGTGCAGCTTCACTTGATCTCATTAGATCAATAGAAGTCATTTCATGATCACCAGTTGGCATAATGTTAGCAAAAGCTACTACTTGGTTATCTTTATCTTTCATAACTGCAATAGGAGCTTGATTTAAATAATATTTATCAAAGTAACCTAGAGAGAATCCTTTTTCTGGTTTTCCATGTAACCAGTCATCAGAAACATCCTTTAGTTCTTTAATAAATTCATCAGAAAATGGTGGTTGAATAATTTCAAATTTATATTCATCACGATCAAATTTATTCATCAAAGCTCTTTCACCACGATGCTTTTTACCAGAAATACTGAAAGTATCTAAAGCAACGTGTCCTTCTTCCCCTGCTTTTGTAAAACTAAATCCTTTTTCGTGTAGTAACATAGTTAATTCTTCACCAATTTCATAGAATACTAGTGAATAACCAATATTATCACTATCATCGATAAATTGATCAATGGCAGGTTCTAGCTTATCAAGATTACCAATAGGTTCACCCATTACAATAATCTTGTTAGCACGACATTTATACATAAAGAATAATTGATCTTTTCCATCTTCTTGATAGAAATAGATACTTTTATCTCTTACATATGCTAAATGACTAACTTCATTTCCACCAAAGTCATTAATTACATTGCTTACACGTTCAGCATCGAATGGTTGATCTAACCAATCTACCTTGCTGTAGGATAAGAAACGGTAAGTTAAGACTAAAATCAAGCAGGCTAATATTAATCCTAAGAATCCAGCAAACCATACTTGTGGTGATGGGAATAAATAAGAATTAGTCCAATGGAATACCGCAAATTTGAAATTAGTTAATAATCCAATAATTGCGTAGATTACAAAAGAAATTCCAAAAATGAATAAATCAACTAATGCATGTCCCCATGAATAAGTGAATTTATCACGATATAGCACACCATAACTTAACCATAAACAAATTACTAAAATTAATGATAGTACTATCATTACAGGTGGAAAATCTTCTTTCCAAAGAGTATTTCCCATTGAAATTAATAGAATAACAGTTGTAGGCCAGAAAGCCTTTTTAACTTTAGAACCAAATCCACGGGCAAATCCAATTAATAGGAATGCCACAATAACAGTTGTTAATTGATCTAAAAAGTAGAACGAGTATGGTTCTAATGAAACATAGAATCTATTAACTAATACTAAGTTAGGAATAACTGCTAATAATAACATCATTATTCCTGAGAAATACATAAACACGGTAATAAATACGTGTGCTAACTTTTGTACAATTAACTTAGGAATATCATCTAAGAAATTGTTTAATCTTTGTAAAATATCAAAAACTAGGAAAACGATTCCTAATGCGACTGGGAAAATGTAGTAGAAAGCACGATATAATAGCAACCATACAGCTGCACTACTTGGAGAAACTCCAATAAAAGTTAATCCTAGTAACATAGTTCCTTCAAAACTACCTAATCCACCAGGAACTAAGGAAGCAACCCCTACTACGTTGGCTACAACGAAGACTGGAAATACTGCTATTAAATTAATAGGTTGATGCATAAATGCACCAATAATCATAAATAATCCAGCACATCCTAGCCATTCTAAACATGAGCCTAAAATAAGTTGTAATTCTAATTTAAGGGTCAAGTCTTTGAAATATTCAGAGTCATTTTTTCTAGTGAATAGTAAAAGAATTGGGAAGTATAATCCACCTAAGACTAATACTATCCACCACCACCAATCATGACTATTAGTTCCGAAACCGAAGCTAAACATCATAATTAACGCAATCCAACAATAAGTTGACAATCCAGCTAATAAGAATATTACTATCTTCGAAATTGCATATAATATTTGTTTTTTAGTGGCATTTTTGCTATAAAAACTCGATCGCATACTAGCACCTAACACGCCACCAAATCCGGCGATATTGGTTAAGGTATTAGTAATCCAACCCGTCTTTGCAATATATGTTTTCTTAAACTTTCCTGGTAGAAAATCAACAATTGTGAAATCATATATCAACATTGGTGATACAGCAACAAATCCCAATATTATCATTATAAATATTGACCAAGGTGAAAGTGTTGCAAAACTTCTTTCCATTTGTTCTCCACTAATTTCACGTGATACTGAGAAAATAACATGTACCACGACAACAAGAACAAAAAGTACAAAAAGCACTTTCACTAAAGTCATGTGTCGATTAATCCAATCTGCACATTTCTTAAATAAAGCTTTCAATTACGTTTCCTCCAAATCAGTAATTAACTACATTATCTCAATTTATAATAAACATAACAAGCAATATTGTGAAAAAAGAAATAAAAAAAGATGTGTGATAGAATCACACATCTTTTTCGTAAGAAACAAAAATTACTTAACAGTAACTTCTGCACCAACTTCTTCAAGTTTTGACTTGATGTCGTTAGCTTCGTCTTCTTTAACGTCTTCTTTAACAACTGAAGGTGCGTTGTCAACTAAGTCTTTTGAGTCTTTTAGACCTAAACCAGTGATTTCACGAACAACCTTGATTGCCTTAACCTTTTGGTTACCAGCACCAGTTAGTTCAACAGTGAATGAGTCTTTAGCAGCACCATCAGCACCACCAGCAGCTGGAGCAACAGCTGCTTCAGCTGAAACGTCGAATTCTTCTTCAATTGCCTTAACTAAGTCGTTTAAGTCAGTGATTGAAGCTTCTTTAATTTGTTCAATAATGTTATCTTTATCAAAAGCCATTTTAATTTCCTCCAATTTGGATATTTATAATTTTAGTTTATGAGCTTAGGCTGCGTCGCCATCGTCGCCCTTTTCTGCAACTGCTTTAACAGCAACAGCGAACTTGCGAACAGGTGATTGTAACATGATAGCAAGTTTTGTAATTGATTCTTCGCGAGTTGGTAGACTAGCGAATTCGTCAATTTCTTCAAGAGTAGATACCTTGTTTTCAAGAACACCACCCTTGATTTCAACAGCATCAGTATTGTCAGCAAAGTGCTTTAATACCTTAGCTGGTGCAATAGGATCTTCATCAGAGAATGCTACGGCAGTAGGACCCTTGAATAAGTCTCCTAGTTCTTCGTAACCAGCATTCTTTGAAGCACGTACGGCAATGTTGTTCTTAATAACGTTGAATGAAACACCTGCATCACGTAATTGTTTACGTAAATCAGTAACTTCGGCAACGTTCAAACCACGGTAGTTAACTACAATAGCAGTATCAGCATTGTTAAACTTTTCTGTAATAGCATCTACACGTTTTGCCTTAGCGTCAATTACTTCCTTTTTTGGCATATATTTCACCTCCCAAACTTTTTTTGGGATTTAATAAAAAATCCCTATGCCTACCTAGACATAGAGAAACCGTTTTAATGTCCTCGTTGGGAAATATTAAGACAAATTATTGCCACCCAAGTCTTAGGTAGATATCAAATTTATAACAAATAGTAGTTTACTATATTTATATAACTTGGTCAATAGGGATTTTAAAATTCCAAATTAATCTCTTAACTTTAGAATGATTCTAGATCAACCTTAACACCTGGTCCAAAGGTTGTTGAAACTGATAGGTTCTTAATGTAAGTACCACGAACTGAAGCTGGACGGTTCTTAACAATTAAGTCTTCAATTGTCTTGAAGTTACCAACTAATTTATCAGCATCGAATGATGACTTACCAATGATAACAGCAACGTTACCATCACGGTCAGTACGGTAAGTAACCTTACCTGACTTAGAATCTGAAACAGCTTTCTTAACATCCATAGTAACTGTACCAGTCTTAGGGTTTGGCATTAGACCTTTAGGTCCAAGTACACGTCCTAAACGACCAACTTGAGCCATCATGTCTGGTGTTGCGATAGCAACATCAAAGTCTAACCAACCATTTTGAATCTTTTCAGCTAAATCAGCGTCACCAACAACATCTGCGCCGGCTTCTTCAGCTTCTTTAGCCTTGTCACCTTTAGCAAATACAACAACTTTTTGGTCTTTACCTGTACCATTTGGTAGTACAACAGCACCACGTAATTGTTGATCAGCTTGTTTAGTGTCAACATCTAAGTTAAATACAACTTCAACAGTTGAATCGAACTTAGCAAAATCAATTTTCTTAACAAGTTCAACAGCGTCTTCAACTGAGTAAGCCTTGTTACGGTCTACTTGTTTAAGAGCATCTTGATACTTTTTACCTCTTTTTTGAGCCATCTGTGTTTTCCTCCTTGCAATTGTGGTTGTAACGGATAAACCTCCCACATAGCACCTAAATTATAGGTGCTATGGTACTTACTGAAAAAGTATTGAATTAACCTTCAACAGTGAATCCCATACTACGAGCAGTACCTTCGATCATACGCATTGCGGCTTCAACATCAGCTGCGTTTAGATCTTTCATCTTAGTTTCGGCGATTTCCTTAACTTGGTCCTTAGTTACACTAGCAACCTTGTTAGTATTTGGTTCACCGGAACCATGTTCAACACCAGCAGCCTTCTTCAATAGAATTGAAGCAGGTGGTGTCTTAGTAATGAAATCGAATGAACGATCTTCATATACAGAGATTACAACCGGAATTAAATATCCTGCTTGATCAGCAGTACGAGCATTAAATTCCTTAGTGAATCCCATAATGTTGATACCAGCTTGACCCAATGCAGGTCCAACTGGAGGAGCAGGTGTTGCTTTACCCGCAGGAATTTGCAATTTAACTACGTTAGCTACTTTTTTAGCCACGAGACATACCTCCTTAAGTCCGTGTGTGGTAAAAATTGGAGATTATATTTCTCCTCCCACTTAGTATGCACGAGCATACAAAATATAATATAACACTTTAATATAAATTTAACAACCCATTTTTATTTAAGAATTGGTTCTACTTGGTTAAAGTCTAATTCAGCAGTGGTTTCACGGCCAAACATATCAATATTAACCTTTAATTTACCTTTTTCATCATCTTTTTCAATGATCTTACCAGTTAATTCAGCAAAAGCACCATCTACAATAGTAATAGTATCGCCCACTTCTGCATCCAATTCTTGTTTTTCTTGAGCTACGCCTAAACGGCTTAGTACTAATTCTACTTCATCAGGAAGTAATGGTGTTGGTTTACTACCTTGACCATGTGATCCGATAAATCCAGTAACACCTGGTGTATTTCTAACGATGTACCATGATTCGTCAGTCATTACCATTTCAACTAGTACGTAACCAGGGAAAGTTTTGTCCATCTTAACTTTATCGACACCATTTTTAACTTCATGTTCTTCAGTTTCTGGTACGACTACTCTAAAAATATAGTTTGACATACCCATGGATTCTTTACGTGAATCTAGGTTAGTCTTAACTTTATTTTCATAACCAGAATAAGTATGAATAACATACCATTGTTTTTTTGCTGATTCCATTGCTATTAACTCCTTTTTAAATTTTTGCAAAATAAAAAAACTTCGCTCAAACGAAGTTTCAAACTAAATATATGATATCACTATTATTATTAATTTAAAATACCAAATTATAGGAACAATAGTCCGGATTGAATAGCCCAATCAATGATTGCAAAGAAAATTGCAAATAAGACAGACATTCCTACTACTATGCTTGTGTCAATCTTAGTTTGATGTCCATTAGGCCAAACAACGGCTTTCATTTCAGTACCAACACTCTTAAAAAAGTTAATTAATTTCATTTTTTCGTCCTCCAACTAACGGGTCTCTTTGTGTAATGTAGATTTTTCACAATGCTTACAATATTTTTTAACTTCTAAACGATTTTCATGATTATTACCAACGCTAGTTGTGTAGTTTCTTGAACCACATACTGAGCATTCTAGTGCAACTTTTTTCTGTGACATATAGCTTACGTCCCTTACGTAAATGTAATTTTATATTAGCATTTATATTTTTTTCAGTCAATGATGTGCATCATTATCCCATTCACCTTGTAAATAATCAATCACTTCGCGAAGTTTGCTTCTAATATTTCTTCTACAATTCATAAATTGCCTATCGCCATCTTTATATTTTCTACAGAATTGTTCTCTCATATTCAGTATGGCTTCACAGTTTTCATTATTTATTTTGATTAAATTACTCTTTAGTACCTCTAATTCAAAATCAGTTAACTTTTTTATAAGTAATTCAAATATAATTTTAGTATCCAAATTTCTTAGTGGATCTATATTGCTTTTATCTCTTACAGTATAAATACCACCCTGTTCTTCAATGGAAGACTCATAAATCATTTTATCTTCAGGTATTCTCTTCATAGCGTTTCTTCTGCGTAATTGATCTTTATATCGATTAAAAACGCTGGACTTAAATAAAGTTCCAAAACTATTATTCATATTTTTATGATATTTTTTCAAATTGCGTATTAATATTATCGTGCATTCCTGTTTCCAGTCATCCAACTCTAAGTCTGAGAAAGGATATCTACTCCATAACCCTACTATAAGTGGTAAATACTTATAAAAAAGTTCTTTGATGGATTCTTCTTCTTTTCCATTGTGAAAATCTTGTATCAATTTTAAATCTAATTCATCAGTTCTTCTCACTAAAAAAGCTCCCTTCTCATTCGAATATATGTATCACATTATGCATTACATACCGAACGAACAAGGGAACTATAGTTCATTTATATTTATTAAAACTAAATATAAATATTTATATTTTATTTATCAGAAAGATTATCTCGAAGATGCTCCAACTCTAATAACTGGTCTTGTGACCATGGAGTAATTCTAACTCTAGATTGGTGGGTATAATTATGAACTTGATGCTTAATTTCTTGTTTAGAACGCTTAACATCCCTCAACAATTCTCTTGCAGATATTCTTAATGCTCCCGCTGAAAAAACCGTCCATTGTTCAGCTTGATCAGAAGTAACCACCACTACTTGTACAAATCGTGATTGTTTTTGTCTAGCATAAGCTTCGATGTAACTATCTGCAGTTTCATCTTTATTAGTCCATATAATATCTAAATTGTGTTTATTATCTTTTTTGGATAATCCCGGCACATACATAGCATCAAAAATAATTTGCATATCTAAATCACGATATTTTTTATATTCAGCTATGATATCAATTAATCTATCTCTAGCATCCGCTAAGCGATCCGCCAGTTTTAATTGATTTAATTCAGGCCAATTTCCAATCACATTATAGCCATCAATTAGTAGTAACTGTTTTTTCATTTAATCCTATCCTTTATAGCGGATTTCTGGAATTAAAGGCTTGATACATTAATAAACTAGCAGCTACACTGGCATTTAAACTTTGTAGATTTCCTACCATTGGAATAGTAAGCATTTCATCCACATTTTTCTTTAGTAATGGTGAAATACCTTTACCTTCATTTCCAATAATTACCGCTACAGGGCCTTTAGCATCCCATCTACGGTAATCAGTTCCTTTCATATCTGTACCAAATACCCAAACTCCACGATCTTTTAATTCGTTGATGGTATTCATTAAGTTAGTAACTCGTGCCACCGGAATTCTTTCAATTGCACCCGCAGATGTTTTAGCCACTGTAGAGGTTAATCCCACAGCACGATGTTTAGGAATGATTACTCCACTAACACCTGCTGCATCCGCAGTTCTAATAATAGATCCTAAATTATGAGGATCTTCGATATTATCCAAAATCAAAAAGAAAGGAGCTTCTTGTTTTGCTTCTGCATTTTCAAACAATTCATCAACAGTAGCATATTTATATGGTGAAATAGACAATACTACTCCTTGGTGATTTTGATTATCAGATAATAAATCCAGTTTTTGCTTAGGTACTGTAGAAATAACTAAACGCTTTTTCTTAGCTAATTTAATAATTTCTTCTACACTTTTTTCGTCTTTTCTAATACCAGTTTGTAAAAAGACTTTGTTAATTTCTTGTTTTCCACGAAGTGCTGAAATAACCGGATGTCTTCCGATGATAAATTCACTTTGATTATTATTTTTCATACTCTGGCCTCCCGGCATCTACTTGTTTTATACACCATTCTGATAATTCTCTTAATCGATCATCTTGCTTACTTAATGATAAATAACCCATCATAGCTTCGAAACCAGTTGAATAACGATAAGTTAATACACTAGTATTTTTGGCGTGGGTATAACTTTTAGCGTTACGTCCACGCTTAAAAACTGATATTTCTTCATCTGTTAAAATATCATCTTGTTCCATTAAATCAATTAATGCTGCTTGAGCTTTAGCAGAAACATATTTTCTAGCAGTCTTTTGTAAACGATTAGGTTTAGTAATTCCTAAATTTAGTAAATGCTTACGCACAAATACTTCGTATACGGAATCACCTAAATAAGCTAGTGCGATTCCATTTAATTGTCTATAATCGACATTTTCTTCTTTCATTACTTATTCCCTTCTAAATCTAGTGCCTTGTGCTGTATCTTCTAAGATAATTCCTTGTTCTTTAAGTTGTTCTCTGATTTCATCACTTCTAGCGAAGTTTTTGTTCTTACGAGCTTCGTTACGTTCTTCAATTAATTGTTTGATAGAATCATCAGTGATTTCTTCATCCACAAATGCAACTCCAAATACTCCTGCCATTTTTTCTAGTTTCTTAATAACTAACTTAATGGTATCGGCAAAAACGAATTCTCTTTCAGCATAAGTATTAGCTAGTTTGGCTAATTCATAAACACAGTCAATTCCATTTTGTGCATTAAAGTCATCATCCATAGCATCTTGGAAATCTGCTTGAATTTGTCTAACTTCTTGTTCCATCTTCAAATCGCTGCCTTCTTCGGCATTCTTTAAACGATATTTTAGATTATTGTAAGCATTTTGTAGCTTACTTAAATTATTAGCTGCTGCTTGTAAATTAGCTTCGTTATATTGGATAGGACGACGGTATTGAGTAGTAGACATTAAGAATCTAATAACTTGTGGATCCACTTTCTTTATTAAATCGTGAACCATTACAAAGTTACCTAATGATTTACTCATCTTTTCGTTTTCGTCACCTACAGTAACAAAACCATTATGCATCCAGTAATTTACAAACTTTTTACCAGTTTCTGCTTCACTTTGTGCACGTTCATTTTCATGATGAGGGAATTTCAAATCTTCTCCACCACCGTGAATATCAATTGTGTCACCTAAGTATTTAGTAGACATTACAGAGCATTCAATATGCCAACCTGGTCTACCCTTACCCCATGGTGAATCCCATGAGATTTCATCAGGCTTAGCTTTCTTCCATAAGGCAAAATCTACTGGATCTTGTTTTTTGGCTAATTCTTCTTCACTTACGTGTTTACTTGCACCAGATTCTAAATCATCAACACTTTGATGTGCTAAATGACCATAATCCTTGAATTTACGAGTACGGTAGTAAACATCCCCGTCTACTTCGTACGCATAGTCTTTTGCGATTAAATCTTTTATAAACTTAATTATGCCATCAATGTTATCTGTTGCACGTGGATTCATAGTTGCTGGTTCTACATTTAAAGCTTTTACATCTTCATTAAATGCATCAATATATTTATCAGCTAATTGCATAACTGACATATTTTGTTCTTTAGCAGCTTTAATTAACTTATCATCCACATCGGTAAAGTTAGAAACATAATTTACATGATATCCGCAGTATTCTAAATAACGACGAATAGTATCAAAAGCAACGATACTTCTAGCATTTCCAATATGAATGTAGTTATATACTGTAGGACCACACACATACATATTAACCGTTCTTGGTTTTATTGGTTTAAAAACATCTTTTTCTTGCGTTAATGTATTATAGATCCTTAGCATCCATGGCACCCCTATTCTTATTTTTTACATTTACCTTCATTTTATCATAATAATAGCAGCTATATTAGTTCAAATTAAATAAAAACCTTGTTAACAAATAAGTTAACAAGGTTTTTTATTATAAATTATTTATTGATTTGCTTTAAAGTTTCTTCGATGTGCTTTAAGGTCTTTTCTCTACCAATCAATTCGATTGATTCAGGTAGTTCAGGTCCATGAGTTTCATGGGTAACCGCAATTCTAATTGGCATCCATAACTTACGACCCTTAATCTTAGTTTCTTTTTGAATTGACTTGATAGTTCTTAAGATTTCCATCTTATCAAAGATAGGAAGTGTCTTAATCTTTTCAGAAAATGCCTTTAATACTACTGGTGCAGTATCGTTGCTAATTTCTTCTAGTGCATCTCCAGAAATTTCTTTAGGTTCATTGAAGAAAACATCTGCCATGGAGTTGATTTGAGCCATGTAACTCATTTGTTGCTTGTAAGTGTTAATTAACTTACGAGCCCATTCAACATCCTTAGCATCTGGGTTTTCTGGAATGTTACCCTTAGCAATTAATTGACGTAATGCAAGATCCATAACTACGTCTTCATCAGCTGATTTAACGTATTGGTTGTTAATCCATTCTAGTTTCTTGTTGTCAAAGTTAGCAGGAGACTTGCTTAAACGATTTTCATCGTACATCTTAATGAATTCACGTTGAGAGAAGATTTCATCTTCACCCTTAGGTGACCAACCAAGTAAAGTAATGAAGTTAAACATAGCTTCTGGTAGGTAACCTAAGTCACGGTATTGTTCAATAAATTGAATAATGGATTCATCACGTTTACTCAATTTCTTACCAGTATCAGCACTAGTAATTAAACTCATGTGACCAAACTTAGGTGGTTCCCAACCAAATGCTTCGTACATCATTAATTGTTTAGGAGTGTTGGCAACGTGGTCATCACCTCTAAATACATGAGAAATTTGCATCATGTGGTCATCAACAATAACGGCAAAGTTGTAAGTTGGCATTCCATCACGTTTTACAATAACGAAATCTCCACCGATAGTATCAGAATTAAATTCAACATGACCTTTAACAATATCATCCCATGCGTAAACCTTGTTCTTAGGAACTCTAAAACGAATAACTGGTTTTAGTCCCTTAGCTTCTGATTCAGCCATGGATTGTTTAATTTCTTCATCAGTCATACCTGCATATTCATATTCGTAATGAGGCATAACTCCTCTAGCACGTTGATCTTCACGATCAGCAGTTAGTTGTTCTTCAGTTCTGTATGAGTAGTAAGCTTTTCCTTCATCCAATAATTGTTGGATAAGTGGGTCATAAATAGAACGTCTTTCTGATTGTCTGTATGGTCCAAACTTACCAGGCTTGTCAGGACCTTCATCCCAGTCTAAGCCTAACCATTTTAAGTTGTCTAACTGACTCTTCTCACCATCAGCCACATTACGTTTAGTATCAGTATCTTCAATACGGATAATAAACTTACCTTTGTTGTGTCTAGCAAATAGGTAATTAAAAATAGCTGTTCTAGCATTACCAATGTGCAAATGTCCAGTTGGACTTGGTGCGTATCTAACACGAATTTTCTTATTAGCCAATGATAACTTCTCCTCTTTTTAAAAAATTCTTACAATAACATTTTAATTTTACAATTATTATTAACAAAAATAAAGTGTAGTCTTGAATCTAAGTGTTTCTATAACAATTTTATTATCAATCTATCTTTGCAAAGATCATTTTACCAGCATCTGTTTGAATAGAGCTAGTAACCTCTACTGATAATCTTTCGTTTAAGTGGAATTTACCTTCTTCCACTACTACCATGGTTCCATCATCCAAGAATGCCACTCCTTGGTTACGCTCAGTTCCCTTTTTAAGAATCATTACTTCTAAATGTTCTCCAGGAACATAACGTGGTTTCAAAGCATTTGCTAATTCATTAATATTTAAAACTTTTACATTTTGAAATTGAATTACTTTGCTTAAATTATAGTCATTAGTAATGATGGTTCCGTTTACTTCTTTAGCCAATCTAATTAACTTAGTATCTACCTCATCAATGTTGGAGAAGTCTTTGCTAGTAATTTCTATAGGCATAATTTTATCGGTTTGTAGTTTATTTAAAATATCCAAACCGCGACGTCCACGTACTCGTTTTTGACTATCAGCCGAATCGGCGATGTATTGTAGTTCATACAATACAAACTTAGGAACTAATAAAGTCCCTTCCACAAAGCCTGTTTTAGCAATTTCATAAATTCTACCATCAATTAAAATGTTGGTATCCAAAATTTTAAATTGTTTAGAACTATCACTATTAGTGAAAGGAATATTAGTCTTTTTAAAATTAACTTTAAAAATTTTATTCCATTCATTCATCTTGGTGGTTCCCAATAGAAAACCAAAATAACCAAACGTAATCATCAATAATGCTGGAATGATAGTATTAGTTATTAAATTAGAAGTTCTAAATAACACAGTAGAAATCAAAATAGCCAATACCAGGCCTAAAATTAATCCAATAGTTCCCATTAAAATATAGAACGGATTTTTACTAAATAAATAGTTTTCTATTTTCGTAAGTGTATCTAATATCTTTCTACTAAATATTAATGATAATAGATAAAAAATTAATCCACCTAAAATAAAGTTAACTATTGCATTGTTTAATAATTCAGATGGATGCATCCACATCATATGCCAAATAACTGGTAAATAAATTACCCCTAGCAACGCGCCAATAACAATAAATATTAAACGAATTGCCGTATATCGATTAAAAATCTTCATATATTTTCTCCCTTACGAGACAAATTATTTAAGCGCTAATTTTATAGCTTGCGCTAAGGTGGAAACTCCTACTACTTCAATTCCATTAGGAGCAGTCCATCCCGACAAGTTATGTTTTGGAACTAATACTCGTTTAAAGCCTAATTTTTGAGCTTCTTGAACTCGTTGTTCTATGCGGTTAACTCTTCTAATTTCCCCCGTTAAGCCAATTTCACCAATATAGCATTCTGCAGGATCAGTTCCCTTATCTTTATAACTGGAAGCTACACTAATTGCAACAGCTAAATCAATTGCAGGTTCATTTAATTTAACTCCACCTGCTGCTTTTAAGAAAGCATCCTGATTTTGCAACATAAGGCCGGCACGTTTTTCTAGTACCGCCATTAAAACGGCAACTCGATTTCTATCAATTCCAGTAGCAGTTCGTTGAGCGTTACCAAATACTGATGGTGTTACTAATGCTTGAATTTCAACTAAGATTGGACGCGTACCTTCCATAGCAACAACAATGGCCGAACCAGTTGCATTACGTAAACGTTCCTCTAGGAACACTTCGGAAGGATTAGCAACTTCCTTTAGTCCAGATTCTTGCATTTCAAAAATCCCTAGTTCATCAGTGGAACCAAAACGATTTTTAACGGCACGTAAAATACGGTAAGAATGATGCATGTCACCTTCAAAGTACAATACAGTATCTACCATGTGTTCAAGTGTCTTAGGTCCTGCAATAGCACCACCTTTAGTAACATGGCCTACCACGAAAATAGTAATTCCATTTGTTTTAGCAATAGACATTAAATCAGCAGTAATTGCTCTAACTTGAGATACTGAACCAATTGCTGAGTCTACTTGAGCTTCTGAAATGGTTTGCACAGAATCAATTACTACCGTATCAGGTTTCAAATCATCGATAGCACTCTTTATAGCATCCATATCAGTTTCTGGATATAAATACATATTGCTACCGTCAACATCTAAACGGTCAGCTCTTATCTTAATTTGACTGGCACTTTCTTCTCCAGATACATATAAGACTTTTTGTTTTTTCTGACTTAATTGACCAGAAATTTGTAATAGCAAGGTAGATTTACCAATTCCTGGATCACCACCAATTAAAATTAGTGAACCAGGAACCACTCCACCACCTAATACACGATTAAATTCTTCAGAATCAGTAGCAAAACGAGTTTCTTTTTCGAATTTAACGTCTTTTATTAGTTGAGGTTTAGTTTGTTGACCATTAAAGTCCATTCTACGAGTTGCTTTCAAACCCGTTGCTTCTTTTTGTACGGTTTTTTCTTCAAAAGTATTCCACTTTCCACAGTTAGGACAGTGACCTAAATACTTAGGAGAAATATATCCACATTCTTCACAAACAAATTGAGTTTTTACCTTAGCCACATTAAAATCCTTTCTTTAAAAAACTATTTTCCAGAAGAACCAAAACCACCTTTTCTAGTTACTCCTTTATTAATATCGTCGTCAGTAGTTAGGAAAGGCACAAAAATACCTTGCGCAATACGGTCACCTTTTTTGATTTTTCTATCAAATAATCCAAAATTCAATAATTGAACGAATAATTCACCTTCGTTGTTTTCATTATTGTAGTAATCAGCGTCTACAATACCAATTCCGTTAGGTAAAATCATATTACGTTTTAAAGGACCACTAGAGCGGTTAACAATCATTAGCATTTCATCAGATTGCATGTATGCCTTTACTCCTGTAGGTACCAATAATGGTTTTAAAATTTTCTTAGCTTTTTCTTGAGATTCTTCATCTACATTTTTTTCATGCTTAATTGCCCATAATACTTTTAAAAATCCTAATTTCCAAATAGATGGTAAAACGAAATCTTGGGCACTTTCGATATCGTATCCTGCTGCCTGTTTAGTTGATCTGTAAGGCAGGTTAATGCCTTCATCTTTATACTTTGTTACAATTTCAAATCCACGTTTCATATATACACATCCTGTTTTATTATTAATATTCATTATACTACGTATTTTATAAGAAATCTGTCATCAAATAAATACCAATATTTCATTTGACAAACGACCACTTAACATAGAAAATTGAAGTAAGTATAGATTAAGTTTTTAACTTGTCTAAATTCGAAACCTTTTATGTGGATTTTAATCGTCCCAAATAGATTAACCATCGTTTTACCGAATATTTTAAAGGGGAAAAGATTATGGATAGAGAACTAATGAAAAAAGTGGCCGGTCAAGAAGCCGTTAAATACATTAAAGATGGTATGACAGTTGGTCTAGGTACTGGTTCAACTGTCAAATATCTACTAGATGCTCTAGGAAAACGTGTTGCCGAAGAAGGTCTTCGTATTATCGGAGTTCCTACTTCTAATCGTTCTGCAAAGCGTGCTCGTGACTTAGGTATTGATGTTAAAAGTATTGATGATGTCGATCATATCGATTTAACTATTGATGGAGCCGATCAAATTGACGAAAACTTTCAAGGAATCAAAGGTGGCGGAGTTGCTCATTTAAGAGAAAAAATCGTTGCTATCAATTCTGCAGAGAATATATGGATTGTAGATGAAACCAAAATGGCTAAGAATTTAGGATCCTTTCCCCTTCCATTAGAGGTAACTCCTTATGGTAGTACTCATTTATATCGTCGTTTGGAAAAGATGGGATATCACCCTTCTTTTAGAACTAATGCTAAGGGCGGTCATGTTCTAACTCATGCTGATAATTATATTATTGATTTGAAGTTAGGTTATATTGAACACCCTCATCAATTAGAAAAAATCTTAAATAATATGACAGGTATTGTGGAACATGGTCTTTTCTTAGATGTTGTGGATAAAGTAATCGTCGGACATGAAGACCATTCTGAAACATTTGTCGCAAAAAGAAATAAATAATCTAATCGTTTTCTAATAATGAACCGTTGTAGTAAATCCTTTATTATAACGATTCTTTTTTTATTTCCATTTTAAAAATGAGAAACAAGTGATATAATATTAGAAAATATAGGAGGCTTGGATATGTCAAAAAGTATTAGTAATGAAAATATTCAAAAATATCAAAATGATTTATCTCAACGCAAAGAAGCTAAGGCTTTACAACGTGCGGTAAGTCATAATGGAATTAACAAAACTGCTGCTAACTTCTCTTCTGAAGAAAATATGAATCCTGTATTTTCTCTTGAAGTAGATGCTGGTGATGTAGCTAACCAAAAGCACAGTGGTCGTTGCTGGATTTTCGCCGCATTAAACACTATGCGTCATCATTTAGCAAAGAACTTTAATTTAGCTGGTGATTTTGAATTATCACAAATTTACACTACCTTCTGGGATAAATTCGAAAAATCCAACTGGTTCTTAGAAAACATTATTAAAACTGCTGATCAACCATTAACTTCACGTCGTGTTTCATGGTTATTAAACTCACCACAACAAGACGGTGGTCAATGGGATATGTTATGTGCCGTTATTGAAAAATATGGTGTAGTTCCTCAATCAGCTATGGTTGAAACTGCCAACAGTAACGATACTACTGATTTAAACTCCGTATTAAACTTAAAATTAAGAAAAGATGCTACTAAATTACGTAAATTAGTTAACGATGGTAGCGATGATGTAGAATCTGTTAAAGACGAAATGTTAAATGAAGTTTACCGTATCTTAGTTTACGCATTCGGTGAACCAGTATCTAAGTTTAACTTTGAATTCCGTGATAAGGACAATAACTATCATGTAGACAAGGATTTAACTCCTCAAAAATTCTTTAGCAAATATGTAAACTTAAACCTAGAAAACTATGTATCTATTATCAACTCACCTACTGATGACAAGCCTTACGAAAAGACTTACACCATCGATATGTTAGGAAACGTTGTTGGTGGCAGACAAGTTAAGCATTTAAACTTATCTATGGATAAGCTTGAAGAATTAACTATCAAACAACTTAAGAATGGTGAAAGCGTTTGGTTTGGTAGTGATGTAGTTCAAAACTCTGACCGTAAGAAAGGTATTATGGACGACGGACTATACTCTAAAGATGAATTATTCGATGTTGATTTATCACTTTCTAAAGCTGAACAATTAGATTACCACGAAAGTGCTATGGATCACGCCATGGTTATTACTGGTGTAGACATTGTTGATGGTCAACCTACTAAGTGGAAGGTTGAAAACTCATGGGGTAACAAAGTTGGTACTAAAGGATACTTTGTTATGAGTGAATCATGGTTCAGACGTTTCACTTACCAAGTAGTTATCAACAAGAAGTACTTGTCAGACGAAGAAAACGAAATGCAAGCACAAGATCCTGTAGTTCTAGATCCATGGGACCCAATGGGAACTTTAGCATTTTACAAAGACTAATTTTAAATAATAAAAAAGCGTTGATGATTAATTTCATCAACGCTTTTTTTATAGCATCGTCTTTTTTACAATGTCTAATTTATCATTAAATTCATATACGATAGGTTCAACATTAGGAACCTCTACTTTATCAATATCTTCATCACTTATTTGATCTAGATATTTAATTAAGGCACGCAAAGTAGAACCATGAGCCACTACTAACTCATTATGATTATCTAGTAATCTAGGTGCTATTTCATCTTCCCAGTATGGCATTAAACGATGATAAGCCATTTCTAGGCTTTCCCCTCTAGGTTCTTTCACACCTAATTTTCTGTACATTAAATCATTATCAGCTTTATCTAACAATGGTGGCACTGTATTAAAACTACGACGCCACTTTAAAAATTGTTTTTCACCATATTGTTTTTTTACTAAATCTTTTCTTTTACCACGAAGCGCTCCATAATGTCTTTCATTCAAGCGCCAAGATTTATGTTCAGGAATATATAATTGATGATTTTCTTCTAAAACGATATGCAATGTTTCAATAGCTCGTTTCAAAAACGAAGTATGAGCATCATCAAAAGTTATCCCTAAACTATTTAATTTTTTACCTGCTTCATGTGATTGTTCAATTCCCTTTTGGGTTAAATTAACATCACTCCAACCGGTAAATACATTTTTTTGATTAGCGACACTTTGTCCGTGTCTCATAATTACTAAATATGGCATACAATCATCTCTTTTAATCCTCTAGTTCAGAATTTTTTTGTTCTAATCGGCTACCAATAAATGTTATTACAGAACCAATCAAAATTACAACTATTCCGCACCAAGTATTTAATGCAATTTTATCACCAATAGTAATCATAGCCAAAATTGGTGCTAAACCTGGCTTAATAAAGAATACTAGTGAAGCGATTGAAACTCCACCATGATCCATTGCCAAGAAGTAGAATGCGAATCCACCACCAGTAACAAACACACAAATAAATAATAGAATCCAGAAATAATGTAAGGAAACATTTTGTAATGCTGGTGTATATGCAAATGGTTTTAACCATTCTACTGAATTCATAAACTTAGCTACAGCAGATATATTAGAAATACCCACTAATACAAGTAATTCAATAGATCCGGCAATGAATGTATAACAAGTCATGGCTAAACCTTTAAAACCAGTCTTTTGTGATCCCCATCTGGATACAATACTGTATAAACCAAATGTAAGTGCAGAACCAAGAGCAAGACTAAGTCCTAATGGATTAGTTAGGTTGGCCGGATTTACAATAATTAGTAATCCGATAATAGAAATAACTAATGAAATGAATCCTAAACGACTCATTTTTTCTCTTAAAATAACAAAAGCAAATAATAAAGCAAAAACTGGGTTACAACTGAATAGTACAGCTACAGTTGATGCTTGGTCATACATAATTGCCATTTGGTATAAAGTCATACTAACTACAACACATAGAAAACCAGTTAGCATGAATATACCTATACTCTTCCATTTACTAGTTAACATTTGTGGTGATTTCTTTCGTAATACAATTGGTAATAATACCAAACCACCTACAAAGAAACGAAGTAAGTTTAATTGAATAGGACTAAATACACCTTGCACACTCTTTAAGGCGATTTCCATAGAACTAAACATAAATGTAGATATCAAAACGTACAGAAATACTTTTTTCAACTTATAACGCTCCCCTTTTAAATTTACAAACTATAAAATAATTGATAGACTACAAATTTGGGCATAATTTCATATTTTATGTCAAACATAAGAAATTATATCACACCCATTATGCTTATTAAAAATGTGACAAAAAGATTACATTTTATTAAATCTGTATAAAATTACATATTTATATAAAAAATAAGTTTATAATAGGAATTATATTTATTTATCTTAATTATAATCTTTATAATGGGAAATTTTAGAACAGAAGGAGCTATGATTGATTTTATGCAAAATAACAATCAAAACCGTGAAGAATTTTCCAGAACTAGAGGCGATCAAGCACACTTCAAAAAGAAGAGAAGTCATAAAGGCGCTTGGGCAGCTTTTACTGTTTTTTTAGTTCTGTTAATTATTGGTTTATTTGGTGCCCATACCATGTACACCAATATGAAGAATGCTGCTGATAAGGCATATCAACCTGGTTTAACTAAGAAACAACGTAACGTTTCTAAAGTTATTGCCAACAACAAACCAGTTTCTATTCTTTTGTTAGGAACTGATACTGGTGCTTTGGGAAGACATGATACTGGTAGAACCGATACTATGATTCTTGCTACTGTTAACCCTAAGAAAGAAACCATTTACTTAACAAGTATTCCTCGTGATACTAAAGTTACAGTACCTGGTGATTCTCAACCATATGAAAAGATTAACGCCGCATATACTATTGGTGGTGCTTCAGGAGCTGTACAAACTGTACAAAATCTTTTACATGTTCCAATCGACTTTTATGCAATTATTAACATGGGTGGATTAGAAAAAATGGTAAATGCCGTTGGTGGTGTTACCGTTACTCCTCCACTTACCTTTAAGTACAGTGCAGCAAATGTTCAAAAAGGTAAAACTGTTACTTTAAACGGTGCACAAGCCCTTGCATATTCAAGAATGCGTCATGAAGATCCTGCTGGTGACTACGGTCGTCAAGTAAGACAAAGACAAGTTCTTCAAAAATTAGTTATCAAAGGTATGAACATTTCTTCATTACCAAGATACAAACAAATTCTAAGCTCCATTAATGGAAAGCTAAAAACAGATATGAAATTTGATGACATGGTTGCGCTACGTGAAAGATACGGAGATGCAACTCATCATATTAAATCACAAACATTACAAGGTGAAACTGCTGTATTAGATGGAATTGATTATGAAGTTCCAACTCAAGATACTTTACTAAATATTTCTAACTCAATTAGAACTAGTTTAGGACTTAACAAGTTATCATCTCTAGATGCTACTCAAGATCAAACTGGAGATTTCACATCTAGATCAGCTGATACAAATGCTTCTAACACTTCAAGTACTTCAAGCAGTCAAACATCAACTTACTAATTAATAAATAAAACACCCTCTCGAAAAAATCGGGAGGGTGTTTTTTTATACATTTTTCGAAATAAAAAAAGCATCCGAATAAACGAATGCTTTTAAGTGATTGGGCTAGCTGGGTTCGAACCAGCGCATCACGGGATCAAAACCCGTTGCCTTACCACTTGGCTATAGCCCAATAAAAGGGCGGTAGGTGGGAATCGAACCCACGCGTGTCGGAACCACAATCCGATGTGTTAACCCCTTCACCACTACCGCCATATCATTATATGGCGTGGTTATTATTCTATGCCAATGCGGCCAAGAAGATTCGAACTTCCACCGAGATAATTCCCGACAAGATCCTTAATCTTGCGCGTCTGCCAATTCCGCCATGGCCGCATAAGAAAACCACATTTATTATTGTATGTGATTCCCCAATAAAAATCAATAGTTTTTTTAATTTTTTATTATTCTCCGCGTACAGTTGCACCATCATGATCAATCTTAATTAAGCGAAGATTACCATTTATGTCAGCTGTACTTAAAACATCCCTCAATTGGTTCAATTCTGATGTGGTACCAAAAGTAATAATTGCTTGTCCAGTCTTACTTACATAAGTACCATAAATTCCCAATTCATGGGCATGCTTCTTAATGATAGACAATTCTGGAACCTTTTCATTAATATTATCTACATAGAAAGTTTCCTTTTCCATCATTTCAGTGGCTTTAGTCCATTCATTACTCATAAGAGCGGCAACTAACACGTTAGTAGCACTACTTGCCATTATGGCTTGATTTGAACTTATATTTTGCTTGTATACATTATGGTTTAAATCAGGTTCTTGTTTATTAATGTAAATCAATGCATTAATAGCTTCTGGTGTAGGTGCTTTAACTGTAGTAGCCATGTCACCATCAAAATAAGATACTGTGATGTCTCCTAACAATGCTGAGGCAATACCGTCTGCATGTCCTTCCATCTTACTACCAGCCTTAATTTGATCATCTAGTGACATATTTAAATCACCTAATGCATTAGCAATCTTAATTCCAGCAGCCACAGCAGTAGTACTTGCTCCTAATCCTTTACCAATAGGAACATCTGACATAACTGTTAATTGATGTGGCTTAATAGAAGAATCGATTTGTAGAATGGTTCTTACAATCAAATTATCTTCATTATGTGGAATATCTTTACCAAGTGCATGATTAACTTGCCAGTGTTGCATTTCTTCTTCCACAATAACTGTGTAATAAAGTCCAAATGCAATTCCAATAGAATCTACTCCAGTTCCCAATCCTGTGGAAGTAGCAGGAACTCTAATAATTATTTTTTTATCCAAACTAATCATCCCCGTATCTTAATTTTAGTTTTCCACGACATTTTCCACAAACGTACTTTCTTGTATTAATTTTTCGCTTTCTTTTATACACTTGTCCACACTGTGAACAAATATATTCCCATGAATATCGGTTATCCACAGGGGCTGGTGCATATCTTGATCCACCTACTGATTTTAACATCTTTTTAAATGCAATAGTATTGTGTTTGCCTGAATATCCAGCCAAATGTAGATGATAATGACATAATTCATGCTTAATTACCCCTACTAGCACTTCCATAGAATGTTCAGTTAACATCTTAGGATTAATATCAATATCGTGAGTTTTTACATGATATCGACCACCTGTAGTTCTCAAACGAGAATTAAAATAAGCTCTATGGGTAAAGGGTCTAGCGAAATATTTTAAAGAAATATCTTCAACTAACTTCTGTAATTGCTCATTATTCATTTAAAACATCATCACTTCTCCGGATTTATCATAGTTAATTGAATACGCATACGATCAACATCTACTGATAATACCCATACATTAATAATATCTCCTACGGCAACTATATCACTAGGATCAGAAACAAATGAATCACTCATTTGAGAAATATGAACTAATCCATCTTGCTTAACTCCTATATCCACAAAGGCACCAAAATCAATAACATTTCTAACCGTACCTTGTAACTTCATACCTGGTTTTAAATCTTCAATTTTTAAAACATCTTGTTTCAAAGCAGGTGTAGGCATATTATCACGGAAATCACGACCAGGTTGTTTTAACCCATCAATGATATCCAATACAGTTTGTTTTCCATAATGCGTATCTTTAATAAACTTGTCCACATCAAATGTGGATAAAGCATCTTGCATAGGTTTGCTTCCAATTAAATTAATATCTAAGTTTAAGTTATCCACAATTTCTTTTGCTATAGAATAACTTTCTGGGTGAATATCAGTATTATCCAGTGGATTATCACCATCAATAACTCTTAAGAACCCAATAGCTTGTTCATAAGTCTTCTTTCCTAATCTAGGAACTTTAGCTAATTGCGTACGTTGTGTATATTCACCATTTTTATTACGGTATGCTACCACATTTTTAGCTGTGGATTTAGTCATACCAGAAATATGTGTTAATAACTCAGGACTAGCTGTATTTACATTAACTCCCACTTTATTAACAGCAGTTTCTACTACTCGATTTAATTGTGAATCTAAGTCCTTAGCTGGTAAATCATGTTGATATTGACCTACCCCTACTGACTTAGGATCTATCTTAATTAATTCAGCTAATGGATCTTGTAATCTTCTTCCAATACTTACCGCTGAACGTTCTTCTACATGAAAATCAGGGAATTCATCACGAGCGTTTTGACTTGCTGAATAAACAGATGCCCCTGCTTCATTTACGATTACATAGTATATAGATAATTTATCTTCCTTGATAATGTCAGAAACAAATTGTTCTGATTCACGACTAGCAGTTCCATTTCCGATAGCAACCATTTCAGCATGATTTTTCTTAACAAAATCGATAAATTGTTTTCTAGCTTGTTGACGTTTATGATCATTAGCTGGTTTATGTGGATAAATTACTAACTTGTCTAAAAATTTTCCATTTTCGTCAATAGCAGCTAACTTGCAACCAGTACGGTAAGCTGGGTCAAAACCAATTACTCGCTTACCTTTAATAGGTGCTTGCATCAACAAGTTATACAAATTACGTCCGAAAACTTTAATAGCATGTTGATCTGCTTGTTCAGTTAATTCTTTTCTGATTTCTCTGTCTATAGCGGGCTTAATAAAACGAGTATAAGTATCCCTATAAGCTTCTTGAATAAATGTAAAACACTTACCATTTTTGTTTTTATTCAATTCGGAATTTAAGAATTTTTCAATTACATTAGTATTAACATCAATATTTACCGTTAATACTTTTTCTTTTTCACCACGGTTTAATGCTAATACACGATGATTTTTCATCTTAGCAATAGGTTGTGAAAAATCATAATAATCTTTATATACCCCGTTTTCATCAATTTCTGAGGCTTTCTTTTTAGCTTTACTTGTAACTAAACCGTGCTTTTGTGTGTAATCTCTAATCCATTCACGTAAATGTGCATCATTACCGAAATCTTCTGCTAATATTTCATGTACACCATTTAAAACATCAGTAGAACTAGATAAATCTTTATCAGCATCTACGTATTTATCAGCTTCATGTACGAAATTATCATCATTTTTTTGAATCATTTTAGCTAATGGTTCTAGACCTTGTTCTCTAGCCACCATTGCCTTAGTTTTCTTTTTCTTCTTGTAAGGTAAATATAAATCTTCTACTTTTTGTAAAGTAGCCGCATTTTTTATTTCTTTAGATAGAGATGCACTTAATTTGCCTTGCTCATCTATTAAACGCAATACTTCTTCTTTACGATCTTGCAAATTAGTAATGCGAGTATTTTCATCAGCAATTTCTCTAATTTGTACTTCGTCTAAGCTACCCGTTCTTTCTTTTCTATAACGAGCGATAAAAGGTACCGTATTGCCATCTTCTAGCATGGAAATTACGGCAGAAATTTGTTTTTCTCTATAAACACCTAGACTTTGTGTAATCTTATGAATAATGTTGGTATCCATGTAGCTTCATCTCTCTTTTTGCGTATTAGTTTAATTATATCATTCACCTTTAGGACAAAAAAATAGCTGGTAATAATTACCAACTATTTTTTAATTACATAGACATCATAATTTTTTGTGCTGTCTTAAATACTCTGGAAATACTGTCTTGTTGTAAATTACCAGCAGCTTCAAAAGCATCCTTATCAATGTCGTTATCAGAAATGCTATCTACCATGTCTTGGCATCCCTTAACATAATTAGCATATGCATCTTTTAATAATGAATGACGTCCCAATTCTTTAGCTGGAACATCTACTTGATTTAGTTGTTCTAAGTATGCTTGGTAACGATCAGTTCCACTTTGGAAAGTTTCCTTAGTTTTCTTTAAGTCTACTGATGAGTAGTCGCCATTTTTCATAGCTTCTTCTAGTGGTTCGTAGGTTTTACCCATTTCTTCTCCCACTTTGTTAGTACCAGTAATTAAATCTGATAAAAATGGAGCATAAATAGCCATCTTATTCTTTTTCATAATACAAAAATCCTTTCTTATTTCCAAAAGTCATCGTAAATGTTGATAGGTAGATGACGTTTGTGTTCTGTTTTAATATACCAATTTTCGATAGTTTCTGCAGCCTTTTCTGAAACTTCTTTACCTTCTAAGTAGTTATCAATATCTTCGTAACGTACTCCCAATGCAGCTTCATCAGGCAATGCTGGACGATTATCTTCTAGGTCAGCTGTAGGAACTTTTTCATATAAATGCTTAGGTGCATGTAATTCTTCTAGTAGCGCTTTTCCTTGACGCTTGTCTAAACGCCAAATTGGAGTAATATCAGCAGCTCCATCACCAAATTTAGTGTAGAAACCAGTAACGGCTTCAGCAGCATGATCAGTACCTAATACCGCACCTTTAGTTTGACCAGCAATAGCGTATTGAGCAATCATTCTTTCACGAGCTTTAATATTTCCTTTATTAAAGTCAGAAATTTCTGGACCGTCTTCTTCCACTGCAGCTACTGCAGCATCGGCCATAGGTTTAATGTCTACACGAACTGTTTTATCAGCATTCATAAATGCAATAGAATCCATAGCATCAGCTTCATCAGCTTGTTTTCCGTATGGTAATCTTACCGCGATAAATTGGTAATCATTATCACCAGTTTCATCACGCATTTCTTGAATAGCCATTTGTGCTAATTTACCAGTTAAAGTAGAATCTTGACCTCCAGAAATACCTAAAACTAAAGTTTTTAAGAAACTATTTTTCTTTAAATATTCCTTCATAAAGTCAATGCTTTTTCTAATTTCTTCTTTAGGATCAATTGATGGTTTTACTTTTAGATCATCAATGATTTTTTCTTGCATCTTACGCATTATTAATCACCCTTTTTGTTTATTTTTAATTTTTTCATGAACATCCTTAATAATTTGCATCTTGTTGTTCCAGCACTTAACTGAAAGATCAACTGGATATTCTTGTGGATTTAATTCACGTTTATATTCTGGCCATAATGAGGATAATACTTGAGATGAGTATTTCTTAATATCAGCCAATTTAGGTAAATCATATACTTGTTTACCATCTTTAAAAATAGTTTGTAATAATGGTTCTGCTTTAAAATCATTTAAAGTCTTATTTATATATGTGTATTGTGGATGGAACATATATAATTTATCTTCATTGTTAGGATTTTCATCATCAATAGTGATTAAATCACCTTCAGACTTTCCATCCTTCTTTTCAGTAACACGCCAAACTTGTTTCTTACCAGGAGTAGAAACCTTTTCGGCATTATTAGAAAGCTTGATGGTATCTACCATTTCATGCTTATCATTTTCTACTGAAACCATCTTATAAACAGCACCTAATGCAGGTTGATCAAAGGCAGTAATTAGTTTAGTACCAATTCCCCATACATCAATTTTAGCGTCTTGCATTTTCAAACTAGTAATGGTTTTTTCATCTAAATCATTAGAAGCATAAATCTTAGCATCGGTAAATCCAGCATCATCTAGCATTTCACGAACTTTTTTGGATAGATAAGCCATATCACCGGAATCGATTCTAACTCCAGCAAAATTAATCTTATCTCCCATTTCCTTAGCTACTTTAATAGCGTTGGGAACCCCACTACGTAAAGTGTCGTAGGTATCTACTAAGAATACACAGTTATAATGACTTTCTGCATAAGCTTTGAATGCTAAATAATCATCTTGGAATAATTCCACTAGTGAATGTGCATGAGTTCCACTAACTGGAATACCAAAATTCTTACCAGCTAAAATGTTAGAAGTAGCATCAAAGCCACCAATATAAGCAGCTCTAGTACCCCATAATGCAGCTGAAGTTTCTTGGGCACGACGACTACCAAATTCTAGTAATGGATCATCCCCCGCAGCAATTCTAATACGTGCTGCCTTAGTAGCAATTAAAGTTTGGTAATTTACTATATTTAATAGTGCAGTTTCTACCAATTGACATTCACATACGTTACCTTCCACTTGAATAAGGGGTTCATTGTTAAAGGCTAATTCACCTTCTCTAAATGATCTTATAGTTCCGCGGAATTTAAAATTACGTAAATATTCTAAAAAGTCTTCAGTATATTCATTTTGTGATCTTAAGAATTCAATATCATCATCAGTAAAATTAAGATTGTTAATATAGTGAACAATCTTTTCTAATCCGGCAAAAATAGCAAATCCATTTTCAAAAGGCATCTTACGAAAATAAACTTCGAAGACCGCACGGCGATTTTGCATCCCTGATTGAAAAAAGGTCTGCATCATATTGATTTCATATGCATCAGTATGTAATGTTAAATTATCAAATTGATATGACATTTTTTTATGAAATCCTCCTAATACTTGTCGCAATTTGTTGTCTTTTATTTTATCATTAAATAAAGAAATAATCATAATAATTTATTTGGAAGGGACAACATGAAAAACAAAACTGTTAATATTTTAGGATTTAACTTCCTAAATAGTACTTTTAACGACTTCTTAACTAATATAAAAAAACGTATTAATAATCGAGAAAATACTTTTGTAGTTACTGCTAATCCTGAAATAGTAGTACACGCCCTAAACGATAGTAGTTATAAAAAGAAAATTCAACAATCTGACTACCTGGTTGCTGATGGTATCGGAATCATCATGGGTGGTAATATTCTTGGATATGATATGTCCGAAAGAATTACCGGATACGATGTTTTAGTAGATTTACTAGACTGGGGAAATAAAAATAATAAATCCGCATACTTTTTAGGTGCTAAACCAGAAGTAATAGCTGATCTTAAAAAAGTCATAGCGCAAAAATATCCCCATTTAGAAGCCGTTGGTTTTCATGATGGGTACTTTACTGATGAACAAGCTATTGCGGATGATATCAATGAAAAAAAACCAGATATGGTATTTGTAGCTTTAGGTTTTCCTAAACAAGAAAATTTTATTATTAATCATCGAAATACCAGTGATGGATTATGGATTGGTTTAGGTGGTAGTTTTGATGTTCTATCTGGTCACGTAGTTAGAGCACCACAATTTTGGATTAACCATCATATTGAATGGTTATATCGTTTAATTAAAGAACCTACCCGTTTCAAACGCATGTTAGCACTACCTAAATTCATTCATTTAGTAAAGAAACAAAAACGAAACAACAGTAAATAATAAAGAGCACATCGAATTAATCGAATGTGCTCTTTTTACTATCTAAATAAAATTCAAATCTTTCGCCCACGTATTGTGTACGTACATATTCAAATGGTTTATTGTCTTGTAAATAAGTAATTTGACGTAGTAGTAAAATAGCGTCACCTTTTTTAATATCTAAATACTCAGATATTCTTTCGGATGCTAAAGTTGCTGATACTTTTTGTTGTGAAATTTTAGGCATTAAGCCCTTCTTTTCTTCTAGTGAAGCATAGAAAGAATCAGTAACGTCATCTTTGCTTAAACCATCCACAATTTTTTCAGGTATAGTAGCAATTTCAAAACAAATAGGAACTCCATCCCCATAACGAATTCTTTCCATTCTTAATACCTTATCAGATTGTTTAATATGCAAACGTTCAATTTCACTAAGTGATGGTTCTAACACATGATAAGAAATAGTCTTGCTAGATGGTTTCTTACCTTGTGCCAACATAATATCGGTAAAACTGGTTACCCCAGACATTTTTTCTTGTACTTTTTCATTAGAAATATAAGTACCTGAACCTACTCTACGATCTAAAATACCTTCATCTACTAGCGTTTGAATAGCTTGACGTAAAGTCATTCGACTAACCCCAAACTCAGCAGCAAATTGTCTTTCAGAAGGAATGCGACTACCTAATTTCCACTGACCATTTTCAATTTTCTTTTTAATTTCATTATGAATTTGAATATATACTGGCAATGTCATATATAATTGTTTCCTTCCTACTTTTCTTTACGTTGTGTTGCATCAAAACAATTGATAACGGATTTTTCAAATCCGTTCTTCTTAAGTTCCATAAGTCCTTTAATAGTTCCACCATTGGGTGAGCAAACATCATCAATTAAATCACTAGGACTCTTGCTAGAAGTTTCTACCATTTTCATGGAGCCCAAAATAGCTTGTGCAGCCATTTCGGTGGCTTGCTTTTTATCTAACCCATAGTTAACTGCAGAACGACTTAATATGTCCGCAAATAAGTATGCATAAGCTGGTGTACACCCTATTAATGATCCAGAAACATCGAACTTGTCTTCTGGAATCAACATCATTTTTCCTAATGGATTAAAAGTATCATTTAATTGTTTTTCTATACTTTCGTCAACATTTTCATTATTGTGGTATACCATCATACCTTCATTTTGTGCGACATTAACATTAGGTATCATTCGCATGATAGGTAAATCATAGTTAGTTAATTCTTGTAAACGATTCAAAGTAACTTGCCAAACTATAGATACCAATATTTTGCCATTGGTGAAAGAATCACGTACTTCTTTTAATGCCTCTATTGTGTTATTAGCACCAACTGCTAAAACTACAACATCACTATTTTTTACTACTTCTAAATTAGAATCACATTTACTAATTCCATATTTATCAGCGAATTCTTCGTATTTATTTAAATGTGGTGCATGTACGAAAATATCGTTAGCATCTATATGACCAGCATTAATAATTCCTTGTATCATAGCTTTTGCCATGGCACCAACACCAATAAATCCTATTTTCATTGCGCCCACCTCTTCTAAAAATATTAGCTTAATTATAACATAAAAAAAATGACTAACATTTAAGTTAGTCATTTGAAGTATTGGGCTAGCTGGGTTCGAACCAGCGCATCACGGGATCAAAACCCGTTGCCTTACCACTTGGCTATAGCCCAATAATATGGAGGGGAGTGGATTCGAACCACCGAACCCGAAGGAGCGGATTTACAGTCCGCCGCGTTTAGCCAGACTTCGCTACCCCTCCGAAAAGATATAAAATGTAATCAACAATAAATATGATAACAAAATCATAATCATATGTCAAAAACTTTTTTTATCACAAATCTTTTCGTGATAGCTGATTGATATCTCTCAACCAATCAACAATTAATATAATATCGAAATTTGCTTATCTCGTCAACACTTTTTCTAAATTTTTTTAAATTATTTTTCAATTTCTACAGTTTTTAAGATCACAAACATAATGACAGATAGCACTACCCCGATAAGGCCAATAGTTAAGAAGTAGTTAACATTATTTACTGAGAAGTATTTTACTATTTGTGAGTTAATAGCTTGTCCTATTGAATCAGACAAATACCAAACTCCCATCATTTGTGATACAAATTTTCTTGGTGCAAATCTATAGGTAACTGATAATCCTATAGGTGAAATAAACATTTCCCCTATACATACAATTCCAATAGTTAAAACAATCCATAATGGACTAAATTGTCCAGCGGAAAAGAATACTATAGGAAGCAAAATTACCAAGCATGATAGACTTGCAAAAAGCATACCTAGAGGAAATGAAGAAGTAGCTGACATTTCCTTATTGCGCCAAATTTTAGCAAATAAGGGTGTAAACAATAGGATGAATAATGGATTAATGGATTGATACCATGATTTATTGATAGATAATTCAAATGCTCCGTGATGCAATAATGTGTATAAGAATCCTACTATTAATAATAAATATACAATCACGCGAATAATTTCATTGAAAATCTTTTTATTAACTAAATAACCGATAATTCCAGCTATAACTAAGTAAATAACGATACCTAACCATTTGTTTACCATAAATGAGTTATCTGTACTGGAGTTAACTAGCATGGCTATTACTATAGGAGATTGTTCTTCTATCCCCCAGAAAAATGCTGCGCAAATAAATAATAGGATATATGTACGCATATTTTTACGTTCTTTATCAGTTGTATTGGTACTTGTAGTGATCACAAAGAAATAAACAAACGGAATAATAACGGTGATAATACTTAATAAAGTAATAATATTATTCAAATTGAATCCGTCCATTACCCACATTAATAAGAACGTTAATGCTAAAGAAATAGCAAATAAAACTAGAAATACTATTATCTTTCTTACTTCGTAAGGTTCAATAGGATTTGAGGTATACATACTATTGTTTCGGTTATACTCATTGGAATTATACTTAAAAATAATTAATCCAATTATCATAGCTATGGCTCCAGCAAAGAAACCAAGATGGAAACTAAAATGTAAACCTAAAAAGCCAATAATTATCGGAGCTAATAATGCACCAAAATTAATTCCGAATAGAAATACGGTAAAACGATATGCTTTACTCTTCGAATTATCATCATATAAATTACCAACCATCGTAGATATTGTGGGTTTCAATAACCCGGTTCCGATAGTTAAGAACATTAATGATATAAATAGCGTCCATAACATTTTTAATGGTATCGATAAAATAAGTTGTCCAATAATAATTAGAATAGCACCAAAAATTACTGTCTTTTGGCTTCCTAATATTCGATCACTTACATATCCCCCACAAGCGGCTGATAAATAACTGATTGAACCATATATAGCAAAAATTGAAGCAGCCATTGTAGGATTCAATCCTAGTCCACCCATTTTTGCTGAATAGTACATGTAATATAGTAAAATTGCTTGCATTCCATAGTAACTAAAACGTTCTAACATTTCAGTTAAACTTAATGCACTTAAACCTCTAGTTTTTTTAGAGATAATATTGTCTTCGTTATCCAAGTAATTATTCCTCCAAACGCATTATTCTTCACAGCCAACGGTAATTATACGCCCAGCTATGCGTTTTATCAATTTAATGTAATTTTGTCCACTCGCTACAAAAAAACTCCCTTAATTGGATTTTCCAACTAAAGGAGTCTTACGCATAATCTCTTATGCCGGCTGCAGGACTTGAACCTGTGACCGCCGGTTTACGATACCGATGCTCTACCAACTGAGCTAAGCCGGCAAAATTACTTATATAACATAAAAGTGCTAACCGAAGTTAGCACCTTTTTTAGAACTCCGAATGTCAGACTCGAACTGACGACAACCTGATTAACAGTCAGGTGCTCTACCAACTGAGCTAATTCGGAATAATAAGCGCGGCGACGTCCTACCCTTGCAGAGGGCGATCCCTCAACTACTCTCGGCGTTTAGAAGCTTAACTTCTGTGTTCGGCATGGGAACAGGTGTGTCCTTCTAGCTATCGCCACCACACTATTTTATTTGAAAGAACTTCGTTCTCTCAAAACTAGATATTATTTACTTCTCCGATACTTACCTTACTTGGTTAAGTCCTCGACCAATTAGTACTAGTCCGCTCCATACATTGCTGCACTTCCACTTCTAGCCTATCTACCTAATCATCTCTTAGGGGTCTTACTTCCATAAAGGAATGGGAAATTTCATCTCGGGGTCGGTTTCACACTTAGATGCTTTCAGCGTTTATCTCATCCATACATAGCTACCCAGCGGTGCCCTTGGCAGGACAACTGGTACACCAGCGGTATGTCCATCTCGGTCCTCTCGTACTAGAGACAGCTTCCCTCAAATTTCCTACGCCCGCGACGGATAGGGACCGAACTGTCTCACGACGTTCTGAACCCAGCTCGCGTACCGCTTTAATGGGCGAACAGCCCAACCCTTGGGACCAACTACAGCCCCAGGATGCGATGAGCCGACATCGAGGTGCCAAACCTCCCCGTCGATGTGAACTCTTGGGGGAGATAAGCCTGTTATCCCCAGGGTAGCTTTTATCCGTTGAGCGATGGCCCTTCCATGCGGAACCACCGGATCACTAAGCCCGACTTTCGTCCCTGCTCGACCTGTCTGTCTCGCAGTCAAGCTCCCTTTTGCCTTTACACTCGATGAATGATTTCCAACCATTCTGAGGGAACCTTTGGGCGCCTCCGTTACTGTTTGGGAGGCGACCGCCCCAGTCAAACTGCCAATCAGACACTGTCTCCCGCCACGTTCAGTGGCGCGGGTTAGAGTGTTAGCACAGCGAGGGTAGTATCCCAACAATGCCTCCACCGAAACTAGCGTTCCGGTTTCCACGGCTCCTACCTATCCTGTACAAGCTATGTCAACACCCAATATCAAATTACAGTAAAGCTCCATGGGGTCTTTCCGTCCTGTCGCGGGTAACCTGCTTCTTCACAGGTATCTCAATTTCACCGAGTCTCTCGTTGAGACAGTGCTCAGATCGTTACGCCTTTCGTGCGGGTCGGAACTTACCCGACAAGGAATTTCGCTACCTTAGGACCGTTATAGTTACGGCCGCCGTTTACTGGGGCTTCGCTTCTGAGCTTCGCCGAAGCTAACTCATCCGCTTAACCTTCCAGCACCGGGCAGGCGTCAGCCCCTATACTTCATCTTACGATTTTGCAGAAACCTGTGTTTTTGATAAACAGTCGCCTGAGCCTTTTCACTGCGGCTACACTTGCGTGTAGCACCCCTTCTCCCGAAGTTACGGGGTCATTTTGCCGAGTTCCTTAACGAGAGTTCACTCGCTCACCTTAGGATACTCTCCTTGACTACCTGTGTCGGTTTGCGGTACGGGTAGTTAATTACTCACTAGAAGCTTTTCTCGGCAGCGTGACATGGCCCACTTCTCTACTTTATTTCGATCCTCATCATGACTTGTCAACACGCTGATAAGCATTTCACTCATCAACTGACTTATCACTTGAACACACATATCCAACAGTGTGCATGGGTTAGCCTTCTGCGTCCCTCCATCGTTCAAACATAATTAACTAGTACAGGAATCTCAACCTGTTATCCATCGCCTACGCCTCTAGGCCTCGGCTTAGGTCCCGACTTACCCTGGGAGGACGAGCCTTCCCCAGGAAACCTTAGTCAATCGGTGGAATAGATTCTCACTATTCTTTCGCTACTCATACCGGCATTCTCACTTCTAAGCGCTCCATCAGTCCTTGCGGTCCAACTTCGTTGCCCTTAGAACGCTCTCCTATCACATGACTACGTCATGTCCACAATCTCGGTAATATGCTTAGCCCCGGTAAATTTTCGGCGCAAAATCACTCGACTAGTGAGCTATTACGCACTCTTTAAATGGTGGCTGCTTCTGAGCCAACATCCTAGTTGTCTATGCAACTTCACATCCTTTTCCACTCAGCATATATTTAGGGACCTTAATTGGTGGTCTGGGCTGTTCCCCTTTCGACGGTGGATCTTATCACTCATCGTCTGACTCCCGGACATATAAATCAATGGTATTCGGAGTTTATCTGAATTCAGTAACCCATGACGGGCCCCTCATCCAAACAGTGGCTCTACCTCCATGATTCTAAGTCCGAGGCTAGCCCTAAAGCTATTTCGGAGAGAACCAGCTATCTCCAAGTTCGTTTGGAATTTCACCGCTACCCACATTTCATCCCAGCACTTTTCAACGTACACGGGTTCGGCCCTCCGGTGCGTTTTACCGCACTTTCAGCCTGAACATGGGTAGATCACCTGGTTTCGGGTCTATCTCAACATACTGTAACGCCCTATTCAGACTCGCTTTCGCTACGGCTCCGATCTTTCCGTCTTAACCTTGCATGTTAACATAACTCGCCGGTTCATTCTACAAGAGGCACGCCATCACTCATTAACGAGCTCTGACTGCTTGTAGGCACATGGTTTCAGGAACTATTTCACTCCCCTTCCGGGGTGCTTTTCACCTTTCCCTCACGGTACTGGTTCACTATCGGTCACTAGGGAGTATTTAGCTTTGGGAGATGGTCCTCCCGGTTTCCGACGACGTTTCACGTGTGTCGCCGTACTCAGGATCCTGAACTGAGGTTAATTGATTTCGTCTACGGGGCTATCACCCTGTATCGCTTAACTTCCCAGATAATTCGACTATCAATTAACTTGGTAACTCAAATGTTCAGTCCTACAACCCCAAAGAGCAAGCTCTTTGGTTTGAGCTGTTCCCCGTTCGCTCGCCGCTACTTAGGGAATCGAAATTTCTTTCTCTTCCTGTGGGTACTGAGATGTTTCAGTTCCCCACGTCTGCCTCTAATTAACTACTCAGTTCATTAATTAGTAATAATCGATTAAGATTATTGAGTTTCCTCATTCGGAAATCTCCGGATCAAAGCTTACGTACAGCTCCCCGAAGCATATCGGTGTTAGTCCCGTCCTTCATCGGCTCCTAGTGCCAAGGCATCCACCATGCGCCCTTCATAACTTAACCTATTCATCACTACGTGATGTTTGGTTAATTGAGTATTACGAATAAACTATATTTTAAAACTCAAAATAACGCGGTGTTCTCGGTTGAAATTGTATTAAATACAAATTCAATATAGAAATTAAATAATATCTAGTTTTCAAAGAACCAAGTATGACACTTTCGTGTCAATGGAGAATAGCGGGATCGAACCGCTGACCTCCTGCTTGCAAAGCAGGTGCTCTCCCAGCTGAGCTAATTCCCCATATCGCTAAGACCCTTTCAGGTCGATGGGCCTAGATGGACTCGAACCATCGACCTCACGCTTATCAGGCGTGCGCTCTAAACCAACTGAGCTATAGGCCCAAAGAGCAAATAACATAAGTTTTTGGAGAGATAAACCTCTCAAAACTGAATAAGATTGATACATTCTAATGTAAGTTTCCGAAATTTTCCTTAGAAAGGAGGTGATCCAGCCGCAGGTTCTCCTACGGCTACCTTGTTACGACTTCACCCTAATCATCTGTCCCACCTTAGACGACTGGCTCCCGAAGGTTACCCCATCGTCTTTGGGTGTTACAAACTCTCATGGTGTGACGGGCGGTGTGTACAAGGCCCGGGAACGTATTCACCGTGGCATGCTGATCCACGATTACTAGTGATTCCAACTTCATGCAGGCGAGTTGCAGCCTGCAATCCGAACTGAGAATGGCTTTAAGAGATTAGCTTGACCTCGCGGTTTCGCGACTCGTTGTACCATCCATTGTAGCACGTGTGTAGCCCAGGTCATAAGGGGCATGATGATTTGACGTCATCCCCACCTTCCTCCGGTTTATCACCGGCAGTCTCACTAGAGTGCCCAACTAAATGCTGGCAACTAATAATAAGGGTTGCGCTCGTTGCGGGACTTAACCCAACATCTCACGACACGAGCTGACGACAACCATGCACCACCTGTCATTCTGTCCCCGAAGGGAACGCCTAATCTCTTAGGTTGGCAGAAGATGTCAAGACCTGGTAAGGTTCTTCGCGTAGCATCGAATTAAACCACATGCTCCACCACTTGTGCGGGCCCCCGTCAATTCCTTTGAGTTTCAACCTTGCGGTCGTACTCCCCAGGCGGAATGCTTAATGCGTTAGCTGCGGCACTGAAGGGCGGAAACCCTCCAACACCTAGCATTCATCGTTTACGGCATGGACTACCAGGGTATCTAATCCTGTTCGCTACCCATGCTTTCGAGCCTCAGCGTCAGTAACAGACCAGAAAGCCGCCTTCGCCACTGGTGTTCTTCCATATATCTACGCATTTCACCGCTACACATGGAGTTCCACTTTCCTCTTCTGTACTCAAGTCTCGTAGTTTCCACTGCACTTCCTCAGTTAAGCTGAGGGCTTTCACAGCAGACTTACAAGACCGCCTGCGCTCGCTTTACGCCCAATAAATCCGGACAACGCTTGCCACCTACGTATTACCGCGGCTGCTGGCACGTAGTTAGCCGTGGCTTTCTGGTTAAATACCGTCAAAGCGTAAACAGTTACTCTTACACTTGTTCTTCTTTAACAACAGAGTTTTACGAGCCGAAACCCTTCATCACTCACGCGGCGTTGCTCCATCAGACTTTCGTCCATTGTGGAAGATTCCCTACTGCTGCCTCCCGTAGGAGTCTGGGCCGTGTCTCAGTCCCAATGTGGCCGATTACCCTCTCAGGTCGGCTACGTATCATCGCCTTGGTGGGCTTTTATCTCACCAACTAGCTAATACGGCGCGGGTCCATCCAAAAGTGATAGCAGAGCCATCTTTCAAATTAAAACCATGCGGTTTTAATTCATATGCGGTATTAGCATTTGTTTCCAAATGTTATCCCCCACTTAAGGGCAGGTTACCCACGTGTTACTCACCAGTTCGCCACTCGCTCCGAATCCAAAAAATCATTTATGCAAGCATAAAATCAATTTTGGGAGAGCTCGTTCGACTTGCATGTATTAGGCACGCCGCCAGCGTTCGTCCTGAGCCAGGATCAAACTCTCATCTTAAAAGATGAAAAGCTTAACTTAGCTCTTCTGAATAAATTGTTATTTTATAAGCGAATTGACTTCGCAATGTTTAATTCTTATAACTTTGTTATAAGATTCCTTACACATCATCGAATTATCAATCTTGTTCAGTTTTCAAAGATCTACCTGATTACCAGCTTTATCAGCCGGCTTATTAATTATATCATGTTATCAACTTAACGTCAACAACTTTTTATAATTAATTTATAAACTGTTTTGTTATCATTTGCTCTATCGCAACGACAACAATAATTATTATGCCATCTCAACGATCAAAAGTCAATAACTTTTTTATTTAAATAATTATCAACTTGTTGATGTCTTTCAAGCAACAATTAATATAATACCAACATTACGTGGTAACGTCAATACATTTATTCAATTATTATTTAATAAAAAAAGCCCGAGATAGTAAAACTACCTCGGACTTAAATATTTTAACTATTCTTCTTCAGAATTATCTTCTGGTCTCATAGTTGGGAATAATAGAACATCACGAATTGATTCAGCATCAGTTAATAGCATAACTAATCTATCAATACCAATTCCTAATCCACCTGTTGGTGGCATACCGTATTCTAGAGCTTCTACATAGTCTAGATCTACTGGTTGTGCTTCATCATTACCTTGTGCTTTTTCAGCAGCTTGTGCTTCAAAACGTTGTTTTTGATCAATTGGATCATTTAATTCAGAGAATGCGTTAGCATATTCCATTCCTGCAATGTATAGTTCAAAACGGTCAGTGAATCTGCCATCTTCAGCATTCTTCTTAGCTAATGGTGAAATTTCAACTGGGTGACCATAAATGAATGTTGGGTTCTTCAACTTAGGTTGTACCTTTTCTTCGAAGAATTCATTAATAATGTGGCCTACTTTCCAGAAGTCTTTGTATTCAACACCATTTTCATCAGCTAGTTTTCTAGCTTCTTCTAGGCTCATTTCTTTCCAGAAATCAATACCAGTGTACTTCTTAATAGCATCTACCATGTGTAATCTTTCAAATGGCTTGTTAAAGTCCACTTCTTCACCTTGGTAGTTAATAATACCATTGTCACTAACTACCTTTGAAGCAGCCTTAAAGATACCTTCAGTTTCATCCATAACGTCATGGAAGTCGAAGTATGCAATGTATGATTCTAATTCAGTGAATTCTGGGTTATGGTTTTGGTCCATACCTTCATTTCTGAATACACGACCAATTTCGTATACTCTTTCCATTCCACCGACAATTAGACGCTTTAGATGTAATTCCAAAGCAATTCTTAAGTATAAATCAATGTTTAATGCATTGTGATGAGTAATAAATGGACGTGCGTTAGCACCACCAGCTTGGTTATGCAATACAGGAGTTTCAACTTCTGTACAGTCCATTTCATTATCTAAGTAACTACGGATAGCTGAAATAATCTTACTACGTTTTTGGAAACGATCGAAACTATCACGATTAGAAATAAGGTCTAGGTATCTTTGACGATACTTTTGTTCCTTGTTTTGTAAACCATGGTACTTATCAGGCAATGGACGTAATGCCTTAGATAAGAAAGTTACATGAGTGGCCTTAACAGTTAATTCACCCATATCAGTCTTAATTACTTCACCTTCAATACCTAGGTGATCACCTAAGTCTGAACGTTTAAAGATGTGGTAGTTGTCTTCACCTACAACGTCTTTTCTTACGTATAATTGGATTTTACCTGAACGATCTTGTAGGTCAGCAAAACCAACTTTACCTTTTCCACGTTTAGCAACCATACGACCAGCTACTACAACCTTAACGTCTTTTTCTTCTAGTTCTTCTTTGGTTGAATCATTGTATTTATCATGTAATTGCTTAGCTAAATGAGTACGTTCAAAGCGACCACCGAATGGATCGATGCCTTCTTCTCGTAATTCATTCATCTTTTGGCGACGAACTCGCAATTGGTCATTCATTTGCTTTTCTTGTGCCACAGTAATACCTCCATCAGAATAAATTATTGTTATAGTTATATAATACCATAAAATAAATTAAAAAATTAACTTTAACTTAAATTGGATCTTCTTGCTTCTCTTTCGTGAGTCTTTTCCAAGAATCTATCAAAGATATCAAACATTTCTTGTTCAGATTCAGCGTTATTTAATGCAACCTTTGTACGGGCAGAATGAGAAATTCCTTTTAGATAATAAGCTGCTTGTCCTCTAAATTCACGTGGACCAGTAAAGTCACCCTTTAAATCTACTAAACGGTGCAAATGTTCCTTAGCAGTCTTAATTTTTTCATCTACTGAAGGTTCTTCTAATAATTCTCCAGTTTCTAGATAATGTGCAGTTTGTCTTAACATCCAAGGATTTCCTTCAGCTGCACGACCGATCATAGCTGCATCAGCACCTACTTCATCAATCATTCTCTTAGCATCTTGAGGTGTACGAATGTCACCATTTCCCATAAATGGAATGGTTAATTCATTGGCTACTTGTTTTAGAATGTCCCAATCAGCGCTACCTTGATACATTTGTTTTCTAGTACGACCATGCATAGCTAAAGCAGCAGCCCCTGCTTTTTCAGCCATTAATGCATTTTGTACAGCATAAATATGGTCTTTGTCCCAACCAGTTCTCATTTTTACAGTAACTGGTTTCTTAACAGCATCGGTAACATATGACACCATTTCGTACACTTTGTTTGGATCCAATAACCATTTAGAACCAGCATCAGTTTTAACCACCTTATTAACTGGGCAACCCATGTTGATATCGATAATATCAGCATCAGTTTCTTGATCAATAAATTTAGCAGCTTGTACTAATGTTTCCTTAGTTCCACCAAAGATTTGAATACTCATTGGGTGTTCTCTAGGGTCAATTTGTAGCATGCCTAAAGTCTTTTTATTTTTATACATAATTCCACGGTCAGAAATCATTTCACAAACAACTAATCCTGCACCGTTTTCCTTACAAATCATTCGAAATGCTGTATTAGTAACCCCTGCCATAGGAGCAACTACAACTTGATTTGGGATAGTAATATCCCCAATTTTCCATTCCATTTATTTCACCTCATAAGATATCTACATATATGATAATTATAATATCACACTAATACATAAAGTTCATTATGCGTCGTGTTCGTCATCTTTCTTATCATTATGTTTCTTAGACAATAAAGCTTTTAAATCATCTTCACTGTATTGATATTCACTTTCACAGAAATTACAAATAACTTTTGCACCATGATCTTCATCAATCATTGCTTGAATTTCTTTATTACCAATTCCTCTAATTTTATCTGCAAATTTTTCTTTAGAACAATCACAAGTAAATGCAACTGGCATATTTTGTAAAATGTCGATATTTTCTTCACCAAAAATTAGTTTCAAAATATCTTCTGGTTTTTGCTTAGATAAGAATAATTCAGAAATCATAGGAATTGATTTCAAACGTTTTTCTAATTGAGTAATAGCATCATCAGAAGCACCTGGTAATACTTGAATCAAATATCCACCAGCTGCACCGATAGTTCCATCTTCGTTTACATATACAGAAACGCCAACCGCAGATGGAATTTGTTCAGATTGTGCTAAGTAGTAAGTAAAGTCATCACCAATTTCACCAGAAACTAATTGAACGTTACTTACGTATGGTTCATCGCCACCCTGGTTCTTCATAACTTCTAAACTACCTTTTCCTACGGCTCCACCAACATCTAATTTGTGATGGGAGTTCAAAGGTAAGTCTACGTGAGGATTATGAATGTATCCTTTTACGTGACCATTAGCATCAGCATCTACTACGATTCCACCTGCAGGTCCATCACCTAGTACCTTAACAGTCATTGATTCTTTTCCCTTAAGAACTGAACTGGAAAGCAATAGACTAGCTACTAAAGAACGACCTAAAGCAGCTGAAGATACAGGCCAGGTAGCGTGATCTTTTTGTGCTTCAGAAACTACCCCTGTAGCTTCCATAGCATATGCTCTAAACATTCCATCTTTAGTGACACTTTTAGTTAAATAATCTGTCATAATATCCTCCTGAATTTAAAAAAGCGTGAGTTAAAAGAATTCAACCCACGCTTTTTGTTAATTAGTCTTCGTCATCATTTTTGTCATTGTCATCTAGATGTTGATTGTCTTGTTCCTTTTCTTCTAATTGTTCTTTAGATTCTTCAAAGGAAGCAGTTTCACTTTCATCATCTGACTCTTCTGGCATTTTACCTGTACGGTATAGACTCAAAATTTCTTTTTCGTCTAGTGTTTCGTACTTAAGTAAAGCTTCAGCAATGACTTTGTGTTGTTCACGATGTTGTTCAATAATATCGTGTGCTTGACCATGTGCTTTATCAATTAGTCTACGAACTTCTTCATCAATGACTGCAGCAGTCTTTTCAGAGTAGTTCTTAACATATGGGTCTTGGCTAGGACTTTCTAATTGAACAGTACCTAATTTTTCACTCATACCATATTGAGTAACCATAGCACGAGCTAAGTTAGTAGCTTGTTCGAAATCATTTGAAGCTCCAGATGATTCTGAATTGAAAATGATTTCTTCAGCAGTTCTACCACCCATTAAACCAGCCAATTGTTCCATAGCATTCTTCTTGGACATCAATTGTTGATCTTCTCTAGGTAGCATAATAGCATATCCACCGGCACGACCACGTGGCACAATAGTAACCTTGTGTACTACACGAGCATCATTTAGTACTAATCCAACAATGGTATGACCAGCTTCGTGATTAGCAACAATATTTTGTTCTTTTTGACTAACTACCTTGTCCTTCTTAGCAGGACCAGCAATTACACGATCTTCAGCTTCATCTAATTCAGCAGCACCTATTTCAGTCTTATCACGACGAGCAGCTAATAATGCAGCTTCGTTTAATAAGTTAGCTAAATCAGCACCTACAAATCCTGGTGTTTGCTTAGCAATTTCATGTAAGTCCACGTCAGCAGCAAATGGCTTGTTCTTAGCATGAACTTTAAGAATTGCTTCACGACCCTTAACATCAGGTCTACCTACTAGAACTTTACGGTCAAAACGACCAGGACGAGTTAAAGCAGGGTCCAATACATCGGCACGGTTAGTAGCGGCAATAACGATAACACCATCATTACCAGAGAAACCATCCATTTCAACTAATAGTTGGTTTAGGGTTTGTTCTCTTTCATCATGGCCTCCGCCCATTCCGTTACCACGTTTTCTACCTACGGCATCAATTTCATCAATGAAGATGATTGCAGGTGAGTCCTTCTTAGCTTGTGTGAATAAATCACGAACACGACTAGCACCAACACCTACAAACATTTCAACGAAATCTGAACCAGAAATAGAGTAGAATGGTACGCCAGCTTCACCAGAAACGGCTTTAGCTAGTAAAGTTTTACCAGTACCAGGAGGTCCCTCTAGTAAGACACCATGTGGGATTTTAGCTCCTAGTTTAGTGTATTTCATTGGATCTTTTAAGAATTCAACTACTTCTACTAATTCTTGTTTTTCTTCTTCTTCACCGGCAACATCAGTAAATTTAACATCACTCTTAGTAGGTTTAGCCTTGGACTTACCTACACCCATGATGCTACCTTTGCCACCATTTTTACCACCCATTTGGTTCATCATAATTACGAAGAACACAATTAAAATGACGATTAGTAAAAATGAGAATATTAGGTTAGACCACAAACCACTCTTAGCATCAGCAGCTTGAGTACCCATCTTAATGTTATTCTTTTTGGCTAGCTTAGTAATTTCATTAACAGTACCATTGTTCTTCAACATCTTGGTCTTGAATGAAGAAACTTTAGTAACCTTCTTGGAATTACTTAAGAATATTCCGCTGTTATTATCGGATTTAACTTCTTGTGCTTTTCTGTATTCACCAGAAACAGTGTAAACACCATCTGCGGGCTTAACTGAGAAGTTTTTAATCTCATTATCTTTTAGCTTTTGAACAAACTGACTAGATTGTAGTTCTTGATTTTGTTGTTGGCTTCCCCTAGATGTGAAGAACATCGCAATACCCAACACAATCAAAAGAGCTACTACATAGAACAGTGTATTCTTGAATAGTCCTTTGTTATTACGCATCAATTGCCTCCTGTTTTTTATATCTTTTTAATTATACATGGAAATTTAGTGGTGAGACTTCCACTATAGTCCAAAATATATACACAAAACATATATTATCATTTTTCTGATTATTAGACTATCTATTTGTTTGAATAAACTTCAGGTTTTAATACACCAACGTATGGAAGGTTACGATATTTACCCTTATAGTCTAGGCCATATCCAACTACGAATTCGTTTGGAACTTCTAGACCTACATAATCAGCCTTAGCTTCAACAACACGTCCTTCTGGTTTGTCCATTAATGTGCAAACCTTAATAGAACTAGCTCCACGATCAGCTAATAAATCTTCTAAGTATTTAAGAGTTCTACCAGTATCAATGATATCTTCAATAAAAATTACATCCCTGCCTTTTACATCGATATCAATGTCTTTCATCAATTCAATAGAACCCGATGAAGATGTTCCACCATGATAACTAGAAACATCAATAAAATCAATGTCCATATATAGGTCCATTTCTCTGACAATATCTGTCATAAAGAAAATAGCTCCCTTTAAGACTCCAATTACCACTGGATTTTTGTCTCCATATTCTTCAGTGATTTGTTTGCCTAGTCTACGACAAGCATTGGCAATATCTTCTTTGCTGTATAAAGTCTTTAAAATGTCGTTGTTCATTATGTTCCCCTTCCATGCTCCGTCATTTAATTATTAAAACATACTTTTTTGTATGCTTTCTAACAGTAGATACTGATTCACTATATCCCAAAATGGCAAGAACTTTACTCTTATTAGTCATTAGAGTTTGCGCTTGAAGACGATCATTAATAGGTACTTTAGAATTAATAAATAGTCTTTTGGCCGTTTGATGTCCACCATTTTTTAGCGTTATTTTATCACGATTTTTCGTATTTTGTACAACTAATGGAAAATCATCATCAGATAAATAAAAAATAGATTTTCTATTATAGTCAGTAACGGCATCTGACTCTTGATCGGTAATCATAAAGTAATGCTTTTGAGCAGTTAAAAACCATTTATTCAATGTTACCACAAAATTTTGATTTTTTAATACACTAGTTGAGTTTTGTGATAGTTTTTTTACGGAAAAATGTTTATAAGACTTAATAAAATAAAAATTATTAGATAGTTCAACATTGCCCTGTGGCTTTTTCTCATTGATTAATAATCTAATTATTTCTTGTACTAGTGCTTCATTAAAATTATCACCTAAATAATCTACTAATAAATATTCGATAACACCCCATTGTATGTCATGAGGAAGTTGTTGCCATCGTGATAATTCTAAGTTTTCATCATCGTCTTTTAATTTATCCATCAATTGATAAAAGAAATACTCATTTTGTCGATTCATTCTACTCAATTGTTCCGAAAATTCATCTATATGTTCTACCACCTGTGAATTTTCATTACTTAACATGGGTAAAATACGATTTCTAATTCGATTACGAAATACATCTAGTTGATGGTTAGTTTCGTCTTCATACCATTTAATATGATTATGTTTAGCATACTTTCGTAAATTAGATTTACTAAAGGATAAAAGTGGACGTACTAAATAACCATCCGCAAACTTTCTAGATGATTGAATTCCACTAATATGTTTAATAAATGATCCACGAATTAATTTCATCAAAACCGTTTCTGCTTGATCATTACCATGATGAGCAGTAATTAAAAACTTTGCATTAGTCTTTTTCATTACTGCAGCAAAGAAATCATAACGAAATTTACGTGCTGCATTCTCCATCCCCTGCTTTGGATGCACTTCTTTAGGCCATTTTTTTACAAACAATTGCAATTGGTGATTCTTACAAAAGTCACGTACATATGCTTCTTCTTCTCGACTTTGTTCTCTTAATTGATGATTAACATGCGCCACTATTATATTAGGACGACAGCTATCCGGTAAATTAATCATTAAATTTAATAAAGCCATAGAATCCACACCGGCAGATACAGCTACTACTACAGAATCGTGAACGCTAAACCAATTTTTGCTATCTATTAGTTGAGTGAACTTAGCTGCTAAATCCTTCGACTTAGACATCCCTATCTCTCCTTTAAATATCTGTATAAAAAGAAAATGATTAAGGCATCGCCCCAATCATTTTTGTTGGTTAACTACGACGACCGCCTCGTCCGCCTCGTTTACCTTCTGTATTCTTTTTAATAGTAGCTAAACGGCTTTCACTTTCCTTTAGGAAGTTATCCATTAAGTCGTCAAAACTAGCTTTAGTATTTTTATGGTTGTTGTTATGATGACGCTTATCACCAAACTTACCATGACCATTGTTGCCATGGTGATTATTACCATGATGTGGCTTATGAGCTGGCTTATCTACAGCCTTTCTAATTGATAAAGCTATCTTACCATCGTCACCAATGTTCAATACCTTTACTGTGACTTCGTCGCCTACTTTAAGTACATCGTTAATATCTTTGATATAGCTATCAGAAATTTCACTAATGTGAACCAATCCTGTCTTGTGTTCGCCTAGATCAACAAAAGCACCAAAATTAGTGATTCCTGATACTTTGCCGGAAACTTTTGCTCCAACTTCAATTGCCATAAAAAAATTGTTCCTCCTAATGTAATTAATAATTTAAGTATAGCACCATTCCATCGCAAATTGTATAAAAAAAATGGTATTTTTAATACCATTTTAATTTTGTGTTACATCCTTGGATATATCACCAGGTAAACTGTATACCGTTTCGCCGGGCTTAGTGTAGTAATACTTTTCACGTATTACCTTTTGAATGTAATCATTATCATGCAATTGTTTAATATTTTGTTTTAATTTTTTATTATCCACTTGCGTACTCTTTAGCTGTTGATGAGTTCTAACTTGATCATTAGCCACTTTTTGTGCCTGCAATTTAGTAGACACAATCTTAAAACTCATAAACAGTATTACTACTAGAAAGAACGATAACAAGATAATAGCGCGTTTCTTACGACTGCGTAAAATCTCTTGATGTCGCGATTGCTTCATTTTTGTGTAACTATTATTCAATTGATGTACTTTTGCAACCATCGTTTCTTCCTCCTTACTTAATACTAGCTAATAGTATAGTGGATTATTAAAAAAAATAAATAGTTAATTAGTTTTTTTAAACTAAATTTTAATTATTCTTCTCTAAAATCTCTTTCATACTGTTCATCTAATACTGTATACATACGATCAGCATCTGCTTTTTTAGTAGTTTCAAACAATTGATTAACTTGTAGCTTTAATGTTTTATTTCCAAACTTAATTACCAATACATCATTGGAATTTACATTAGAAGAAGACTTAGCTACACGATCATTGATAGTAATACGACCTTGATTAGCAATATCTTTAGCTACCGTTCTTCTTTTAATAATTCTAGAAATTTTTAAAAATTTATCTAATCTCATATTTTCACCTACTTATTTAAATATTTATTAATTACGGGTACGGACTTCCATTCGGTATCACTTAATAAATTCCATTTAAAAGCTAAGCCAACAAATACTAGAATTCCTATAGGAACTAATACCATCAGTTCCACAATGGAATACATTCTTAAACTATGCATGATATGCAAATGCATCATGGCTCTAGATAATATCAATTCCGTTACCAACATAATTATACTCATACTTACTAATTTAGCACCAAAACTAAATTTTTGCTCTACATAAACTATAGCGCGTGGAGATAAGCAAACTTCTAACAGTAACATAACTGCCAAGCTAATTACTGTAGAAACGCTAGCTCCCATAATCTTTAAATAAACGACTAATGGTTGAGTAATTAATAATTTTACCAACACCCCTACCATAATCGATATAATAGTAATTTTGAAATGATTAGCACTTTGTAAAATACTGCTATAAATAGTAATTAAGGTAGTCAATACCACACTTAGCATAAATACACACAAAGTAAGGTTTTGCTGGCTACTATTGAACAACAAGCGGTTAATAAATGGCATCAAGCTAATCATCCCTGTTGCCACTCCCGCTGTCATAAACATACTAACGCGTAACATTTCACTGGATAAATCACGAAATGAAGCTTTCTTTTTTTCTTTATAGGCCATACTCAATGATGGCAAAATAGCAGACGCAAATGAAGTAGCAATGACTAAGCCTAATTGTACTAATGGTTGGCCACGATCATAAACTCCCTTAACACTTTGTGACTGAATGAAGCTCATCCCACTCAATAGTAATCCTTTTCTTACCGTAAATGAATCAATTAACTGCATTAATACCATCAAGGATGATAATAAACAGATGGTTCCACCTTGAAACCATAATTGATGCCACAATTTACCGTAAGTAACTACTTTTAATCGAGGCAATGTTTTTACATCGCGCCAATAATACTTAATTAAAATAGCAATTGAGAAAATCTCTGCGACAGGAGCTGCCAACATAGCATATTTACCAATGGTATAAGCACTCCATGACCATCTAGTTCCCAGATAAGCTACCGCAATAATGATAGCTACTCGAACGATTTGTTCTACTACCTGTGAATAAGCTGTCGGACGCATTTCTAATGTTGCTTGAAAATAACCACGCATACTAGCTAAAAATGGCATCATTAAAAACATCCAACTTACGGCTCGTACTAAACCAGTTAGGTTAACATCCCCCATAAATCCAGCAATATGCACAGCTTCTAATTGCAAGAAAATAAAAGATACTATTCCAATGATTAGTAAAATCACTATTATTTGTCTAAGTAAGGCTTTTTGTCGATTCTTATCTTCTTGTTCCGCTATTAAACGAGAAATAATCATTGGCAAGCCACTTAAAGCTAATACCATCCCTATTCCATAAATAGGATAAACTTGTTGGAAAACATAGAAACCTACATTTCCAACTAAATTTTGAAATGGTACCCGATAAATAGCACTTAAAATTTTACTAATTAAAGATGCTACCGATAAAATCATCGCACCTTGTAATATGACGGATAATTTATGTTCATTTTTCATTTTTCAAATTCCCTGTATGTTCTTTATCTAACGCTACTACAAACTTAGTTAATTCTTCCAACCAATCTTGTGTAGACATGGTAGGTTGAATAATTAAAGTAATTTGCATCTTAGAATCAGCAGTTCCTACCATAGAACGGAACTTAGTTTGTGCAATAGCTTTTAGAACTTGTTTACTATCATAAAATTGGGTTCCAATAGATGACAAAGTTACCACAATTTGTTTAGGCACTTGTCTAATCTTTTGAATCAATGCAATGTCGGCGTACATCTTGATACGACTTAAGGTTAATAAGTTAGCTACCGCATCTGGATATTCACCGAATCGATCAATTAAATCGGATTGTAGTTCACGATATTGATCGTCATTTTGCATTTGTCTGATTCGTTTATATAATTCAATTTTTTGTTGAGAATCGTTGATGTAGTCATTAGGAAGATATGCTTCTACATCCATTTCGATAGTAGAATCTACACGCTTTTCAGCACGTTTACCACGCTTCTTAGCTACGGCATCGGCTAGCATTTCTGTATACATATCATAACCAACTGAATCCACGAATCCAGATTGTTGTTTACCTAATAAGTTTCCTGCCCCACGCAATGATAAATCACGCATAGCAATTTTGAAACCAGAACCTAATTCAGTGAAATCACGAATGGCTTCTAGACGGTTTTCAGAAGTTTCAGTTAAGACCTTGTTAGGTTTGTACATAAAGTATGAATAAGCAACACGGTTGGAACGACCAATTCTACCTCTAATTTGGTACAACTGTGACAATCCCATGTGATCAGCATCTTCCACGAATAATGTATTCGCATTAGGAATGTCCACACCGGTTTCAATAATAGTAGTAGTTACTAACACATCATATTCACCGTTAACGAAATCATACAAGATGTTTTCTAGTTGATTTTCCGTCATTTGTCCGTGAATGTAAGCAATACGAGCATCAGGTACTAATGATTGTAAACGAAGTACCGTTTCTTCAATATCGGAAACTCGATTATGCATGAAGAAGACTTGTCCACCACGATGCATTTCACGTAAAATTCCTTCTCGAATAGCCCCCGCATTTTCTTCCATTACATAAGTTTGAATAGGATAACGGTTAGCAGGTGGCGTTTCAATAACTGATAAATCACGAACTCCCATCATAGACATATTCAAAGTTCTAGGAATAGGTGTAGCAGTTAAAGTCAAAACATCCACGTTGGAACGTAGTTGCTTAATTTTTTCCTTATGCTTAACTCCGAAACGTTGCTCTTCATCTACCATCAATAGTCCTAAGTCTTGGAACTTAATATCATTGGATAATAGACGATGAGTTCCTACCACGATATCCACAGAACCATATAATAAACCGGCTTTGGTTTCTTCTACTTGTTTCTTAGTTCTAAAACGAGATAAAACCGCTACGTTAATAGGAAAGCCTTCGAATCTGTTTATCATAGTTTCATAATGTTGTTGTGCCAGCACTGTAGTAGGCACTAAGAAAGCTACTTGTTTACCAGCTTCAATGGCCTTAAAAGCAGCATGCAAAGCTACTTCCGTTTTTCCGTAACCTACATCCCCTACTAGCAAACGATCCATCGGATGATTATCTTCCATATCTTCTTTAATTTCTCGTGAACTCTTTACTTGGTCCGGAGTGAATTCATATGGGAAGGATTCTTCAAATTCATCTTGATAGTCATCATCATCAGGAAAGGCAAAGCCCTTTTGTTGTGAACGTTTGGAATACAAGTCAATTAAATCATCAGCGATGTCTTCAATTTTGCCTTGTACACGACGCTTAGTCTTTTGCCATTCACTACCGCCTAAACGGTTAACACGGGGATGCTTATCTTCAGAAGATACATATTTTTGAATTAAGTTCAATTGCGTAACTGGAATAAATAATTTGGCGTTATTACGGTAAGCAATAGTCATATAGTCTTGATGCTTACCATCTACTTCCATGGTCTTCATTCCTTCATACTTACCAATCCCATGGTTAGCATGAACTACGTAATCACCTGGTTTTAAATCGGTATAGCTCTTAATTCTTTCCGCATTAGAGAAAGTTTGTCTACGTGGACGACGCTTGTGCACCGTAGTAAACATTTCAGATTCAGTAATAACTACTAGTTGTTGCATAGGTAGTTCAAAACCATTCTTCAAACGTTCACTAACGACCTGCACTTGATGTTCTAATATGTTATCGCCCGCAGTTTCTACCGACTTAATTTCAAAGTCAGATAAGGTTTGCGAAACTTTTCTCATTCGAGCAGCGTCTTTTACCAAAATAACTACTGTATCATCTTGTTTTTGCCAACGATCAATTTCAGTTTTTAATAGTGGCATTTGTCCAAAGAACTTTTGCATAGGACGTACTTTGATGTCTTGCAACTGCGTTAATTTTAAGTTACCAATTCCCTTTTGGAATAATGACATCAAAACTTCTGCTGCTTGGATGTTATGAAATAGTTTACGAAAATCTAAACTGCCGACGGAAGCATCAATCAATTCAGCATGAGCGTATTTATCATCCGCCCATGATTGTTCTTCGTTCATCAATTGTTTGTTATTTTCAATAATACGGCTGTAGTCATCAAAAAAGACTACCCCGTCAGTAGGTAAATAATCAAAGATGGTGTTAGTGGTACCAAATAAATATTTAGCATACAAAATCCAATCTTCAGACAAGACACCTTCTTTGGCATCATCTAACATAGGTTGAATAGTATCTGCTAAACGTTTTTGTAAGTTTTCATCTTCTAATTCACCTAAACGAGCTTGCATTAAATCAGTAATTTGTTTAACTGCATTATCTTTTTGATCTTGAGAACTTACCAAATCCGTAGCAGGTAAAATAGTCACTTCTTCCACATTTTCCACACTACGTTGATTAGATGCATCAAAATAACGTAGTGAATCCACTTCCGTATCGAATAAATCAATTCTAACTGGGTATTCAGAATTTAATGGATAAACATCAATAATAGATCCACGAATTGAAAATTCACCTGGTGCTGCAACCATTTTTTGTGGTGCATAACCCATTTGGAACAATTTACTACGTAGCGTGGTTAGTTTTACATCTTCCCCTACTTTTACTGATAATTGTGCTTGTTTAAAATCATCAGGGTTGGGTAAATAACGTCTAGTTCCTGATACTGAAGTAACAATGATTTGTGGCTTGTCACTTAGTAAAGCATCCAAAGCTTGCACACGAGCAGCCTTATATTCAGGAGAACTAGTGGCAATCTCAGCAGCTAAAACTTCTTCTACCGGAAATTCGTATACACTATCTTCTGGTAAAACGTTTTGTAAATCTTCTACGATATCATCACAACGGGACAATGTGTCCGTTACAATCAACATCTTTTTATTAGTAGATTGCAACATTGCTGATATCATCATGGTTTTAGCAGAACCAGATAACCCCGTAATCAATTGTCGATGTTTTGGTTTTAAATCATCAATAATCGTTTCGTATTGTGGTAATCTAGTGAAAAATTGACTTAATTCCAAAATATCTTATCCCTTTCTGCTTATTAGTTAAATTTATTTTCTAATCTATTGAATTCGACTCCATCCACAAATTCATCTAAAGCATCCATAGTTTGATCTACAGCTTGGTTTAAACCTGGCTTTTGTTCATCAGTAAATTTACCTAGTACATAATCTACGACACTTTCGCGCTTAGGATGATCAGTACCTACTCTAATACGGTTGAATTTGTCAGTTTGTAAATGTGCAATGATACTCTTAATACCATTATGACCACCGGCTGAACCGTGATTTCTTAGTCTAATCTTTCCTACTGGTAAATCCATATCGTCATATACTACGATTAAATCTTCTAAGTTTAATTTAAAGTATTTCATTAGAGGTCCTACGGCACGACCTGAATCGTTCATAAAGGTTAGAGGTTCTACTAACATTACCTTTTCACCATTAATCATAGTGGAACCAAATTTGGCTTCCATTTTATTGGTAGATAATTCCACACCGTGTTTCTTAGCGAATTCATCCACTACGATAAATCCGGTATTATGTCTGGTGTTTTTGTATTGTGGTCCTACATTTCCCAATCCCACAATCATCTTCATAATAAACTCGCTCCTTTTTATGCAATATTATTTAAATTATATCATAGTCTCAGCGTAGATATTTAAAATGAATCTATAGATTAAAATCGTTAAATCCATTACATTTTTTCGGCCCGAATCCTTACGAATTCATAAATTAATGATATAATTTTAGATGTAGTTTTAAATATGTTTTGAAGGGATGATTATTGTGGCTCTAAAACACCAAAAAGTCGTTTTAGTTGGTGACGGTGCCGTTGGTTCATCATACGCATTTGCTATGATGCAACAAGGAATCGGCGAAGAATTCGTCATCGTTGATATTATTAAAGATCGTATTGAAGGAGACGCACTTGACCTAGAAGATGCTCAAGTATTTACTGCTCCTAAGAATATTTACGCTGGTGATTACAGTGACTGTGCAGATGCTGACCTTGTAGTTATCACTGCCGGTGCTCCTCAAAAACCAGGTGAAACTAGACTAGATCTAGTTGGTAAGAACTTAAAGATTCTTTCATCAATTGTTCCTGAAGTTGTTAAGTCAGGATTCAAGGGAATCTTCCTAGTTGCTGCTAACCCAGTTGACATCTTAACTTACGGTGTACAAAAGCTTTCAGGTTGGCCAAAAGAAAAGGTTGTAGGTTCTGGTACTTCACTAGATACTACTCGTTTCCAAGTTGCCGTTGCTAAGAAGCTTGGTGTAAACCCTGCTGATGTTAATGCTTACATCATGGGTGAACACGGTGACTCAGAATTTGCTGCTATTGACGAAGCAACTGTTGGTTCACGTCCTCTATTAGACGTTGCTAAAGATGCTGGCGTAAGCAAAGATGACTTACTAAAACTTGAAGATGAAACTAGAAACAAGGCATACACAATCATCAACAAGAAAGGTGCTACTTTCTACGGTGTTGCTACTGCCTTAATGAGAATTTCACGCGCTATCTTACGTGATGAAAACTCCGTATTACCTATTGGTGCTCCAATGAACGGTGAATACGGATTAAACGATATTTACATTGGTACTCCTGCAGTTGTTAACGCTTCAGGTGTTAAACAAGTAATTGAAGTTCCTCTAAGTGATGAAGAAAAAGCTAAGATGGATGCTTCAGCTAAGACTCTAAAGGAAACTGCCGAAAAAGGTATGGAAGCTTTAAAGTAATTAGCTAATTTAATAAAAAAGCCGAGGTTTAATTGCCCCGGCTTTTTTATTTTGGATTATGTGTAAAAAAAGCGCAAATTAAAATTTTTTATGGTAAAATGAGAATATGAGAAAAAATCTAATAATTCTAAAGGAGGTATACAATGTTATTAAAGTCATTAGTTAAGCCTAAGCAACGCTTAGTCACCGTTTCTGAAAATGTAACTTTGGAAGAAGCACTAAAAGTACTAGAAGATTCTGGCTTTCGTTGTGTTCCTATTCTAGACGAAACCGGTACTATTTTTAGAGGTAACATTTACAAAATGCACATCTATCGTCACAAGTCACGTGGTGGAGATATGTCATTACCTGTTACTACCCTTCTAAAAAATGCTACTAAATTTGTTAACGTAAACTCAGCATTCTTTCACATCTTTTTCTCTATTAAAGATTTACCATACATTGCTGTTTTAGATGATAATAATCGTTTTTATGGTATTTTAACTCATACACGTTTATTAGATATGCTATCTCAATCATGGAATGTTAATGTTGGTAGTTACGTAATTACCGCATTAGCTCCTGGTAACCGTGGTGATCTAGAAGCCATGTCTAAAGTTATTACTAAATATACTGCAATTGCCAGTGTAATTAGTTTGGATGCCCAAGAAGGCGAACTTGTACATAGAGTAATGTTCACTCTTCCTGCCGACGTTGATAAAGAAAAATTAAATCGTATAACTGCTGCCTTAGAACGTAAAGGTTTCAGAGTAGCTGAAATTGAAAATCTAGTAGACGAAGAACACTAAATTTTACAATATCGATATAAAAAGAACCGCTCTTATGGTTAATACCATTTGAACGGTTCTTTTTATTTTCTATGTATAACTTACTCACCTTACACCTACACTAATTTTTAGTGCCGCATCTACTCGCTTCATAAATTTGTCACTCAAGTGATCAACTCGATCATGCAATCTTTGCTTATCAATAGTTCGGATTTGTTCTAATAAAATAACCGAATTTTTCTCAATCTTAGTCTTACTAGCACTAATAGCAATATGCGTTGGCATCTTAGGTTTAGAAATTTTAGCAGTTATAGCAGCTACTATTACAGTTGGGCTGTAGTGATTACCAATATTATTTTGGATAACTAATACTGGTCGCATCCCACCCTGCTCTGAACCTACTACTGGTGATAGGTCGGCATAAAATATATCGCCACGTTTTACTTCAACGTTAGCAGCCATTGTGACATCCCCTATCTTTTTGGTAGAATTATAAAATTCTAGTATTTTTTCATTTCTTCAAAATCACAAGGCATGAAATCAGCAGAAATCTTTTTATTTATTTCTGTCATTTCTACATAACCTTCGATTAATGTTTGAATTAACATATAGTCTTCAAAGCAAGGATTTACGATAATTTCCGTTTGATCATCGATATGTGCCTTAAAATGACTAATTGCTAAATCATCGTCATTTTCCACACTCCAATATTGGAACTTCATGGTCATAATCCCTTCTTTGTCTAATATTATTCAACCAATTTACGTGGAAGTCTGCTAGTTAACAAACAAGCCACCTCGTAATGAATTGTATCACAATAAGTAGCAATATCTTGTAACGTAATAGAATTGTTACCATCTTGTCCTACAATAGTAACTTTTGTACCAGGTTTAACTTCATTAGGTACTTTAATCATTAATTGGTCCATGCATACTCGGCCTACTATTGGGCAGAATTCACCATTAACTAGTAATTTAAATCCTTGCATTCTTCTAGTAATACCGTCTGCATAACCTACTGGAACCGTAGCAATCCATTCTGCATCTTTAGCTACATAAGTGGATCCATATCCAATTGCTCTTCCAGCAGCCACTTTCTTACAGTAAACCACTTCAGTAGTTACTGACATAGCTGGACGTAGTTTATATGGAAGGTCTAATTCCCCTGCAGAAGGATTTAAACCGTAAGCAGCTACTCCAAAACGAATCATATTGCCATTGCATTCGCTGTGCCACAAACTGGTAGCTGAATTAGATACGTGTACATATTTAGGCTTATTTTTAATTACTGAAACTAAATCATTAAAGCGTCTTACTTGTAGTTCAAAATAATCAGTAGATTTTGAATCTGCAGTAGCAAAATGAGTGAAAATACCTTCAAAGTCTAGACATGGGGATTGTTCTAAGTAGTCTACTGCTTTCTTTAGACTATCTTTATCTTGAAAACCAATACGTCCCATTCCAGTATCTAAACCTAAATGTACTTCTAAGGCAGGCAAATCTTTACCCATTAGTTGCTTTTCAGCTGCTTTTAACCAGTCTAGAGAAGACACAGTAACGGAAATTCTTTGTTTAGCCATTAAAGCTACGTCTTCTACTCTAGTAATACCCAATACTAAAATAGGGTCATCAATACCAGCTTCTCGTAATTCTAAACCTTCATCTAAAATTGCAACACAAAAGCCATCTGCACCGGCTTGCTTAGCTATCTTAGCTACATCTACCGCGCCATGGCCATATCCATTAGCTTTAACTACCATAAATAAATGTTCATTATTAGATAATCTTTGTTTTTCATTATTTATATTTTGATATAATGCACTCTTACTTACGTTTACTTGTGCGTTTCTATGGATTCCTACTACCATATTAATTTCCTCCAATTAATAATGGATACATCTATCATTGTAAGTCTTAATGTGATAAAAAGCCATTGACTTTTCTCAAAATCAACGGCTTTTTTATTTATTCTATTAATCTTTGTTTTTAATAGTAAATGATTTCTTGCCATGGCCACCATGATTATTGGATGAACGATGGTCATTACGACGACCATTTCCATGACGATCATTATTAAAACGACGACGGCGATTGTTGCCACCGCGGTTATTTCTTCTGAATCCACCACGATGTCCACCACGTCCATGGCCGCCTCCACGACGGAATTTACCATGTTTGTGTTTGTTTGGTAATGGTTTTTCAGCAGAAATGTGTACTTTAACTTGGTTTCTAGTCATCTTACTTAATAATACAGAAACTAAATCTTTAGCATCGTATTTTTCAAGTAATTCATCAGCTGACTTAGCAAATGATTCCATATTAGTCTTTTGGATTAATGAACCAATTTGTTTAGTAGCTGCAGCTAATTGACCTTGTAAGGCTTCATCAGCTGAAGGTGGCTTTAGAGGTAACATTCTAACTTTAGTTAGTTTTTCAATATCTCTTAAGTAACTAGTTTCGTTAGGTTCAACGAAAGTCATAGAAACACCATGATGTCCGGCACGACCGGTACGTCCAATTCTGTGAACATAACTTTCTGAATCTTGAGGAATATCGTAGTTATAAACATGAGTAACTCCTGAAATATCAATTCCACGAGCAGCCACGTCAGTAGCTACTAAAACATCAATCTTGTCATGCTTAAAGTCACGCATAATTTGTGAACGACGACTTTGAGTTAAGTCCCCATGAATTCCAGCAGCACGGTATCCACGTAATAATAGTCCCTTAGATACTTCGTCTACACGACGTTTAGTACGACAGAACACGATAGTTACCTTAGGTGCTTGAATATCAAAGAAACGAGTCATGATATCAAATTTTTCGAATTGTTTTACTCTGATGTAGTATTGATCAACTAAATCAGTAGTTAATTCTTTAGCTTTAATAGTAACTTGTTGTGGGTCTTGCATAAAGTTAACCCCAACTCGTTTAATAGCAGCTGGCATAGTTGCTGAGAATAATAATGTTTGTCTTTCTTCAGGAACTTGTTTGATGATGTTTTCAATATCATCCAAGAATCCCATGTCTAGCATATCGTCAGCTTCATCTAGTACCAATGTCTTAACATGGCCTAGTTTTAATGTACGACGATTAATATGGTCTAATAAACGTCCTGGAGTACCAACCACGATTTGTGGGTGACGTTTTAAGTTGTTAATTTGTCTACGGATATCGGAACCACCGTAAACTGAAGTAACTTTAACTCCTTTTTCTTTTCCAAAACGACTAATTTCGCCTTGGGTTTGAATAGCTAATTCACGTGTAGGTGAAATTACTAATGCTTGAACATTAGGGTTATCTAGATCCACGTGTTCAATAATAGGTAGTGCAAATGCGGCTGTTTTACCAGTACCGGTTTGTGCTTGTCCTAAAACATCTTCGCCTTTCAAAATTAAAGGAATAGTTTCTGCTTGGATTGGAGTGGCTTCCTTAAAACCCTTTTCTTCAATCGCTTTTAATAGATCTTCTGACAGACCTAAGTCTCTAAACTTCAAATATGTTTCCTCCTAAACGAAACATTTTATATAATACCGCGACTAGCTGAGGAAGAGTCCGTTCCTGTGGGAGCGCTAATCACTTGATTATAAAAATTCCGCTATTCTAAAAAAATGTAACTAGGTAATAAATATAAACCTTTTAAACTAATTTAGCAAATGAATATATTTAATCTCTTAATTTAGCCAATAGATTTTCTAAATGAATTCCGTGACTAGCTTTTAGTAATACTTGGTCACCTTCATAAATTTCGGCATTTAATTCATCATATAAATCATCTAATTGATCAGCAGCAAAATAATGCAAATCTTGTGCATCATATTTGCTAGATAAACGTTCATATAAGTACTTCATTTCACTACCAATTAAGTAAACACTCTTAATTTCAGCAGGATCTAGTACTTCAGCTAAGGATTCATGCATAGCTTTAGATTTAGAACCTAATTCCAACATGTCCCCTAATACGACAATTCTTCTACCATCGATACTATCTTTGGTAAATGATTTAACTACTTCTTTTACCGCAGTTGGGTTGGAATTATAAACATCAGATAAAATCATTTCATGTTTACTGCCTTCAATCCATTCTGCACGGTTGTCAGTTAGTTCTACATTAGCTAAACCTTTTTGAATATTGTCTTCATGAATTCGATATAAATTACCAATAGTAATAGCAATTAAAGCGTTATTTACGTTGTATTCACCCAACATTGGAATATTAAATTCTACATCTGGGTACTTATTAACTTTAAATTTAGTATTAGTTTCAGAACCGGCAATATCAGTTGCATAAAAATCATTCTCTTGGCTTAAACCAAAGGAGTGTTTAAATGAAATATCTTCTGCTCGGCTTCTTAGTAATGGTTCATCACCGTTGTATACGAAGATTCCATCTTCTTTTAATCCATGAGTAATTTCCATCTTAGCATCAGCAATCTTATCACGAGTGCCAAAGAATTCGATGTGAGCTTCCCCAATCATTGTAATAGCAGCTATGTCTGGTTCTACTAAATGACTTAGAAAGTCTAATTGACCAGGGCGATCCATACCCATTTCAATTACTAAGATTTCTGTGTTAGGTTCCATATCCAAAATGGTCATAGGAACTCCAATTTCATTATTAAAGTTAGCATGGGTCTTAGTAACGTTAAATTGTGTAGATAAAACTGAAGCTACCATATCTTTAGTAGTAGTTTTACCGTTACTTCCGGTAATTGCTACTACCTTAGGATTAATCTTAGTCAAATAATATTGACTAAGTCTTTGTAATGCTTCTAACGTATTATCAACGACTATCACTGGAAAATCAGTGGGAACATTACCATGATCTTTTTGCCAAAATGCGGCAGCTGCCCCATTATCAATGGCGCTTTGGATATAATCATGTCCATCGTTTTGACTAATTAGCGGAACAAAAAGCGCTCCATCTTCTAGTTTACGACTATCAAATGCAACACTAGTAATATCGATATTTTCATATTCGCTAACATCGTTTTGTGCAGAAACTGCTCGGGCAATTTCAGCAAGTGACATTTTCATAATTTGTAATCTCCTATACGTTTTTTTCGAAAACTGTTACTTTCATTATAACATGAATTACACTTTTTATTTTTTACGTATACAAATCATTCGTAAAGTAACATTAAAATTTCCTTTTAAAAAATTTTCTAATGATTTTAATAAAAAATGATTAACTATTTATGCATTGACTGTTAATATATTTTATGAAGAATAATTTAAGGATGTGTATATTTTGAAAAAAGTTTTATTCGTTTGTCACGGAAATGTATGTAGATCGGCCATGGCAGAGGCAATTCTAAGAAAGTTAATTAAGGAAAAGCATTTAGAATCTACTGTAAGTGTAGATTCTGCAGCAACCAGTACTGAAGAACTGGGCAATCCACCACACCCCGCCGTACGTCGCATCCTAGACGACCATAATGTAGATTATTCTAATCAATATGCACGTCAAATTGAATATAACGACTTTAAAAAATACGATTTAATCATTGGTATGGATCATGAAAACATTCGTAACCTTATTCACTGGGCACCTAAAAATGATCTTCAAAAAATACATCTTTATTTAGATATTTTAGATGACTCAGATGGTGTTGAAATCTCCGATCCTTGGTACACTGGTGAATTTGATAAAACTTTCCGTCAAATTAATGAAGCTATGCCTAAATGGTTAGACTACATTTTAGCTATGTAATCATCTAGCAAGCATTTAAATAACAGTAAAAAAAAGACATATCCAAATCGGATATGTCTTTTTTTATCTTTACTTGAAACCGTATTTCTTGTTGAAACGATCCACGGCACCATCTGCTTGGGTGAACTTTTCACGACCAGTGTAGAATGGATGTGAATCTGAAGAAATTTCAAGACGTACTAGTGGGTATTCTTTACCATCGTCCATTTTGATGGTTTCGTCTGCGTTCATAGTTGAACCAGCCATGAATTTAAAACCAGTACTTGTATCTTGGAATACCACTTGGTGGTATTCTGGATGAATTCCTTTTTTCATTATATATCGCTCCTTTGCCCTGTATCATATTCTGACGCAGAGATTATCGATTAGTCGACTTAATTATAGTAACACTAAACAAATATTATTTCAACATAACATCTAATTTTCATCATTAACTAATTCCACTTCAGCATGTAAATTAGTTAATTTGTCAATGATATTATCGTAACCACGTAAAATATTGTCTGCATTATCAATTACAGTAGTACCTTCAGCCATTAATCCGGCAATCATTTCTGAGGCACCTGCTCTAATTTCTCCAGCAGTAATCTTAGCACCTACTAATTTGTCAGTATGACTAACGATGATAGTTCCACTTTCTTCATCATATCTGATTTTAGCGCCCATTTTACATAGTTCTTGAATATGCTTAGTACGTTTTGGATAAATAGTATCAATAATAGTACTGTCCCCATTAGCTCTTAGCAATAAAGGAGTAATAGGTTGTTGCAAATCAGTAGCAAAGCCAGGATATGGCATAGTTTTGACTTCAATATTTTTGAAGTCTACTGATTTAGGTACATAAATACTATCTTCATTAATTTCTAGTTTAATTCCCATTTCTTTTAACTTAGCAATGAATGATTCTAAGTGTTCTGGGATAACATTTTGAATTTTGACACCTTCCCCATAGGCAGCTGCCATAGATAGGTAGGTTCCGGCTTCGATACGATCAGGGATAATTATATGAGTATTAGTTGCTCGTAGACTTTCTACCCCTTCGATTCTAATTACGTCGGTACCTGCACCTCTAATTTTGGCACCCATGTTATTTAGGAAAGTTACTACATCAATGATTTCAGGTTCTTTAGCAGCATTTCTAATTACAGTATGACCTTTAGCCTTAACTGCAGCTAAAATAGCATTAATAGTAGCTCCCACAGAAACTACATCCAAGAAGATTTGTGCTCCTTGAAGTCCTTTTTCACCGGTAGTAATAACAATTTGGTCACCTTTATTAACCACTTTACATCCCATAGCTTCAAAAGCCTTAATATGTTGGTCAATAGGTCTAGGTCCAATATTGTCGCCACCTGGGAAACTAATTTCAGCGCGTCCGAAACGGCCTAATAATGCTCCCATAAAGTAATATGAAGCTCTTAAACTTTTAATTGCCTTACTTGGCAATGCACTTTCAATTATTTTAGTTGGGTCGATATTAAGTATTCCATCAGCAAAATCTGAACTAACATTCATAGATTCCAAAATTACCATTAAATTATGAACATCTAAAATGTTAGGCACCATATCGAATTGTACTGGTGTGTCAGCCAAAATAGCAGCTGGTATTAAAGCAACTGTACTATTTTTAGCACCACCTATGGTTACATTACCAGATAGTCGATGCCCACCCTTTATTATCATTTTATTCATTATCAAATTCCTCGCTTACAGTTTCACTACATATGAGTGAACAATAATAATAATAAATAAGAAATAAGAAAAATACAATACTTTGAGAGAAATTATCTATATAATTTGAAAAAAAGAGCCCCGGTACTAAGCATACTTAGGCTCTTTTTTACAATTTTGTTATTTTTGGTTTTCTTGATGTTCGTCATATGCAGCAGCAACAAATGCCTTGAATAATCCTTCAGGTCTAGTTGGACGAGATAGGAATTCAGGATGGTATTGAGCAGCAACGAAGAACTTGTTAGTAGGAATTTCAATAACTTCTACTAAGTGGTTGTCAGGAGAAGTACCTGAAATTACCAATCCATGGTCTTCCATTTCTTCTCTGTATTGGTTGTTGTATTCGTAACGGTGACGGTGACGTTCTGAAATTTCAGCCTTGTTACCGTAAGCTGCAGCAGCAACACTACCTGGTTTTAACTTACATGGGTAAGCACCTAATCTTTGAGTTCCACCCATACCATCGATATCAGCTTGGTCAGCCATTAAATCAATGATCTTGTGTGGAGTATCTGGATCAATTTCAGTAGTATTAGCATCTTTGTAACCTAATACGTCACGAGCAAATTCGATACTTGCAATTTGCATACCTAAACATACACCTAAGTAAGGAACATCGTTTTCTCTAGCGTATTTAACAGCAGTAATCATACCTTCAATACCACGATCACCAAATCCACCAGGAACAATAATACCATCAGCATCGCCAAGTAATTCTTTAACGTTGTCTTCAGTAACTAGTTCTGAGTTCAACATCTTCAAGTTAATCTTAGCATCAACTGGGTAACCAGCATGTTTAAGTGATTCAGTAATTGAAATGTAAGCATCCTTTAGTTTTACGTATTTACCAACTAAAGTAATGTTAACAACATTGTGTAGGTTTTGAACTTTTTGTTCCAACTTCTTCCATTCAGTCATATCAGCCTTTGGAGTCTTTAGACCAAAGTGATCAATAACTTGTTGGTCCATACCTTGAGCTTGTAGCATCAATGGAACAGTGTATAGAGTTGGAGCATCTTTAGATTCAACAACAGCTTCTGGTTTAACATCACAGAATAGAGCAATCTTTCTTCTCATTGCTTCAGTAATGTCTTTTTCAGTTCTAACAACTAATAGGTTTGGTTGAATACCTAAACCACGTAGTTCCTTAACACTGTGTTGAGTTGGCTTAGTCTTCATTTCGGCAGCAGCTCTTAAGTAAGGAATCAAAGTAGTGTGAATGTAAAATACATTTTCGTCCCCTACTTCAGCTTTCATTTGACGAATAGCTTCTAAGAATGGTAGTGATTCAATATCACCAACAGTACCACCAATTTCAGTAATAACAACTTCGGCGTTAGTTACCTTAGCAGCACGCATAATTTTTTCTTTAATCATTCCTGTGATATGAGGGATAACTTGCACAGTGGCACCTAGATAATCACCATGACGTTCTTTTCTAAGAACTTCTGAATAAATTTTACCAGTAGTAACGTTTGAATATTTATTCAAATCATTATCGATAAAACGTTCGTAGTGACCTAAATCAAGGTCAGTTTCTGTACCATCATTGGTAACAAAAACTTCACCGTGTTGGTATGGACTCATAGTACCTGGGTCAACGTTAATGTATGGATCAAACTTTTGAATAGTGATGTTTAATCCACGGTTTTTTAATAAGCGACCTAGTGATGCAGAAACAATTCCTTTTCCAAGTGAAGAAACAACCCCACCGGTAACAAAAACATATTTAGTCATGTGCTAAAACTCCTCATATAATCTATTAGGGTAAAAAAGTAAAAACTCCCTATTCATAGAGAATAGGGAGTCATTGATTACTATAATCGATCAATTGTCTTCACATACTCTTATGTGAAGAGCCCAAAGATAATAATACCCTGTTGCTTAAATATAGTCAAGAAAATAACTGATTTTTTTATTACTTAATTCCTATTTGTTGGAATCATCATCGTCATCATCAGTATCTAGTTCTGATAATTCGCCTTCGATTCCATCAGGAATATCTTCGTCATCGACATCATTTTCTTCGTCGATGTCATCAATATCTTTACTGTATTTATCAGTTTCATCGGCGCCTTCATCAGCGTCTTCAAATTCATCGTCTTGATCTTCTGGATCGTCGTCATCGTAATCGATAACATCGTCATCATCAGAAGCATCAGCAAGAAATGCGTTAACTTTACGACGTTTCTTAGTTCTAGGACGATCGATATCTTCGTCTTCAGGATGAACCGTAGCTTCATCGATTGAATCATATGGATACCAAGTTCTTAGTCCCCAAAGATTATCACCTAATGAAATAAAGCTACCATCAACGTTCATATCTGTGTAGAACTGTACCAAACGTTCACGAATTTCTTCGTCAGAATCGCCCAAATACTTTTGGATTTCGTTTGCGATATCAGCAAACGCCATAACATCCCCATGTTCTGAGAGAATAGCATGAGCAACTTCTACCATTGATAATTCTTTTTTGTCTTTACCTTCTAAGGCTTTTAATTTCAAATCGGTGCACGTCCTTTCAAAATACTATTAATATCATACCTTTTTACGCGGAAAAATGCAACGTAATATTATATTCTCCTACCATCATATCTCCAGAATACAAATCATAATCGATATTCAAATCACCATTTTGTGAAGATTCTTGGTATCCAAAGCTTAATTGCTTGGTTCGAACTTCAATTTTTAATGGACCATATGGTGTTTGATATACCGTTTCATGATCTTTGTTTTTCTCAAATACTAAACGAGAATGATGTCCTACGTTATCTTGTCTAGTTAGTTGCACGTGTTCATCAGTTATTTTAAGAGTAACTGCGGCAACTTCTTTTCCATTTTGATGTTCTTTAAAGCGGAGATATAAATTATCGCCCACTTTAACTAAATTACCGGATTCATGGAATGTAAAATCTTGTCTATCGTCATCTTGTAATATAGATGTTTTAATATCTACAGCTACTGCTTTTGCATTAGACTTGTTGTCATCCATTATGATTTAACACCCTTCTTTTAACATATTCACAACCTAATATTATAACCGCTGTAGGCCAGAAATGCATTAAATAATGATTGTAAATTAATTATTTAGTTTAATTTTTTGTTATAATAACCCTAAGTATATTATACAGACAGTAAGGAGGGTATGATTTGAAATATCCAGAAAAATTATTACCTCGAGAAAAAGTTTTTCGAGACCCTGTTCATAATTACATCTATGTTCAACATCAAGTTATTTTAGATTTAATTAACACTAAGGAATTTCAAAGATTAAGAAGAGTTAAGCAATTAGGACCTGCATCCTATACTTTCCACGGAGCTGAACACTCCCGTTTCACTCACAGTTTAGGTGTATACGAAATTACTCGTCGCATTTGTGATAGTTTTGTTCGTAACTACCCTAGCAAAGAACCTGGTGACGGATTGTGGGACGATTCCGAACGACTAGTAGCACTTTGTGCGGCATTATTGCACGATATTGGTCATGGAGCTTATTCACATACCTTTGAACATATTTTCCATACTAATCACGAAGAAATTACTCAAGAAATTATTACTTCTCCTAAAACTGAAGTTAATCAAGTTTTGAGAAAAATTGGCAAAGATTTTCCAAAAGATGTAGCTAGTGTTATTAACCACACCTATAAGAATCCTCAAGTGGTCCAAATGATTTCTAGTCAATGTGACGCTGATCGTATGGATTATCTATTACGTGATTCTTATAACACTGGTGCCAACTATGGTAATTTTGATTTAACTCGTATTTTAAGAGTTATGCGTCCATATCAAGGCGGCATTTGTTTTGATATTTCCGGTATGCACGCTGTAGAAGATTACATTATCAGTCGTCTACAAATGTATATGCAAGTTTACTTTCATCCCGTTTCTCGTTCCATCGAAGTAATTTTAAGTAAACTACTATACCGTGCTAAATTCTTATCCGAAAAATTAGGTAACAATAACATTTTACGTCCACATTTATTAATGCCATTTTTCGATAATGATTTTGATATCGATGATTATCTAAAATTAGATGACGGTGTTTTAAATACCTACTTCATTAATTGGTTAGATTCCGATGATGAAATTTTAGCTGATTTAGCTGACCGTTTCATTAATCGTAAACCATTTAAATCAGTAGCTTACACCGAAGAAACCAAGTATCTTATTCCAGAATTACAAAAATTAATTCGTGATGCTGGTTACGATACTGATTACTACACTGATACTAATAACAGTTTTGACCTACCTTATGATGCATACGATCCTAATAAGAAACGTCATGCTACTCAAATTGAGTTACGTAGAAAAGATGGTTCCATGGTTGAACTATCCAAAGTTTCTCAATTGGTCAATGCCGTTACTGGTAAACATTTAGGTGATGAAAGATTTTTCTTCCCTAAAGAAATGCTATCTAACAAAGAATTTAGCAAACACATTAATAATGATGAACTAAGATAAGGAGCCTGTTCATGAGTAAGATTAAACTAATTGCCATCGATATTGATGGTACCCTATTAAACGAAGAAAACCTTTTAGCACAAGAAACTATCGACGCCGTTAAAGAAGCTCGCCAACAAGGTATTAAAGTAGTACTTTGTTCCGGCCGTCCTTTAACTGGTGTTAAACCATACCTTAAGAAATTAGGAATTAGCGGAGAAAACGAATACGCTATTACTTTCAACGGTGCCCAAGCTCAAGATGCTGATGGTCGTATTATTGAAAAATTCTCTCTAGACTACGATGACTACTTAGCTCTAGAAAAATTAAGTCATGAATTAAACACTAATTTCCAAGTAGAAACTAAGGATTACATTTATGCTACTAACCGTGACTTAAGTCCCTACACTGTAGCAGAAAGTTACTTAGTAAACATGCCTATTCGTGTTAGAGAACCACAAGAAGTTACTAAGGATGTAGAAATTGTTAAAGCTATGTTAATCGCTGATCCTGACATCATTGATAACGCTATTAAGAACATCCCCGATTCACTATTAGATCACCTATCCATGGTACGTAGTGAACCTGTCTTCATTGAATTAATGAATCAAAAAGCTTCTAAGGGCCAAGCATTAAGTAAGTTAGCAAGTAACTTAAACTTAACTGCTGAAAACGTTATGGCTATTGGAGATCAAGGTAACGATTTAACTATGGTATCTTACGCCGGCACTGGTGTTGCTATGGGTAACGGTGTTGATGAACTTAAAGCCGTTGCTAACAAAATTACTAAGACTAATAAAGAAAATGGTGTTGCATACGCCATCCGTAATTTTGCTCTTTAATATTTACTATAAAGCAAATAAAAAGAACTCATTTCAAAATTGAAATGAGTTCTTTTTTTATATCGTAATTATTATTGCAAAGACTACCCAAATTACTCCGATTAGTAAAGTAACTCTAGCAGGTAGGTTTACTACAATTTTCGAATTTTTAATGTGGCCTATTTCTTTAGCCGGGATTTTTTCATTTTCAAATCGTTCATTATCACCTTTACGATGAAAAATACGCCATCCAGTAAATAAGTGTCCCTTAGCTACTAAACATATGCAGCCTACTAAGATACACAATAATCCTAGAATGAAGAATACATTGCTTATCTTCACAGCACTGACATGTAGCAATAATGCTAGAACACCTAATAATACTCCTAGCAAAGCGATTAGAAATGAATAACTAGTCGCCGATTTTTTCATTATTTGTCGTCGCTTCTAAAACGATTGTTGAATAATGGACTAACCGCACGATCTTCGTTAATACGTTTGATTGCGTCACCAATTAGTGGAGCAACTGAAATTTGTTCAATCTTATCAATTTGTTTTTCTTTTGGTAAGCGAATAGTATCAGTAACTACTAACTTCTTGATTGGTGATTTTTGAATTCTTTCGATAGCTGGACCTGATAATACAGGGTGTGTACAACATGCGTATACTTCTTTAGCACCAGCATCCATTAATGCTTGAGCTCCTAATGTAATAGTACCAGCAGTATCAATCATGTCATCGACCATCAAGCATGACTTACCTTTAACATCACCAATGATGTTCATAATCTTAGCCACGTTAGCTTTAGGACGACGCTTGTCAATAATAGCGATAGGTGCCTTTAGGAATTCAGCTAAAGCACGTGCACGAACTACCCCACCGTGGTCAGGTGAAACTACGACTGCGTTTGAGTCCCAACCATGGTTAATGAAATGATCAGCTAATAATGGAGCACCCATCATGTGATCAACAGGTACATCGAAGAATCCTTGAATTTGAGCAGCATGTAAATCTAATGCTACTACACGGTCAATACCTGCAGTTTCTAACATGTTAGCTACTAACTTAGCGGTAATTGGTTCTCTAGAACGAGCTTTACGATCTTGTCTAGCGTAACCGTAGTAAGGAATTACCACGTTAATAGTTTTAGCACTTGCACGTCTTAGTGCATCAATCATAATCATTAGTTCCATTAAATTATCATTAACGGGAGCTGATGTTGATTGAATAATGTAACAGTTATCCCCACGGATACTTTCTTCAATGTTAATTCTAATTTCGCCATCACTAAATCTATCTACAGATGTTTTACCTAAATCCACACCTACTCTATCAGCAATTTTTTCAGCCAATGGAATATTTGAATTCAAAGCAAAAATCTTTAATTTAGGATCAGAATATCTTTCAGCCATAAGTCCTCCACCTAACAATAAATTATTCGTATCATATTTATTAATTCAATTTCAATTTTACACTATAATCCAATTTTTTTCATGCAAAAATTATAGGAATAATAAATAAAACGTTTATTTTCTTATTTTATTTGTAATAAGGTAATTTCTTAAAATACCCAGGTTTGTTGGTTTGACGTTGTCTAGCAATCGCCATATCGTATTGTTTTACATCATCAGTAATTGTAGAACCAGCAGCTACAAATGTGTGATCATCCAAGTTTACTGGAGCAATTAAGTTAGCATTGCTTCCGATAAAGGAATCAGAACCTACGTTAGTGTTGTGCTTGTTCTTACCATCGTAGTTAGCAAAGATAACTCCACAACCTACGTTAATGTTCTTACCTAAGTGAGCATTTCCTACGTAAGTTAGATGACCTACCTTAGTTCCTTCATCGATTTGTGCCTTCTTAACTTCCACAAAGTTACCTAAGTGAACGTTCTTACCGATTACTGCGTTTGGTCTCAAATGACTGTAAGGTCCAATGTCAGAACCAGGCATCATTTCGGATTCTTCTAGTAATGAAGAAGTAACGGTAACATTATCATGAACAATAGAATCTCTAATTTCGGAATTAGCACCAATCTTGCAATCACTACCAATTTTACTGTTTCCAGTAATGTGTACACCGGGTTCAATTAAAGTATCTTGACCGATTTCTACACCGAAATCAATGTAAGTATTATCAGGGTTAATCATGCTTACACCGTTTCTCATATGAGCTTCATTGATACGACGTTGCATAACTTGGTTAGCCTTGGATAATGCTACACGATCATTAACACCCATTGATTCATTGAAATCAGACATTTCATATGCACCAATCTTTTTACCTTGTTGTTTGAAAATACCAATTACGTCAGGTAAGTAGTATTCTCCTTGGGCATTATCGTTTTTAACTAGCTTTAATGCATCAAATAATTCTTGGTTGTTAAATACATAAACACCAGTATTGATTTCATCAATCTTTTGTTCTTCTTCGCTAGCATCTTTTTGTTCCACGATTTTTTCTACATTGCCATCGTTTCCACGAACGATACGTCCATAACCAAATGGATCAGGTGCTTTAGAAGTTAATACAGTAGCTACCGCACCACTTTTTTCATGTTCTTCAAATAAATGTTGGAAAGTGTCAGCAGTAAATAATGGAGTGTCACCACTAACTACCATAGTAGAGCCATCTGCATCACCTAGGATATCAGCAGTTTGTTTAACTGCATCCCCAGTACCTAATTGTTTTTCTTGTAATGCGTATTGGCAACGATCACCTAGTTGTTTTTCAACATCTTCAGCACCGTATCCTACTACAGTAACTACGTGATCCATCTTAATTTTTTCTACTTGTGTTAAAACACAATCCACCATCGTACGTCCACAAACCTTATGCAAAACCTTGTATAGTTTGGACTTCATACGAGTTCCTTTTCCAGCGGCTAATATAATTGTATTTCTAGTAGCCATTATTTTTCCCCCTCGGTAAAGTCATAAAACTTTTTGAAATTAAAATTACCTAATTCAACTTTAATACCTTTGTCGTTAGTATCAACTTTAAATAAGGATGTATATTCATCTTTGTTAATCTTCTTTGGCCCGTTGTAAACTCGTTCAGCCACGAAAGCAATTCCTGCTACTTCGCAGTCAAATTCTTTAATTAGACTACGTAATCCAGCAGCGGAACCACCACCGCGTAGAAAATCATCCACAATTAATACATTTGAATTGGCGGGAAGACTACGTTTTGACAGAACCATTTTTTCAATTCTTTTTTGAGAACCTGAAATATAGTTAACGCTAATGGTAGATCCATCAGTAATTCTAGAATCATGTCTAGCAATTACAAACGGCACGTTTAATAATGTGGCAACACTTTGTGCTACGGGAATTCCCTTAGTAGCAACTGTTAGTACCGCATCAATTTTTTTATCGCGATATAATGTCGCAATAATTCTACCAATTTGTCTTAGAATAGATGGACGGTTTAATAAATCGTTCATATAAACATATCCACCAGGAAGCACTCGACTATTATCCTCTAGTGAAGATCGCATTTCATCAATAAATTGACGAGCTTCGTTCTTTTCGATTCCTGGAATAAACATACTGCCACCAGCGGCACCAGGAATAGTTTCTAATAACCCAGCACCAGTGTACATGAATGTTTTTCTTAAAATAGTTAAGTCTTCACTAATAGATGACTTTGCAGAATCATAACGATTTGCAAAAAAAGTTAACGGTACGACCTTGTTCGGGTTTCCCATTAAGTAACGTGTCATATCTACTAGACGTGCACTACGTTTTGCTTTCATTTTTTCACCTCATTAAGTAAAAACTACAATTAAATTTTATCATAATGTTCGGATTTAAGGCAATTTTTTGATGATTTAATAAAAAAATATCCGTTAAAGTCATTATGACTTAACGAATATTTTAAAGTGCTCTAACTATATATACTTCGGAACAGAAGCCTCGCATACTGTTAAAGACGCGTTTAGCTTGATTTTCGGTTTTGCAAACTCCAAATACAGTAGGACCCGTCCCACTCATTTGCGCAATGTCTGCACCGTATTTTTTGAATTTATTTTTAATTCGTTTTATTTCCGCATGTTTACTAGAAGACAACGGTTCTAATACATTTCCCATATGTTCAATGATATTATCATAATCTTGTGTTCGGACCGCCTTTACCAAAGCGTTCATATCCACATGTGTTAATGCATCATAATCAATTTTATTTAAAATTTCCGGAGTAGATACACTCACACTAGGTTTCACAATTACGAAAAACATTTTGGGTAACTTAGGCATCAAATCAATTTGATTACCCTTACCAGTTACCATTGCGGTTTTACTATATACACAGTAAGGAACATCTGAATCTAATTGCAAGCCAAAGGTGGCCATTTCTTGTTCAGTCATATGTAACTTCCATAAGCGATTTAATCCCCTAATTACAGCAGCCGCATCTGACGAACCACCACCCATACCAGCCGCCACTGGTATGCTCTTTCTTATAACTATGTTAACTTGCTGATGCATTTTATACTTCTCTTTAAGTAGAAGTGCAGCTTGATATGCTAAATTACGCTGATCTAGTGGCAAAAAGACGCGATTACAGTTAACTGATATGCCCTCGCCTTCTTGTGTCTCGATTTCTACATAATCGCCTAAATCTATTGAAGTCATTAGCATATTCCATTCAATCTTTCCGTCCCCGTGACGAAATGGAGTATCCAAGCCTAGGTTAAGTTTGGCTCGTGCCTTCTCCACAGTTCTCACATACTACACCTCCCGTTGTCATATTTTATTTAATAATATTATACTAAAAGTAAATTAAAAAGTCAGGGAAACTAAAATATTTTATAATAACCAATAAAAAAATAAGCAATTAGCTAACTAATTAATTAGTAAGTTAATTGCTTATTTATATTATCGAAAACTGTACCAAAATACAGTTCTTAATCTTTAATTTTATTATGCTTCTTTATCTTCGTCTGCATTAAATTCGATTTCGATATTCTTGGTTAAAATGTCTGTATAACTGTAAGAAACACGCTTTAAGTTTTCATCTTTTTCTAATTCAATAACGAAAACTGCTGGAAAAGTTTCAGATAACTTTCCATGACGTACTAAAGTTTTGTTTCTTCCCACTTGAACAGTCACCACGACGCTTTCGCCTAGGCGAGCATCCAATTGACTCTTAATAGCAGTCAAACTGGTTGGCATAATAGTTCACCTCTCTATTAGTTCCATTATACCGCAAAAAAACCAAAAGTCAAAAATTATAGCATACGTCACGACTAATATCAACAGTTATTAGAGCATTTTAATGGAATGAAATTCATTAGTTAAATCTACGTATTGATCTACTGATAATTTTTCAGGACGAGTACTAGATTTAATATCTAATTTATCCAATACTTGTTGCATCTTGTCTTTAGTTTCAGGATTTTTATCGAATACACCTTGTAAGTTGTTCCATAAAGTCTTACGACGATGTGCAAAGCATCCCCTTACAAAGCCCGCAAAAATCTTCTTATCAAATACTGGATGTTCAATTTTTTCACGTTTTTCTAAAGTAACGATAGCTGAATCCACCTTAGGAGCTGGAATAAATGATTTTTTAGATACTTCAAAAGCAATATCTACTTCATTTAAGTATTGAATGATAATGGATAATGATCCATATTCACGATTACCTGGTTTTCCAGCTAAACGTTCGGCTACTTCTTTTTGCATCATTACTGTAATATTATCGAATTCTACTTCACCCTTTAATAAATCCAAAATAATGGGGGTGGTGATGTAGTAAGGTAAGTTAGCTACCACTTTAATGGGACGTTCGTTATTTAGCTTCTCATCGATAATTTTAGGCAAATTAGCCTCTAAAATATCTTGGTTAATAACTTCTACGTTGTCATATGGACTTAAAGTTTCATCTAGCACAGGAAGTAAATTTTGATCAATTTCGAAAGCTAGTACTTTCTTAGAACTTCTAGCTAAGTATTCAGTTAATCCCCCAATACCAGGACCAATTTCAATTACATTGTCATCCTTGGTTAAATGGGCAGCTTCCACAATGTTACTTAATACATTTAAATCCGTTAAAAAGTTTTGTCCCAAACTTTTCTTAGCAGATAAGTGGAAACGATTTAAAATTGCCTGAGTTCTAGCAGGACTTGCAATATCTGGATTATTTGCCATTTTCTACTCCTTAATATCTTTTACTGCTTGATTGAATTGTTCTTTAGAAATACCGAACATATTCAATCTTTTTATTAATTGTTTTCCATTTACATAACCAATTTGTAAGTTATTACAAAAAGCAGTTCGTCTAATCTTTGCATCTGCATCATTGATTAAACGTGCTTGGCGTAAATCTTGTAAACTAATTTCGTGGTGTTCTGAGGTGGTAGTAGTATATACATTTTTTAGGGCCTCACGAATAGTTTCCACGCTTGCGTGTTCCACACCTAATGAGCCATCACTTTTAGTAGGAACCGACTTTTTGCGGTCTACAAAGGCATGTTTAGCATCAGGTACTTCACGAGTAATAATTTTTCTAATACGTTCACCAGAAAAGTCTGGATCAGTAAATACAATTACCCCACGCTTTTTATCTAATTTCTTAATTAAATTAATGGTTTCTTCATCAATAGCAGATCCACGAGTTTCAATCGTATCACAGTCTACAGCTTGCTTAATACGTTTAGTATCATCGCGACCTTCCACTACGATAACTTCTTTTATCTTTTTCATTTATCTTCCAATCCAAAAACTCTTAATGCATTTTGATAAGTCATTTCCGCAATCTTATCTGGGGTAGTATCTCTAAAACGAGCAATTGCTTCTACCGTGTATAAAGTATATCCCGGTTCGTTTTGATGACCACGTAATGGTTCTGGTGCTAAATATGGTGCATCAGTTTCTACTAGCATACGGTCTTTAGGAGTTTGTGCCGCTGCTTCATGGACTTCCTTAGTCTTCTTAAAGGTAGATACACCAGAATAAGATACGTACATACCTAAATCCATAAATTTATTTAACCAGTCGACATCCCCATTGAAACTATGAATAATTCCATTATTCACGTGGCATTCTTTTAAGATAGCGTAAGTGTCTTCAAAAGCATCCCTATTATGCACTGAAATAGGCATGTTCATTTCTTGAGCAATTTTAATTTGTCTCTTGAACACATTAAATTGTGCCTTCTTAGTAGATGTGCTTTGGAAATAATCTAAACCGATTTCTCCTAATGCCACTACCTTGTCGTCTTTTAGTTGTTCTTTTAGTAATGCTTCTTCTTCGTCATTGTAGTTTAATGCATCTTCTGGATGCCAACCTACAATTGCGTATAAATTATCGTATTTATGAGCTAATTCAATAGCTTCTTTGTTCATTTCATGATTAGAACCTACAATCGCCATTTTAGTAACGCCTAAACGCGCTGCATGTGCAATATAATCTTCTACGTTATCGCGAAAAGCATCATCATTTAAATGGGTATGTGAATCAAAAATTCTCATATAATCGTCTCCCCGCATAAAAATAGCCATTAATTCCAAAGAATCAATGGCTATTTTTGTTTTATCTTTTAACCATTATTCTAATGTAGAACCATTTTCAAATTGGTCGCCAACTGTGACTAATTCAACGTTGCCATCATCATGTTCTACGGATAATAGCATACCTTGACTTAGTTGACCACGCATCTTTCTAGGTTTCAAGTTAGAAACAATGATTACCTTTTTACCAACTAATTTTTCGTAATCTGGATACCATTTAGCAATACCGGAAAGAATTTGAGTAGTTTCTGGTTTACCGGCATCTAAAGTAAATTTCAATAGCTTGTCTGCATTTTCTACAGGTTCTACAGCCTTAACTTGTGCTATCTTTAATTCTACTTTTTCAAAAGCATCGAAACGAATTTGTTTTTTATCAGCAGCAGATTCTGCTTCATCAGCAATCTTTTCTTGTGCCTTCTTCTTAGCAGCTTCTTTAACCGCACGACCCTTTTGTTTGTCAGATTTAGTCATTTGATTCTTAATGAATTTAACTTCTTCATCTTTATCCAAACGAGGGAAAATAGGAGTTCCTTTAGCCACAACTTTACCACCAGTTGGTAAGTCACTCATATTTAGGTTAGTTAGATCAATATTGATGTCACCTAAACCTAATTGACTGAAGATTTCTTTAGGTGCATTAGTCATAATTGGACTAATCAATAGACCAATGACACGAAGACTTGCTGCTAAGTGTGACATTACATCAGCAAGCTTTTCTTCATCCCCATCATTTTGCTTTTTAGCAAGAACCCATGGAGTAGTTTGATCAATGTATTTATTAGTTTGAGAAACTAGTTTCCAAATAGCGGATAATGCATCAGCAAAGTGAGTCTTTTCCATTTGTGACTTAAATTCAGCAATAGCTTCATCGCTAATAATTTCTAGTTCCTTATCAGCATCTAAGAAGCCTGGTTTGAATTCAGGAATTACGCCGCCTTCGTACTTGTTAATCATAGAAACAGTACGGTTTAACAAGTTACCTAAATCGTTAGCTAAATCATAGTTAATACGGTCTACGAAGTCTTCGGGTGTAAATACCCCATCGTTACCAAATGGAACTGCCTTTAGTAAGTAGTATCTTACAGCATCTAAGCCGTAACGATCTGCTAGTACTTCTGGGTAAATTACGTTTCCTTTAGATTTAGACATCTTACCATCACGCATAGTTAACCAACCATGACCGATGATGTGTTTAGGCATTGGTAAGCCTAAAGCATGTAAGATAATTGGCCAGTAAATGGTGTGGAAACGTACAATTTCTTTTCCTACCATTTGGATATCAGCAGGCCAGAATTTCTTGAATAATGAATCATCATCACTACCGTAACCTAAAGCACTGATATAGTTGGATAATGCATCAATCCATACGTAAACCACGTGTTTAGGATCAGATTTAACAGGAACTCCCCAGTTAAATGAAGTTCTAGATACCGCTAAATCTTCCAAACCTGGTTTGATGAAGTTGTTAATCATTTCGTTCATTCTAGATTCAGGTTGAATAAAGTCGGGATGTTCTTTGTAGTATTGTAATAGCCAATCAGCATACTTGCTCATCTTAAAGAAGTATGATTGTTCGTTAACTAATTGAACTTCGTGACCTGAAGGTGCTTTACCACCGATAACGTTACCTTCGTCGTCACGGTAAACTTCGGCTAATTGTGATTCTGTGAAGTATTCTTCATCAGATACTGAATACCAACCTGTGTATTCGCCTAAGTAAATGTCTCCTTGATCTAACAATCTTTGGAAAATCTTTTGTACAGTTTGGCGATGTTGTTCATCGGTAGTACGAATAAACTTATCGTTAGAAATGTCTAAAGTCTTCCATAATTGTTTAATTTGGGCAGCCATGCCGTCCACGTAATCTTTAGGAGTTTTACCTAATTTTTCTGCTTTTTGTTCAATTTTTAAACCGTGTTCATCGGTTCCAGTTAAGAAGAACACGTCATATCCCTCAGCACGTTTGTAACGAGCTAACGCATCACATGCGATAGTGGTATATGAGTTACCAATATGCAAACGTCCAGATGGGTAGTAAATAGGCGTTGTAACATAAAATGTTTTGTTATCAGCCATCTAAATCATCCTTTCAACCTGTAAATCTTAATATTAACTAATAGTATATCATAATTAATTTAACAAGAATATTGCTCTTAAAACAAATCTAGTTGCATAGGTGCTAAATTATTAAATTTAACGTGTAATAATTCTTTTAGAGCAAGTGCATTAGGCGCTGCATCCCTACCCGAATTATTATTAAAAATCACACAAACTTCATCGGCTTCTTGATTTAATTTAGTCACCATTTGGGCAAACTGTTTAAGCTCATCTTGATTATAGTTATAAAGCGTTCTTTGACTACGCCAATTGGCATCTTGATTAAACCACCCTTGCGCATTTCTACCATGTAAACGCAATAAAGCTAATTTACTAGTAGTTACCATAGGAACCATTTCGATTCCGTTATTAATGTTGTGTGGTTCATCAGCAATTACCATCGTCATTCCTAGACGCTTTAAATAATTTTTAATTGATGACTGCATAGATTTATCTGTCCAAGTATTATTTCTAAATTCTACCGCAATAGGTACATCGCGTCCCATCAACTGTCTAACGGAAAGTAAATAACGAATGTTTTCATTATTTCTAGCAAAGTATGGTGGAAATTGAAATAATACTGTCTTTAACTGATGACTAGCCATTAAAGGCTTAATCATCTCTACATAATCCGCAAACGCTTGTTGACGTTGTTGATCATCTGCAGGCATGTTTGACCGTAAATCATGTTTAGTCATTAATTGATTTGCTTTTAAAATAAATTGAAAAGCATCGGGTACTTGGTGCATCCAATTACGTACGGTCTTTTCCTGTGGGATTCCATAAAATGGTGTATCCACTTCTACTACGGGAAAATGTGCTGCATACTCATTTAATTTAACTGGACGTTTTTCGCCGTTAATTAATGCAGGATGTTCGGTCCAGGTAGTAACTCCTAAAGTAATCATCTCAGTGTCTCTTTTCTAGCAATTTAAATCGTCAAAGAATTTAGAAGCATCTTGTTGAATCATAGTAAAATCAATGCCTAAATTTAATTTTTCTTGATTTATAGCTAAGACCGGTGCAGAAGGATTACGGTAGTCCAATAATCCAGCAAAAGGATATACACGCATAGAAGTACCCACAATAACTACTAAATCAGCTTGTTGCATTAATTGAATACTATCTACGATATTCTTTTGGTTAAGTCCTTCATCATATAAAACGATACCTGGACGTAAAATACCACCGCATCCCTTATGAACATCACTTTCTAAGTATTCATGCCAATCAACTGCTTTCTTACATTTTTGGCAGTATACATGATACAAATTACCGTGAAATTCTACTAAGTGCTTAGTATCTACTTTGTTGTATAAATCATCCACATTTTGGGTAATTACACTAGCACGATCTTGGCGAGTTAGTTCCGCCTGCTTTTCGTGAATAACGTTAGGCTTGGCATCTGGATAATACATATTTTCCTTTACGAATGTATAAAAGACATCCGGTTCATTATTTAAACATGCGTGGCTTAAGTAATATTCCGCAGGTTTCCCAGTAGTATCGGTAGAATATAAACCATTCTTAGAACGATAATCTGGAATATGTGAAGCAGTAGAAACTCCCGCTCCTGTTAGAAAAACGATATGTTTAGCATTATCAAATAATGATTGTATTTGCGTATCCATCAAAAAAGCCTCCTCAATTATTTTCTAATAATGTATGGCATTTTTAGTTCTTTAAATAAGTCTTTAACTGATAAAGCATATAACTTCTTGAAGTATTCAGGACTATCATCCATACCAGTTGGTGCAGGAATTACAAATGAGTTTTGATCATCACTCTTGTTAAATCCTACATAGGCACGACGGTTAGTCTTTTTGTCGTGTAATTCTGAATGGAAAATTTCAAATTGTTGTTTTACATTCAAATTCAATTGACGTTCAGAAACTACACTAGAAATAGTTGCATATTCATTGTTATGCAATGCTGGTAGTCCCCAAGCAGTTAATTGTTCATCAAATGCACGGAACAATTTAACTACATTTCTTCTTAAACCAAATGGTGAATCAGTTGGTTTCTTAGTGATAATTTCGTAAATCTTATCGGCAGCTTTTAATGCTACTGGGTAATCTTTTTCTAAAGTAGGTCTAGCAAAGTCATCAAACTTGTCACCGTAGAATACGTGCGCATCAATTAAGGTTAATAATCTTAATTCCATAGCGTTATCTAATTCTTTAGGTTCTGGCTCAATGGTGTTTTGAATACCCTTTAGATACATTTTTTCAATATCATCAGTAATTAAACCATGTTTACGTTGTTCTGATACCACTACGAAGTGAGCAACGATATCAAACAATTCAGTACCCATAATTTCTAGTTGTTCATCTAGACTGTCATCACCAGTGGATAAACTAAAGAATACTTGTGGGAAACCACGAAGTGTCATTAATAAATGTAGTAATTCATGAGAAGCAGTGTAGTTAGGAGCTGATAAATCAGAAACTTGTACAAATAAGTTTTTACCATCTTGTACTACTTGTGCTTGATCATGTCTAACGTAGCCAGATTGTAATTGTCCAATAAATTGAACTTCTACTTTTCCTGGGAAAAATTTGTTAACTACGTTAATTAAACTTTGTGTATCATCATTTAACTCAATATTCATTTCTATTCACCCTCATCGTTATTTCTGATTTGTTTTAATAATTCTTTTGCAGAATTTAAATCTTTTTTATTTTGGTGTTTCATAGCAGTTACCAAGCGAGAAACTTCACTAGGTTCAGCACCGGCAGTCATAGCCAATGAATTTAATTGTAAATTCATGTGACCTTTTTGGATACCTTCAGTAACTAAAGCTTTTAATGCAGCTAAGTTTTGTGATAATCCGACTGCTGCTACCAATTTAGCTAATTCATCTTTGGATTGCACCGTAGCTAGTTGTTGATTGATTTTTACTTTAGGCAATACCTTCACAGCACCACCTACAAAGCCTAATGACAATGGTAAAGTCATTTCACCTACCAATTTATCATCTACACGATGCCAATTACTTAATCCACGGTATTGACCATCCCTACTTGCGTAAGCATGTACACTGGATTCTACGGCACGCCAATCATTTCCCATAGCCATAACGATAGCATCTACACCGTTCATAATACCTTTATTATGTGTGGTAGCACGATACTTATCAATTTGTGCAATATGGGAAGCTTCTTCAATTTTTCTGGCAACATCTTTACCACTGATATCTCCAGTACCTAATTGATTAAAAGCAACGCTACCGGTAACTTTTACCAAGCAATCTTCAGCATAGTTAGATAAAATACTCATCAAAACTTGGTTAGGAAAACGGGTTTCCACAAAGCTGGCTAAAGTTTCTAACATAGAATTCATCATATTAGCTCCCATAGCCTCGCCCACGTTCACAAACAAATCGATAGAAACGTAATGTTCATCTAATTTACGAACGCGAATTCTTTGTGCTCCGCCACCATATTTAAGAATAGAAGGATGTGCTTGATTGGCCACATCTAACATTTCATCATTATGGGTTCTCACAAAGCCCATCATTAAATTGGCTTCGTCAGTTTTAACCACAATTTGTCCCATTAAATTATGACCCAAAACTTCTGCAGTAAGGCTATCATTTTTACTCAATAAACGTGCTCCATTGCTGGCAGCAGCAATTACTGATGGTTCTTCCGTTACCATAGGTGCTACGTAGTTTTTATGGTTTACTACGAAATTAACCGCAACCCCTTCTGGTAAGGAATAATTAGTTACGTAATTTTCAATTAAATTATCGTTGTTAGCTGAATAGTCTTTTTTAAATTGTTCAACTTGTGAGTCTGATAAATTAGCAAAATCACTAAGTAATGCTAGTTTTTGATCATAATCACGATGGTAAAAATGTTTAAATGTGCTCATATGGACACCTCCGTATTCATTCTGTTGCTATGATAACATTTATTTTTATATCTGGGATTTAAAAAGGTTTTTAACCCAGTTAGGATTAAAAACCCGATTAATAATTTTTATAGTGCTTTCTAATATATTCATTAATCAAGCCTTCTCTTACGCCACCTTCAGAGAAAACAATTCGTCTGGAATCTAATTCATCAATAACGGTTATTAATGGAAGCAAGCCACCTAAAATTATGTCGGCTCGTTCCGATTCTAATCCACGAATTTGTTTACGGTGTTTTAAATCATTGCGTAATAAATATTCAAAGGTAGATAACACTCGATGTTGATTTAAGTGATACCCATTTAAAGTATCATTATTTCTAAAGCGTTGATGGTTTTGATTAATGCGTGCTAAGGTTCGAGCAGCTCCCCCTAACACTACCAGTTGATAATGATCAGCTTTCTTCAACCAAGGAACTCGATGGAAAACATCTTTTAAAAATCGTTGGGCACTAAAAAGACTGGCAGCTGGTACATGGTTATTCAAATTGAAACGTTCTGAAATGTTAACGGCACCTACTGGCACACTGATTAAATCACGACGTTTCTTGCCTTGAACTCTTACTAGCTCAATACTGGCACCACCTATATCCATAATCATATAGTCGTTCATTTTAATCTTATTTACTACTCCTAAATAGTCGTAATAAGCTTCTTGACGACCTGATAATACACGAATATTTAAACCCACTTTTTTGCGAACTTTACGAATAAATGCTTTTTGGTTAGCTGCTTGTCTAACTGCTGCTGTAGCAATAGTCATCACCGTAACGTTTTTCATAGAGCTATAAGTTTGTTTAAATGATTTCAATGAATTGATAGTGCGATTAATGGCAACTGGTTGTAATACCTTATCTTTACCCATTCCTTCAGACAGACGACTATCACTCTTACAGCGCTTAATTTCCTCACAATAACCGTCTTCTGAAATTTGGTAAATGGACATTCGAGAAGAGTTCGAACCAATATCGACAATTACTAAATTTTGCATCCCATTCACCCTAAATTTCTATCTTTCGTCGATTATTTGAAGTAATTAATTCCAATAGCGTCTCTAACTTCGTCTAGAGTTTGTGTAGCTACTTTATTAGCTTTTTCACTACCAGCTTTTAGGATATCGTAAACTGCTTGTGGATCTTCAGCAAAACGTTCACGACGTTCTCTAATAGGTTTTAATTCAGCTTGTAAAACTTCATTTAAGTAACGTTTAATCTTAACATCACCTAAACCACCGTGACGATATTGTTCTTTTAATTCAGCTACTTTAGCTTTATCGTCAGCAAAGATGTCTAAGTAAGTAAAGACAGTGTTGCCTTCTACCTTACCAGGATCTTCCACGTGAATATGGTTAGGATCAGTGTACATAGACATAACTTTCTTTTGGATGGTATCAGCATCATCAGATAGGTAGATACAATTGTCTAATGACTTACTCATCTTAGCGTTACCATCTAGACCAGGAATTCTACCCATTCCCTTTGGTGGGAAGTAGCCTTCAGGTTCTACTAAAATATCTTTACCGTAAATACCATTGATGCTTCTTACGATTTCTCTAGTTTGTTCTAGCATAGGTTCTTGGTCTTCACCTACTGGAACTGTGTCGGCTTTAAAAGCAGTAATATCAGCAGCTTGACTTACTGGGTAAATGAAGAATCCAGCTGGTACACTTTCACCGAACTTCTTTTGTTTAATTTCAGTTTTAACAGTTGGGTTTCTCTTCAAACGGTTTACTGAAACTAAGTTTAAATAGTGCATAGTTAATTCATTTAATGCAGGAATTTGTGATTGTACTAAAATAGTAGACTTTTCAGGATCAATTCCTACCGCCAAGTAATCCAATGCTACTTGTAATAGTGAATTTCTAATCTTTTCTGGATCACGAGCATTATCGGTTAATGCTTGCATATCCGCAATCATAATATTGGTATCATATTTACCAGAATTTTGTAGTTGAACACGGTTTTTTAATGAACCTACGTAATGTCCAATGTGTAACTTACCTGTTGGACGATCACCAGTTAAAATAACCTTTTTTTCTGTCATTATTATCTTCCTTTCTAAAAAAAGCGACCCATTGTTATAAACAACAATAGGACGCTTTTAACGCGGTACCACCTAATTTGCAGATAATAATTCTATCTGCCGCTCTGCGATAAAGGTGCATACCTTTTTTTCTCCATTTCGCTAGTCATGATTGCTTTCAGTACCCGCAATCTCCCTGTTAGTCGACATCGCTACTTCTACTTATAACAACTATATTTTACTGGATTTAATAGGGCATGTCAAAAAGGATATTAATTGACATTTAGGCCAAATCTCATTAAAATTGTTGAGCATAATTGTACGAATTTTAAAAATATAAATAGGAGGATAACATGGCAAGTAAAGACCAAGAAAATGAGCAACGTCGTGTGGATGATGTGGTTAACAAAATCGATAAAAGAATTGATAAAACCCAATTAGAATATGAAAAAGCCCATAACGAAACAAAACGTGTTCAACAAAACTACGGTAACAATACTTCTGTTAACTATGTCGAAGTCGATGACCGTATTGAAACTGCTGCCGATTTGCAACAACAAAGAGGATTAGTTAATAAAGTAGTACAAAGTGAATCCATTGTTAAAAATCAATTGGATACTTATAAAAAATTGGCCGACTCACCATACTTTGGACGTATTGATATTCAAGACAGTCCGGATGACAAACCGGAAAGCTTATATATTGGGACTGCATCATTTGTAGATAATAAAGAAAATTTTCTGGTCTATGATTGGCGTGCCCCTATTTCTAGTATCTACTATAACGGTACTTTAGGTAAGGTGGCTTACAAAACACCGGCTGGAAATCAATCAACTAACTTAAAATTAAAACGTCAATTTCAAATATCACACGGAAAGATCAACAATATGTTTGATACTAATGAAACCGTGGGTGATGAAATGCTACAGAACGTGTTAGGACAACAACACGATGAAGTAATGCAAAATATTGTTTCTACTATTCAAAAGGAACAAAACGATATCATCCGTGATACTTACAACGATTTGTTAGTAGTACAAGGAGTTGCTGGATCAGGTAAAACATCTGCTATCTTACAACGAATTGCCTTTTTGCTATATCACAGTCGTAGTTCTTTACAAGCAGATCAAATTATTTTGTTCTCACCTAACCGCTTGTTCTCTCACTATATTTCTGATGTTTTACCTAGTTTAGGTGAACGTAACATGCGTCAGGTTACTCTACAAGAATTCATTGATCATCGTATGGAAGGACTTAAAGTAGAAAGTCTATTTGAACAATATGAAAAGAAAGATGTCATTTCTGACGAAGCCAAAAGTATTCACGACTTCAAAGAAAGTCATCAATACATGCAAATGATTTATGATTATGTAAATAACTTAAAACCTGCTGATATGGCATTTCAAGATATCATGATTGATGGATATGCATTCTTTGATAGCGACGTCATTCGCGACATCTATGCTTCACAACCTAAATTATTAAAGCCTGCAGAAAAGTTTTTACGTACTAAGAATCGTTTGATTGAAATATTAAAGAAACGTGTAGAAGTAGAAGCTTACAAACCATGGGTAGATAATGAAATTGATCAATTAAATTCAGAACAATATCATGACTTTATGATTGGACATGAATTAGGTAGTTTCCAAGATGAAGATGATGAAAGATTCTTTATTGCTAAACAAATAGCTACACAACACTTCAGAAAAGTATATGATGCTATTTTCAATGGCGCATTCTTCGACCCATATGTTCAATATATGAGGTTTATGCACCAAGTTAACTACCCAATAGATGTAAGCAGTGCAGAATGGCATAAATCTATTAAAGCATTTGATTCCTTATTGGAATTACATCGTATCAAGTTAGATAATGCTACTCCCCTACTTTATTTGCGTGACTTAATGGTAGGTGGCGGTCAAAACCGTAACATGCAATATCTATTCGTTGATGAAATGCAAGATTATTCCATTGCTCAATTAGTTTATATTAAACATGCTTTCCCTAATACCAAAATTAATTTAATTGGTGACAGTGAACAAGCATTATTTAAAGAAGTACAAGCACCGGAAGAATTATTAAGTAAATTAAATGAAGCATTTGCTACTAAGAAATCTCGTTTAATTACTCTACGTCGTTCTTACCGTTCTACTTATCCTATTACTAATTTTGCTAAATCCATGTTACCTAATGGTGATGATATAGAAGCATTTAACCGTCCTGGAAAAGATCCAGAAATCATTATTCGTTATGATGAAGATCAAGCTATGGATGCATTAATTAAAACTGCTAAGCGTGAATTAAAAGAAGAAGGTACAGTGGCTATTATCACTAAGAACTTAAAAGAAGCCGAAAGCCTTCACCAACACACTTATCATGAGTTACATCCTAACTTGTTATCTGATACTGATTCATCCTTACCTAAAGGAGTAGTCATTATGCCTATTTATTTAGCTAAGGGACTAGAATTTGATTCAGTAATTTCTTGGAATGTATCTGAAGAAAATTATCCAAACGAAAAATATGTAGGTATTTTATATACCATCGCTACTAGAGCTATGCATAGTTTAACTATGATCAGTATCGGTAAAGTTTCTCCAGTAATTGCTAATTCACATCTAGCTATGGAAAACTTAAAAATTAATCACAGCATGTAAATAAAAAAGAGACTAGCCAAACGGTTAGTCTCTTTTAGTTTATGTTCATTTTATATAGAAGCCGTTTCCGGGATTTGAACCCGGGACCTCTTCCTTACCATGGAAACGCTCTACCTCCTGAGCTAAAACGGCAATATTAAATAAAAGGCCTTCGATAAAAACCGAAGACCTTTTATATTTATTGCGCGGCGACGTCCTACCCTTGCAGAGGGCGATCCCTCAACTACTCTCGGCGTTTAGAAGCTTAACTTCTGTGTTCGGCATGGGAACAGGTGTGTCCTTCTAGCTATCGCCACCACACTATTTTATTTGAAAGAACTTCGTTCTCTCAAAACTAGATATTATTTACTTCTCCGATACTTACCTTACTTGGTTAAGTCCTCGACCAATTAGTACTAGTCCGCTCCATACATTGCTGCACTTCCACTTCTAGCCTATCTACCTAATCATCTCTTAGGGGTCTTACTTCCATAAAGGAATGGGAAATTTCATCTCGGGGTCGGTTTCACACTTAGATGCTTTCAGCGTTTATCTCATCCATACATAGCTACCCAGCGGTGCCCTTGGCAGGACAACTGGTACACCAGCGGTATGTCCATCTCGGTCCTCTCGTACTAGAGACAGCTTCCCTCAAATTTCCTACGCCCGCGACGGATAGGGACCGAACTGTCTCACGACGTTCTGAACCCAGCTCGCGTACCGCTTTAATGGGCGAACAGCCCAACCCTTGGGACCAACTACAGCCCCAGGATGCGATGAGCCGACATCGAGGTGCCAAACCTCCCCGTCGATGTGAACTCTTGGGGGAGATAAGCCTGTTATCCCCAGGGTAGCTTTTATCCGTTGAGCGATGGCCCTTCCATGCGGAACCACCGGATCACTAAGCCCGACTTTCGTCCCTGCTCGACCTGTCTGTCTCGCAGTCAAGCTCCCTTTTGCCTTTACACTCGATGAATGATTTCCAACCATTCTGAGGGAACCTTTGGGCGCCTCCGTTACTGTTTGGGAGGCGACCGCCCCAGTCAAACTGCCAATCAGACACTGTCTCCCGCCACGTTCAGTGGCGCGGGTTAGAGTGTTAGCACAGCGAGGGTAGTATCCCAACAATGCCTCCACCGAAACTAGCGTTCCGGTTTCCACGGCTCCTACCTATCCTGTACAAGCTATGTCAACACCCAATATCAAATTACAGTAAAGCTCCATGGGGTCTTTCCGTCCTGTCGCGGGTAACCTGCTTCTTCACAGGTATCTCAATTTCACCGAGTCTCTCGTTGAGACAGTGCTCAGATCGTTACGCCTTTCGTGCGGGTCGGAACTTACCCGACAAGGAATTTCGCTACCTTAGGACCGTTATAGTTACGGCCGCCGTTTACTGGGGCTTCGCTTCTGAGCTTCGCCGAAGCTAACTCATCCGCTTAACCTTCCAGCACCGGGCAGGCGTCAGCCCCTATACTTCATCTTACGATTTTGCAGAAACCTGTGTTTTTGATAAACAGTCGCCTGAGCCTTTTCACTGCGGCTACACTTGCGTGTAGCACCCCTTCTCCCGAAGTTACGGGGTCATTTTGCCGAGTTCCTTAACGAGAGTTCACTCGCTCACCTTAGGATACTCTCCTTGACTACCTGTGTCGGTTTGCGGTACGGGTAGTTAATTACTCACTAGAAGCTTTTCTCGGCAGCGTGACATGACCCACTTCTCTACTTTATTTCGATCCTCATCATGACTTGTCAACACGCTGATAAGCATTTCACTCATCAACTGACTTATCACTTGAACACACATATCCAACAGTGTGCATGGGTTAGCCTTCTGCGTCCCTCCATCGTTCAAACATAATTAACTAGTACAGGAATCTCAACCTGTTATCCATCGCCTACGCCTCTAGGCCTCGGCTTAGGTCCCGACTTACCCTGGGAGGACGAGCCTTCCCCAGGAAACCTTAGTCAATCGGTGGAATAGATTCTCACTATTCTTTCGCTACTCATACCGGCATTCTCACTTCTAAGCGCTCCATCAGTCCTTGCGGTCCAACTTCGTTGCCCTTAGAACGCTCTCCTATCACATGACTACGTCATGTCCACAATCTCGGTAATATGCTTAGCCCCGGTAAATTTTCGGCGCAAAATCACTCGACTAGTGAGCTATTACGCACTCTTTAAATGGTGGCTGCTTCTGAGCCAACATCCTAGTTGTCTATGCAACTTCACATCCTTTTCCACTCAGCATATATTTAGGGACCTTAATTGGTGGTCTGGGCTGTTCCCCTTTCGACGGTGGATCTTATCACTCATCGTCTGACTCCCGGACATATAAATCAATGGTATTCGGAGTTTATCTGAATTCAGTAACCCATGACGGGCCCCTCATCCAAACAGTGGCTCTACCTCCATGATTCTAAGTCCGAGGCTAGCCCTAAAGCTATTTCGGAGAGAACCAGCTATCTCCAAGTTCGTTTGGAATTTCACCGCTACCCACATTTCATCCCAGCACTTTTCAACGTACACGGGTTCGGCCCTCCGGTGCGTTTTACCGCACTTTCAGCCTGAACATGGGTAGATCACCTGGTTTCGGGTCTATCTCAACATACTGTAACGCCCTATTCAGACTCGCTTTCGCTACGGCTCCGATCTTTCCGTCTTAACCTTGCATGTTAACATAACTCGCCGGTTCATTCTACAAGAGGCACGCCATCACTCATTAACGAGCTCTGACTGCTTGTAGGCACATGGTTTCAGGAACTATTTCACTCCCCTTCCGGGGTGCTTTTCACCTTTCCCTCACGGTACTGGTTCACTATCGGTCACTAGGGAGTATTTAGCTTTGGGAGATGGTCCTCCCGGTTTCCGACGACGTTTCACGTGTGTCGCCGTACTCAGGATCCTGAACTGAGGTTAATTGATTTCGTCTACGGGGCTATCACCCTGTATCGCTTAACTTCCCAGATAATTCGACTATCAATTAACTTGGTAACTCAAATGTTCAGTCCTACAACCCCAAAGAGCAAGCTCTTTGGTTTGAGCTGTTCCCCGTTCGCTCGCCGCTACTTAGGGAATCGAAATTTCTTTCTCTTCCTGTGGGTACTGAGATGTTTCAGTTCCCCACGTCTGCCTCTAATTAACTACTCAGTTCATTAATTAGTAATAATCGATTAAGATTATTGAGTTTCCTCATTCGGAAATCTCCGGATCAAAGCTTACGTACAGCTCCCCGAAGCATATCGGTGTTAGTCCCGTCCTTCATCGGCTCCTAGTGCCAAGGCATCCACCATGCGCCCTTCATAACTTAACCTATTCATCACTACGTGATGTTTGGTTAATTGAGTATTACGAATAAACTATATTTTAAAACTCAAAATAACGCGGTGTTCTCGGTTGAAATTGTATTAAATACAAATTCAATATAGAAATTAAATAATATCTAGTTTTCAAAGAACCAAGTTAGAGAGGTAAACCTCTCAAAACTGAATAAGATTGATACATTCTAATGTAAGTTTCCGAAATTTTCCTTAGAAAGGAGGTGATCCAGCCGCAGGTTCTCCTACGGCTACCTTGTTACGACTTCACCCTAATCATCTGTCCCACCTTAGACGACTGGCTCCCGAAGGTTACCCCATCGTCTTTGGGTGTTACAAACTCTCATGGTGTGACGGGCGGTGTGTACAAGGCCCGGGAACGTATTCACCGTGGCATGCTGATCCACGATTACTAGTGATTCCAACTTCATGCAGGCGAGTTGCAGCCTGCAATCCGAACTGAGAATGGCTTTAAGAGATTAGCTTGACCTCGCGGTTTTGCGACTCGTTGTACCATCCATTGTAGCACGTGTGTAGCCCAGGTCATAAGGGGCATGATGATTTGACGTCATCCCCACCTTCCTCCGGTTTATCACCGGCAGTCTCACTAGAGTGCCCAACTAAATGCTGGCAACTAATAATAAGGGTTGCGCTCGTTGCGGGACTTAACCCAACATCTCACGACACGAGCTGACGACAACCATGCACCACCTGTCATTCTGTCCCCGAAGGGAACGCCTAATCTCTTAGGTTGGCAGAAGATGTCAAGACCTGGTAAGGTTCTTCGCGTAGCATCGAATTAAACCACATGCTCCACCACTTGTGCGGGCCCCCGTCAATTCCTTTGAGTTTCAACCTTGCGGTCGTACTCCCCAGGCGGAATGCTTAATGCGTTAGCTGCGGCACTGAAGGGCGGAAACCCTCCAACACCTAGCATTCATCGTTTACGGCATGGACTACCAGGGTATCTAATCCTGTTCGCTACCCATGCTTTCGAGCCTCAGCGTCAGTAACAGACCAGAAAGCCGCCTTCGCCACTGGTGTTCTTCCATATATCTACGCATTTCACCGCTACACATGGAGTTCCACTTTCCTCTTCTGTACTCAAGTCTCGTAGTTTCCACTGCACTTCCTCAGTTAAGCTGAGGGCTTTCACAGCAGACTTACAAGACCGCCTGCGCTCGCTTTACGCCCAATAAATCCGGACAACGCTTGCCACCTACGTATTACCGCGGCTGCTGGCACGTAGTTAGCCGTGGCTTTCTGGTTAAATACCGTCAAAGCGTAAACAGTTACTCTTACACTTGTTCTTCTTTAACAACAGAGTTTTACGAGCCGAAACCCTTCATCACTCACGCGGCGTTGCTCCATCAGACTTTCGTCCATTGTGGAAGATTCCCTACTGCTGCCTCCCGTAGGAGTCTGGGCCGTGTCTCAGTCCCAATGTGGCCGATTACCCTCTCAGGTCGGCTACGTATCATCGCCTTGGTGGGCTTTTATCTCACCAACTAGCTAATACGGCGCGGGTCCATCCAAAAGTGATAGCAGAGCCATCTTTCAAATTAAAACCATGCGGTTTTAATTCATATGCGGTATTAGCATTTGTTTCCAAATGTTATCCCCCACTTAAGGGCAGGTTACCCACGTGTTACTCACCAGTTCGCCACTCGCTCCGAATCCAAAAAATCATTTATGCAAGCATAAAATCAATTTTGGGAGAGCTCGTTCGACTTGCATGTATTAGGCACGCCGCCAGCGTTCGTCCTGAGCCAGGATCAAACTCTCATCTTAAAAGATGAAAAGCTTAACTTAGCTCTTCTGAATAAATTGTTATTTTATAAGCGAATTGACTTCGCAATGTTTAATTCTTATAACTTTGTTATAAGATTCCTTACACATCATCGAATTATCAATCTTGTTCAGTTTTCAAAGATCTACCAATTTGATTACCAGCTTTATCAGCCAGCTTACTAATTATATCATGTTATCAACTTAACGTCAACAACTTTTTATAATTAATTTTTAAACTGTTTTGTTATCATTTGCTCTATCGCAACGACAACAATAATTATTATGCCATCTTGTCGATCAAAAGTCAACAACTAAATATTAACTTTTTTAAACAATTAATATAAATCGTTTTGGCTTTCTGTCTCATCAACAGCATTAATAATTATGCCAACTATAGAGCATAAAGTCAACCATAAAATACAACTTTTTTAAATAAAAAAGCGCCGATGCTATTCACCGGCGCTTTTGCGTATCTAAATTATTTAATTCTAGCTAGGAAGTACTTCTTCTTACCTCTTCTAACTACTACGAACTTACCATCAAATGAAGCAGATGGATCAATTTCGAAATCAGTATCAGTTACTTTATCTCCATTAATTCTAATAGCTCCATTATTAACATCTTCTCTGGCTTGTCTTCTTGATTTTTCAATCTTAGTATCATCTACTAACCATTCAACGATGTTCTTCTTGTCTGCACTTACTTCTACTGAAGGCATGTTCTTGAAACCAGTTTCTACTTCTTGAGTAGTTAAATCTTTAATGTTTCCTGAGAATAATGCATTAGTAATGTTTTCTGCTTCCTTCACAGCATCTTTACCATGAACGAATTCAGTTACTTCTTCAGCAAGACGACGTTGTGCTTCACGCTTCCATGGTTCTTTCTTAACCTTTTCAGCTAATTCATCAATTTCGTCCTTACCTAAGAAAGTAAAGTACTTCAAGTACTTAATAACATCCCTATCATCAGTATTAATCCAGAATTGGTAGAATTCGTAAGGTGTAGTCTTTTCAGGATCTAACCATACAGCTCCACCTTCTGTTTTACCGAACTTAGTACCATCAGCCTTAAGCATTAATGGAATAGTTAAACCAAATGCTTTAGCATCGGAACCTTGGTTCTTATGAATTAATTCAATACCACCGGTAATGTTACCCCATTGGTCAGCACCACCAATTTGTAGTTCTACACCATGTTCCTTGTATAAGTGTTCAAAGTCCATAGCTTGTAGAATTTGGTAAGTAAATTCAGTGTATGAAATACCAGTTTCTAGACGACTAGATACGATTTCCTTATTTAACATAGTATTAACGTTAAATAATTTACCGTAATCACGTAAGAAGTCTAATAATGATAACTTAGAAGTCCAATCGTAGTTATTAACAATCTTGAAGCTACCATCTTGGCCAAATAGCTTTTCCATTTGTCTAGTTAGGCAAGCTTCATTATGTCTAACTTGTTCCATACTTTGTAATTTTCTTTCTGCCTTCTTACCTGAAGGATCACCAATGGAACCAGTAGCTCCACCGATTAAAATTACTGGATGGTATCCAGCTAGTTGGAATCTCTTTAAAATCATAAATGGAATTAAGTGACCTACGTGCATACTGTCTCCAGTAGGATCAATTCCTGCATATAGACCAATCTTCTTTTCATTTACTTCTTTTTTAAGGCCTTCTGCATCAGTTTGTTGATTAATAGCGCCACGCCATTTTAAATCATCGATAATATCCATATTAAACCTCCAAATAAAAAGTCCCTGACAAATATACCTTTGCCAGGGACGAAATTTTCTTGTTAATCCGCGTTACCACCCAGATTATCGCTTTTGCGATCTCTTTGTCATTAATAACGAAATGACCCGTCGATAAATCGAAAAAGCTCCATAGGTGTAATTCTTTAATATGCTCGCTTGGTTCGCATCCCCACCAAGTTTCTGTATTACTCGATACATATTAAATACTGTAACTACTTCTTAGCTTTAAATATTAATTACTATCATATTAATCAGCTTTATAATAATTGTCAAGATTATTTAACTTGTTTCAAAGCTTGTTTAACCATAGGCATCATTTGACTCATAGCCTTAGCCTGGTATTCAGAAGTAGCCTTTTGAATTACTTGTTGTTTTTGTGATGCAGACATCTTAGGGTTAGCTTGCATAGCTTTGGCAACTGCTGCTTGTACATATTGTTGTGCAGCTTGTTGTCTTTGTTCAGTAGTCATACCACTATTAGCGGATAATTCCTTCATGATATTTGGTAAAGCCTTTACTTGGTTTACAGTTAGCTTCATCCAATCTTTTGGCATGTAGAAGTAGTTAACTGTTTTTACTCGAGTTGGCTTTTGTGCCCATGCAAACCAGAAACGGTCCATAGATGTCTTGTATTCATATTTAACAGTCTTAGTAACTAACTTAGGAGTCTTAGCATTAGTTACTACCACATTTTTAACTTTATCAGTACCAGTAGCTTGTGGCTTAGCTTGTTTTTCATTAGCACGGTATAGAACTACTTGATCTTTACCAGAAGTACCAATGTTTTGATACATTAAAGCATTAATAGTTTTACCAGGAACACTGGATACTAAACTGCTCTTCTTTTCAAAGGTTACTTTGTGCATCCCCAAATGATTGTGGAAGTTCAAAGTAATAAATAAGGTAGAAAGTAAAAATAATACCAAGAAAAATAGTGAAGAGATAATATGCAAAGCCTTGTTCTTATTTAATAGGTTAAAACATAAGAAGAAAGCGACTGTTGAAATGACTAAAGCGACTAAAATCATTAGTTATTACCCCCTTGTTTTCTATCGTGTAACCATAGTGAAGATACTAATCCAACAATTCCTAGGAATGCAGCTACCCAGAATGCAGCATGGTAACCACTTAAAGTAGCAGAAAGCATAGAATCTTTGTAGTCTAATGGACTTTGAGTCATTAAACTGTGAGCTGGCATATGGTTGTTAGTTACATTAGATAGGATAGAAACTAATACGGCAGTAGCAATAGAAGCTCCTACTTGTCTAATAGTATTGTTAACGGCAGTACCGTGGTTTAACTTATCAGTAGCTAAAGCATTCATACCGTAAGTAGTAGCTGGCATCATAACTAATGACATACCAAATGATCTAACGGCATATAGAAGAACTACATATGCAATAGAAGTATCTTCAGTGATAAATGCAAATGGAATAGTTCCAACAATTAAGGTAAGTAATCCACTAGTGATTAGTTTCTTAGCACCGTATTTATCAAAGATAGATCCGGCGAATGGTGAAACAACCCCCATCATTAAGGCACCAAGTAATAAGCTTAGTCCTGAATGGAAGGCGTTCATACCTCTAATAATTTGTAGGTATAAAGGAAGAACCATTTCAAATCCAACTAATGCCATCATAGTAATAGTGGATAAAATAGTAGCAATAGTGAATTTGCTGTTTCTTAATACACGAATGTCTAAGAATGGTTTTTCCATTACTAATTGACGCCATACAAATAGTGCAATAAAGATAAATCCTACAATTAAAGTAGAAATAACAGTGGTGCTTCCCCAACCGTCAGTACCTACTTCAGAGAAACCGTATAATGCACTACCAAATCCAATAGTAGATAGGATTAGTGATAACACATCAATACCTGACTTCTTAGTAGGTAGTAATGGACGCATGAAGAATAGTCCTGCAATAATAACTACCGCAACGATAGGAATAATCATTCCGAATAAGTCACGCCATGAGTAGTTAATTAAGATCCAACCGGATAAAGTAGGTCCAATAGCTGGTGCTAAACCAACTACGATTCCGGATAGACCCATGGCTGCCCCACGTTTTTCAGGTGGGAAAATAGTAAGCATGATAGTTTGTAGTAAAGGCATAGTTACCCCTACTCCTAATGCTTGGATTAAACGACCTGCCAATAAGGTACCAAAGTTAGGTGCCATAAATGACATAATGGTCCCGATTTCAAAAACTGTCATGGCACCTAGGTAAAGCCATTTAGTGTTAACTCGACTAGATAGCCATGCACTGACTGGAATTGCTACCCCATTTACCATCATAAATCCAGAAGTTAACCATTGTACTGTTGGAGTATCAATGGAGAAAGCTTTCATTAATGTAGGAAATGCAGTAGACAAAATTGTTTGGTTAAGAATAGTACAGAATGTCCCTACTAATAGTAGAACTACTAGCATGGTTTTGTTATATTTCTTACCGTTCATATCTACATTCATATGCTTGTCCCCTTTTCTTTTATAATTTTCTCTATAAATTTCGACTGTGATAAATATACTCTTAGTATTATTCTTTGTCAACGTATTTGACAAGGTTATTAAATAATATATAATTATTATTGATAATTTAATACGTATCGATGATAATTTAACAAAAGTAATTTAATAAAAGAGGTGTGATTTATGTCTAATGAGCACATAGAAAAATATAGTAAAGATGAAATATCCGAGTACTCTAAACGTATTCAAAAGTCCATGAAAAACACTAATTTATCTATTGGAATTGGTGCATTATCAAGAACTTGTAACGTACCACAAAGTAAAATTAGATACTGGCAACAAAAAGGATATATCACTTGTAAAAATAAGGATAAAAATACCAATTATCGTTACCCACTCAGCACACTTTATAAAGTAGAATTGATAAAATCGTTCCTAGATTCCGGCTACACGTTAGCTAAGTCCGCTGAAAAGGCATCCTTTATTGATGACACAGGTGAGTTACTTCATAAGTTAATATATGAGCGTTTTGAATCACTAGACGTAATTGATGGAAATGCTTCTATTGATATGGGTCCTATCGAAGATGATCCCAATAAACATATTCATTTCGTAAATAATGATGGAAAAATGGAAGCCAGAATCATTCAACACAAATCATAATATTAGATATAAGTACAATTTATTGGTTAAAAAGGATTTCTGCATAAGAAATCCTTTTTAATTACCAATATTGAGACAACCTATTTTGATATATTAATTTTTTTAATCTATAATTGTTTATAAGGATACTTAAGCAATTATTCAGGTATCAAATTATCAATATTATATAATGATATAAAACATATTTCCTAAGGAGGAAAATATATACAATGTGGTTTTTAAACATAATTAACGACTTTATTATTGGATACCCCATTGTTGTATCTGCCATCTGGATTGTAGGTGCAATTTTTGAATCCATATATCGTCGCTCCGAAAAGTTTGCAAAGGTTAGTGGTGACGACTTAGTTTCTATTTTGGTGCCTGCGCACAACGAAAAAGACACTTTAGAAGATGCTATTAAAGCCATTTCAAAGGTAGATTATTCCAACTTTGAAGTTATCCTAGTGGATGACAAAAGTAGTGATAATACCCTAGAGTTAATGTATAAACTTCAAAAAGAATATGCTGATCAATTCAAAATTAAGATAGTTCCTATCGAGCATAATCAAGGAAAAGCAAATGCTATGAATGAAGGATTTGCTGTTTCTGAAGGTAAATATATCCTAGGAATGGATGCTGACTCACTACTAGATAAAAATTCCGTTAAAGAATTACTAAAGACTCTAAAATCCAATGATAAATTGGGTGCTGTGGCTGGTAAGCCAGTAGTAAGAAACCGTACTACTGTACTGGGACGCCTTCAATTACTAGAATACATTGGTGTTATCGATATTATTAAGAAAGCTCAATCTTTCTTATATGGTCGTATCAATACCGTTTCTGGTGTTATCGTTGGTTTCCGTCGTGAAGCACTAGAAGATGTAGGTGGTTGGCATACTGATGTTATCACCGAAGATATCGATATTACTTGGCGTCTATACCGTAAAGGCTGGCAAGTAAGTTACCAACCAACCATGATTTGCTGGATCTTAGTTCCTGAAAAGACTAAGAACTTAATTAAGCAACGTCGTCGTTGGGCTCGTGGTGGTATGGAAGTTATTGCTAAGAACCATGATTTATTACTACACAGTACAATTACCCAAAAAGCCCTACTATATGAAACTATCATTAGTAGTATTTGGGCCGTTTTAACTGCTTTAAGTACTATTTCTTATTTCTTCAATTTATTCCTAATTCATGAAATTCAATTAGATGGTGATGTTTTACTAATCCTTATCTTAGTAAGTATTTTCCAATTCTGTATTGGTTTCTACGGTTCTCACGAATCAGCATTACTAGATTTTGTGGATTTATTATTGATTCCAGCTTACATCGTATACTACTGGATGATTAACCTGGTTTCATGTATCTTAGCTCTAGTATCATTCTTCTTAGATCCTGACAACGTAGGTACATGGAGCAGTCCTGACCGGGGGTTAAATAATTATGAAAAAAAGAAATTTGGATGATTACGATTTATTCGTTATCAGAAAGAAAAGCACATTTTTAAGAAAGCTAATGCATTTTGTATTATTCTCACTCTTATGGATTTATGTAATATTCGTATTAGTAACTAATTTAGCCTTCTTATTAGGCTATTACAGCGATGATTTCGTTAGTTTTTATCTATTATTAAACCTAAATTATATTTTATATATCAAGATTATAGTAGCTATTATTATTTTAATTGTGTTAACTTCAATCTACTCAATCTTTAGATTGAAACAATTACGGAGGTTAAACAAACATGTCGACCAAAAGTAGAAGATTTTCAAGAAAGCAACGTAAAATTATCGTAGTTATCTTTGCAATTATTATTGTTATTTTAATGTCCTTTACTATTCACAAATCTATCCAATACGATAAAGGTAGCAGCGAATACTATGGACTATCTAAGCAAGAAGAAAAAAGCAAAAATGGTATTTTAGTTTTCTGTTACCACCGAATTTTGAAAGACAATTTTGGAGTTAATGTTTCAAGAACCCTATCTACTAACTCACAATTACATGATTTCAACGTTCCTGCCAATGAATTTAAAGATCAAATGAAATTCCTACACGACCATCACATTAAAGTGGTTTCCAGTGCAGAAATGGTTAAAATGACTAATTCTAAGAAACCTATTCGTGGTAAATACGCTGTATTGACTTTCGATGATATTGATAGAACTACTATCGATAACGCCATTCCAACTATGAAAAAGTATAAATTCCCATTTACTACTTTCATCATTACTGGAAACACTGGTAGATATCGTGAAGGTACTCAATTAGCTACTTGGAAACAAATTCAAGGAGCTCGTCAAGAAGCTGGTAATTTAATGACTGTTGGTTTACATACTAATAATATGCATTACCTAACATCATCACTAATTCCTATCTTTAACTTACCTCACAATTACCACCGTTTCACTCGTGACTTTGCTAAATCACGTGTAGTATTGAAGAAACACACCGGAATTTATGGTGAAGAATTCGCCTACCCTTACGGTGGTGGAACTGATCGTATTTCTAACTTCTTGAGACACCAACACCTAGGTTGGGTTGGTACTCTAGATAGTGGTGTAGTTTACAATCACGGTAATGGTAAACATTCTGATTTAATCTATACTCCACGTATGATTATTAACAACAATAGTTGGCCAAGTATTCATAAATGGTTTACTAATAAATAAAAAAGACGCTCATATGCAAATATGGGCGTTTTTTAGTACATAAAAAGACCTACTGTATAAACAGTAGGCCTTTTGTTTAAAGTCTTAAATTAATCGTCTAATTTAGTTTTGTTAACTACTTCAAGTTTGTCATTGAAATCGTAAACAACTGGTTCACCAGTCTTCATTTCTAAATCCATGATGTCATCATCAGAGATTCTTTCAATGTACTTACTTAAAGCACGTAGTGAGTTACCGTGGGCAGCAATTAAAACGTTCTTGCCATCTAATAATTTAGGAGCAATTTGGTCAGCCCATAGAGGCATTACACGTTCTAGAGTAACCTTTAGGTTTTCACCACCAGGGATTAAGTTAGGATCTAAGTCCTTGTAACGACGATCGTTAACAGCTGAACCTTCATCATCAGCACTCAATAATGGAGGTAGAGTGTCGTATGAACGACGCCAAATGTGTACTTGTTCGTCTCCGTACTTTTCAGCAGTTTCCTTCTTGTTTAGACCTTGTAGACGACCGTAATGACGTTCGTTTAATCTCCAAGTCTTAGTTTCTGGAACCCATAGTTGGTCGGATTCTTCTAGTGCGTAGTGTAAAGTCTTGATAGCACGAGTTAATACTGAAGTGTATGCATAGTCAAATTCTAGACCTGCCTTCTTAATTAACTTACCAGCTTCTTTAGCTTCTTCAACACCCTTGTCACTTAAATCAACGTCTTCCCAACCAGTGAATTGGTTTGAAAGGTTCCATTGACTTTGTCCGTGACGAATCAATACAAGTTTTGCCATAGGTTAAAACCCCTTTCTGTTTCTTAAATTAACAATATAATTCTACACCAAAATAGAAAATTTTACATCCTATTTCCTAATTCTCTTGAGATTTATCTTCTTTTTTAGTTTTAATCCCTTTTTACTTTCACCTTTTACACCAATGATTTCTAGGAAGAAAGCCAAGATAGGTACAGAAACGATTAAGCCCCATGCACCAAATACTTCTTCACCGATCAATAAAGCGCAGAAAGTGTAGAAAATAGGCAATTCAGTTCTAGAAGACATTAATTTTGGATTCAAAATGTAAGCTTCTAGGAAGTGGACAATCATAATCATAATAACTAAGTATATGATGTAGCGAATGCCCCCTACTGAGTATCCTACAATAGATAATGGCACTAGTGAAATAATTACCCCTGCTACTGGAACTAAACTTAAGAAGAATACCATAATGGATAAAATTACTAATTGTGGCATACCTAAAATAGCCATGATGATAGTAGTAAATATAGTATTGAAAATAGCAATTAGAAATTGTGCTTCTAACACTACCCCGAAAGTCTTAGTAAAAGTCTTAGCAAAGTAATATACATCTTGGAAGAACCAAGAGAATTTAGAAGTTAAGAAGCGTTTACTAAATTCTGCCATTGATTTTTCTTCCAAAGTAAAGAAGAAACTCAAAATTAATGACATAAAGAAAGTTAATCCCATTTGACCAATACTTTGAATATAGTCAAATAACAATGAGAAACTGCCCTTTACTTCAGACAAGAAATTGGAACGGTGAATAAATTCGGTAATCATTGATTGAATTCTTTCATCACCGACAAAATTATCTGGATCATTGTAGAAAGCTACAATGTGTTTAGAAGTCATGATAGCTTGATCATAAATTACAGGTGAGTAAATGGCAATCACAGCCACCACTGCTGCTATAAATATCAAATAAGTTATTATAACTAATAACGGTGCGGGGATCTTAATGTATCTTCGTACAAAAAGAACCCACTTAGTTACTAACAAAGAAAAAATGAAAGTTAGTAACAACATGCTTATCATATCGCGCATTAAAAATAGCACGAAAATGATAAATATTAATACACACCAACGTCTCAAATCCACGTTGGCAACGAATTTATCCCACCATTTCATACAGACACCTCGAAAAAAATTTTGTACGTCCATTATAACATTTAACTACATAAAATTAATTAAATTTATCGGTGGTATATACTTACAAAAAGTACCCTTAAAAGTGTATACTAGTATGGTGGTTAATATTATAGAAAGGACTGTTCTAATGTTTGAAAAAACCTTTTTTAAAACATTTTTTAAACACGGATTCGACGAACCCATTAAAGTAAATTACTGGGACGGCAAATCTGAACAATATGGTGATGGCGAACCTAAGGCAGTTATCACTATGAAAGAACCAATTCCAATTAAAGATATTCGAAAGAATGCTTCAATTGCATTGGGTGAAGCATACATGGACGGAAAAATCGAAGTTGAAGGTAGCATGGAAGACTTAATCGTTGCTGCATACCGTAAATCAACTAGTTTTATCCGTGATCACAAATACATTAACTTTTTGCCAAAGCAAAACCATAATGAATCTACTAGTAAGAAAGATATCCAAAGTCACTATGACATTGGTAATGATTTCTACAAGATTTGGTTAGATAAGACCATGACTTACTCATGTGCTTACTTTGACGACACTGATGATTTGTACGAAGCACAAGTTAAAAAAGTGCATCACATTATCAAAAAATTAAACCCTCAACCAGGTCGTACCCTTCTAGATATCGGTTGTGGTTGGGGTACTTTAATGCTTACTGCTGCTAAGGAATACGACCTTAAAGTAGTTGGTGTTACTCTAAGTCAAGAACAATGCGATTACGTAAACTCACAAATTGAAAAACTTGGTTTACAAGACAAAGCTGAAGTTCGTTTACAAGACTACCGTGATTTAGATGAACAATTTGATTACATCACTTCTGTAGGTATGTTCGAACACGTAGGTAAAGAAAACCTAGACGAATACTTCGGTTGCGTTGCCAAATACTTAAAAGAACATGGTGTGGCTTTAATCCACGGTATCACAAGACAACAAGGTGGTGCCTTCAACGGTTGGATTAACAAGTACATCTTCCCAGGTGGCTACGTTCCAGGTATGACTGAAAACCTAGACCACATTGTTGATAACGGTCTACAAATTAGTGACTTAGAATCACTAAGAAGACATTACCAACGTACTTTGGAACACTGGGACAAGAACTTCAACGATCATATCGATGAAGTTAAAGAAGTTATGGGTGATGACGAACGCTTCTTAAGAATGTGGGACTTATACCTAAAGACTTGTGCCGGTTCATTCAAAGCTGGAAATATCGATGTTATGCAATACTTACTATCTAAGGGACCTTCTGGACAAGAACTACCTATGACACGTGATTACATGTATAAAGAAGATAAATAATTAAGATAAATTAAAAGAGCTAATCGAAATTCGATTAGCTCTTTTTTTATTGTCTTTTTATTAATGTTTATTTTTATTTTATAGAAATACTGCTAATAGCATAACTGAGGCTAAGCCCAGGATTACTGAAATTGCCATGGAACGTGTCCAATACGCAATCAAAAATACTAATAAAGCAGCAATTAATTCTGGAGCTTTTCCAGAAATTGACAAAGTATATGATGATGTAATACACAAATCCTTTACTACTAGTGAAGTAAATAAAGCAATTGGAATGTATCCCATCCATTCATTAAACCACTTAGGAATTTTTCTGGTTCTAAAAAATGATAATGGCACAAATCTTGGGATAAAGGCCACGATGAAACATAATATTATAAGAAAAAAATGTTGTGTTGAATTCCACTCCATAGAAAATCTCCTACTCCGTTTCTTCTTCGAATTTATCTTGTGGTGTTCCCGCAGGGTTCTTAAACAAGCGTAACAAACGATTCTTCTTGTAGCGCTTGTAGTGGCTGCGGATCCAGGATTCTATAAAGAAACCTACAAAAGAAGCTAATAATGTTGAAACTACTAAACCTAGTGTTGACTTCATTAATAACATGAAGACAATTGCTAGTCCAATAGTTAGCAAGATAATTAATACCTTCAATAATGACTTCATTTGCATTACCACCATGTAGATAAATAACGCAGTTAAGGCAAAGTGAACCACTGTCAAATTAATAGAAATGGATGAACCTACTAGACTTCCAATTACTGTACTAATAGTCCATACCACTAACGCGTAATGTTCAATTTGTAATGCGTCTTCTGGTGTAAACTTCTTATCAGTAGAAAGTTTCAAATAGTTTACCGCATAAGTTTCATCATTCAATGAAAGTGCAAAAACTACCGTAAACCAAAATGATTTTCCTTGTAAATACTTAGAAATACTTGAACCTAATAATGCATATCTTAGTTCCAAGAAGAATAACATAATTACAATTGAAAGTAATGGTGAATTAATTGTTAGCATGGAAGCTATCAAAAATTGTGCACCACCTGAGAAAACCACTAGTGAAACTAATGCTGTCAATAAGGTGTTAAAACCTGCTGCATGTAACAAAATTCCACACGCAATTCCAATGGGAACGTAACTAATGTTCAAAGGCATGGCTGTCTTTACATTAGTCAGCCAACGCGGTTCATTTGGATTTGGTATTTGCTTTGTCAAATAATATTCCCCCGTTTAAAAACCATAGGTATCATTTTTACGCTATCTTGTAATTTAGCCTAATGAAAAATTAAACTGCATACACATTATAACGCAAAATAGTTTCAATAATCTAACTTAATTTACAATATTTTAAATAGTAATCATATGAACACTGTTATAATAACAATTCTCAACAAAAATAGATAGCCTTATTTATGTTGCAAGAATGCATTCAAATATTGTTGACTTAATTTATAAGAACGTTGGCCATTGTATCCAGAATCTGCAACTCCCCAAATACAAATAGCAGCGCTTATTTCCCTTTTACCATGATATGCATCGGAAAAATTATTATCATCCCACACATGCGAATTCCACTTTTTCAATGCTTGCTTCCAATAGCTACGAGAATCAGCGGTATACATTTTCTTATTATTAATTACATATAAATAATAGAAATCACAATTGATAACGTTAAAGCCCTTCTTTACCAATTGAGGTAAGGTAGCACGTAAACGAATCATTTCACGACGATCATGTTGATTACTAATTTCACCATTTCTACTCCAGTAGAAAACTAAAATATTCTTGTGAATTTTAGAAATAACTCGTTTGTGAAAACCATCATTCCAGGCAGATAACTTCTTACCATGTTTGTTAACATAACTGTCCATGGCATTAAGATACTTAGCAAAGGTTTTTTCTTGGCTCTTAGTATCTACTGATAATTCATCAGTTCCGATACCAATATGCATCCCCTTGCTCAACAAAGGAAGGTATTCCGACAAAATACGTTTGGATAATGCTAAAGTATGTGCACTTCCGTACTTCATTTCATGATAACCGCCCTTTTGTACTACTTGGCGTTTTATATGACGACCCTTTTTAGAATAACTTAACAAGCGTAGAACACTTTCGTCATGTCCAGGTAAATCAATTTCGGGTATTAATTCAATATGTCGTTGTTTGGCATAACGGATCAATTCTTTTAATTGATTTTTACTTAGAAAGGCTTTCTTAGTCTTTTTGTTATAGTAAATGCCATGCTTTTTTACGGCCTTACGGGTAGTTTGGCCTAAGTAAGCATTTTCTACACCAAAGCGTTCGTTATCAGTTAAATGTAAATTCAAAAAACTAGCATGGTGTTTAGACAAAGTTCGAATATATTTTTTAATCAAATCAGGAGAATAAAAGGTTCGAGCACTATCGAGTGTCATCCCTTTTCTTCCCGTCTTAACACTTGCTGAAGCGGTCGTACCAAAAAGTCCGGTACTACATAGCAATAAAGCAATACTTAATATACATATCCATTTTCGTTTCATATGTCGTTCCCCCGAGTATTATTCACCTTATATTCTATCACGAAAGTATAATTTATAGGACAAAAAAGAGCCGTCATGACGCTGACGACTCCATTTAATTAAAATAGATTAAGAATTTTATGCCAAATCCGTGCAAAGAAGTTAATAGATTTAACATTTTGATTAGATTTTAAACTTACTGTGTTATTTACACCGGGTAGATAAGAAATTCCCATTACTTTTCCGGTGGCAATTACATCTTCATCAGTAAATGGTGCTTCTACTCCATGATTTCCTTGATAATTCTTAGTAGGTTTTACATCTACGATATTAAACATTTGTTTTTTAGTTAGCCAAACGTTAGTATTTTTCGCGATGCTTAAATCCACATGTTTACGTTTACCGTCGGCTACATTAATCATGCCATTGTTAAAACCGTTGGTAATACCATTTAGATAAGCACCCTTAGGTAAAGCAAAGTAGTGATACTTAGCAAATACATATTTCATTAACTTTCTAGTTTGGATAAAACGATTAGGATCATATTGACCTTTATTAGGCACTCCCATCACTACGGTAATAATACGACGACCATTTTTCACCGCTGTACCGGTAAAACAAGCCTTAGCAGTGTCGGAAGTCCCTGTCTTTAGTCCATCTACCATAATGTCAGGTAATGCTTGGCTACGGCCTTTAATCATCCAATTCCAATTTAGCATAGTAGTTTTTTCAAACTTAGTAGTATTAGCTGACGTACTCTTTAAAATATCAGGATATAGTTGCAATATCTTCATAGCTAATAGTGCCATGTCACGAGCTGATAATTTATTTTCGGCATCATAAGGCGCATCTTTGAAACCTAATGCCCCCACTTCGCCGTTAGTTAATCCACAAGCAGTATAAATAGTGGCATCTTTAATGCCTAAATCTCGTGCTTGATGTCTCATCATTAACGCAAATTTTTGAGTACTGCCGTGGGCTAAACCATATCCTAATGCCATAGTGGCGGCATTTTCTGAATATACGGCTGCTTGATATAACTGACGGATGGTGTAGTAATGACCTAATTTCAACTTAACGTTAGCATAGTCTTTATCCACACTTAATTTATGTAAATCACGATTGATTTTTACTTTATCGTTCCAGTGTGCTTGACCATTATGAATCATATGCAAGGTTACGTATAAAGTTAATAGCTTACTCATAGAAGCTACTGGCAAGGCCTTATTAATATTTTTAGCATATAATAATTGGCCCGTCTTATAATCAATCGCCAACGCGGACTTAGCATCCAATTGCAAAGGCTTATTGCTCTTCAATAATTTTTGCGTGTCTTTATCTAACTTTTTACTACGCGCGATTTCTTCGGTTTTATCTTGGCTAGCTTGTACGTTGGGCACCGTACTAGTAGCGATTCCTAATAACATAACTAAACTAACTATCACTAAAGATAACTTAAGGGACAGCTTATTTGGCATTTTTACATCTCCTAATGTTTTCCCTGTGCGGGTATTAATTTATTTTCTTGTTGAATGGGTAAATGCAAACTAAAAGTGGTTAATTTATCATTAGAAGATACTTCACAGTATCCGCCATGTAACTTAACAATTTCATTTACAATCGCTAAACCCAAGCCCGTTCCACTAGTGGACTTGTTGCGAGAATTTTCTACACGATAAAAACGATCAAAAACGTGATCTAGTGATGCTTCAGGAATTTTTTCTCCGTCATTGGCCACCTTAATCACTAATTCTTTAGGGTTAATTTGTTTGCCTTCTAAATAAAGATTTTCCCCGTCTTTACCGTATTTCAAAGCATTAGTTAATAAGTTACCAATAGCTCTGGCTAATTCATCGGGATTAGCTTCAATTTCTAAATGCGTAAAATTGGTAGTGGTATGCAACTTCATCTCATGCTCATTAGCTAATAAATCATATTCAGCAGATAATTGATCGAGCATCGATTGCATTTCAACTTTACGTACCTGTGAAGGCTTACGATTACTTTCGGTTAACTTAGTATATTCAAATAATGAATCGGCTAAATCCTTCATTTGTTTAGCTTTAAAATAAGCGATGTGTACGTATTTATATAAATCATCCGTAGAGTTAAATTGATGATTCTCAATCAATCCTAAATAACCAATAATCGAAGTTAATGGTGTACGGATATCATGCGAAACATTCGAAATTAATTCGTCCTTAGAACGCTTCGTCTTTAATTCTTCGGACATAGAATGAATTACGTTTTCTACTAAAATGTTAATACTATCAACAATCTTTCGTTCATCCCCTTGAAAACGATAAGGGATTTGATGATCAAAATGACCATCAGCTATATAGTACAACTCGGCGATAATGCGTTGTTGTTGAATATGACGATAATGCATATACAAACGAATGTACAAGAAAAACATATCTAACGCAGCAATGGTCACAATGAAAACATTGCTCCAGTTCCATAATTGTTCATTATTACCTGCTAAAATTGAATGACCAATATGAATTAATTCATGTTGCCAATCCGGATGAGTAGCGTAATAAACTTCAATTACGTAAAATACTAAAAAGTTCACTAATAGGATGAAAAGACTGGTTAACACCGCATCCATTAGTAAACTAATTTTTTCTTTATGCGTTAAGGTCATGGCTTTATTCTTGGTTTTCATTGACACGATATCCTACTCCCCAAACTGTTTCGATTACCGTTCTACCGTTAGTAGCTGCTTCTAATTTATCTCGTAAGTGACTAACGTGCACCATTACTGTTTTGGCAGAAATGATACTTTCTTGGCGCCAAACACTTTCGAAGATTTCGTTCGCTGAGTATACCCTGCCGGGGTGACTAGCTAGCAAATATAAAATACCGAACTCGATAGCAGTTAATGCGATGTTTTCGCCTTCACTATTCTTTACTTCATGGGCTTCACGATTAATCGTTAAAGTCCCTACATGAATAATTTCGGGTTCTTTTACTAATACGTTATCGGAATATCTACGTAATACCGAACGCATTCTAGCGACTACTTCTAAGGGGTTAAAAGGCTTGGTAATATAATCATCTGCCCCACCAATTAATCCAGCAATCTTATCCATATCATCAGTTTTGGCAGAAATAATCATAATAGGTAAGCCGATTTCTCTTCTTACTCGTTTTAAAACTTCCATCCCTGACATCTTAGGCATCATTACATCTAATAACATCAAACCAATGTCGCTGTTTTTACGCAATTCGCTTAAGGCTGCTTCACCATCATTAACTATGACTACGTCCCAGCCTTCATTGGTTATATAGATTTTTAATAATTCAGCAATTTCTTGATCGTCATCCACTACTAAGACTTTCATAGAAACACCTTCTCTCGTTTATATTATGGTTTAATATTACCACAATATTTTTGTAAATAAAAAAGATATAAGAAAGCTATGTGAACCTTTAACCTTTCCCCAACAAATTCTTAAAATATAATAAAAAGCCCTAAAGTTATTTTAATAACCTTAGGGCTTTAGTTTATTTATTATTTGTAGTTAGGAGCTGCTTTAGTGATTTGAACATCATGAGGATGTGATTCACGTAAACCAGCGTTAGTAATTTGGACAAATTGGGCATTATCATTCATAGCTTGAATATCTTTAGAACCAGTGTAACCCATGGCAGCTCTTAGACCACCTACCATTTGGAAGATGATGTCTTTAGCTGATCCTTTGTATTCAACACGAGCTTCAATACCTTCAGGAACTAACTTCTTAGCTTCATTAACTTCACCTTGGAAGTAACGGTCGGCAGAACCATGTTCCATGGCACCCACACTTCCCATTCCACGGTAAGCTTTGTATTTAACACCATTGTCTTCGAATACTTCACCAGGAGCTTCGTCGGTACCGGATAACATACCACCAAGCATTACGGCGTTACCACCAGCAGCGATTGCTTTAGCAGCATCACCAGAGTACTTAACTCCTCCATCGGCGATAATAGGTTTGTGCCATTTTCTGGCAACTTCAGCAGCATCGTATACAGCAGTTAATTGTGGAACACCCACACCTGCAACGATTCTAGTAGTACAGATAGAACCAGGACCAATTCCTACCTTAACTACATCTACACCGGCTTCGAATAAATCGTTAGTAGCTTGACCAGTTGCTACGTTTCCGGCGATAAGAGTTTTATCAGCAAACTTTTCGCGAATTTCTTTAACTTTTCTAATTACTCCAGCGGAATGACCATGCGCAGTATCAATGATAATGGCATCGGCACCGGCATCAAATAATGCTTGTGCACGCTTGAAAGTATCAGAAGTAACTCCTACGGCTGCCGCACATAATAAATGGTTGTTGGCATCTACCGCTGCGTTAGGAGTTTTATCAGTCTTTTCTACTGCTTTAACTTTCTTAACTTCAGAAGCTTGTTCATCGATTAGCATGTTCTTGTGAATAACACCTAAACCACCAACTTGTGCCATAGCAATTGCCATGTCTGAGGTAGTAACAGTGTCCATGCTGGCACTTAGAAATGGAACGTTTAATTTAATGTCCTTAGAAAGTCTTACAGAAGTGTCTACTTCGTTTGGTAAAACGTGACTTTCTGCTGGAATTAGTAGAACGTCATCAAAAGTTAAACCTTTTTTTGCGAATTTTGTTTCCCAATTGTCCATAATATAAAACTCCTATCCTGTTGATTTTTTATAGAATAATATACAAAAAAAGTTAGCATAGGTCAAGCTGACCCGCTAACTTTTTAAATTATTTTCTTGTACCCGTAGTTTTAGGGGTAAAGAAGTTAACTGTAATTGTGAAATGACGGTATACATAGAAATCAGCAGCGATACCCACAATTGCTAAGATAAAGTTAATAATTGGGGAAACTACGATATTGATACCTTGTTGTGGAATAGCAACTAATACTAAGAATGCTAATACCCATGCCACGATAACTAGCAACATAAATAGACCACGCATTAAGCCACTGTAAGTGTGCTTAACTGTGTTATCTAATAATCTAGTTAAGAATGGTGCACATAGTCCGAAGACAATGGACATTGCAGTCAATGAGAAGATACCCACTGATTGTTTGGTACTAGTCTTAGAAATAAGATCAACTACCCCGTATAAAAGATTAAACAATACGAAGAAGAACAATGAGTTATATGCCACATTTGGCCAGAAATTGTCCATTAGACTGGTTTTCTTCTTAGGTGGGTTAACGATGTAATCCACACGTTCACCTACTGTACCGTACAAATTACGAGCAGTAGCACCATGTTTTTGTTCTACTAGCAATTCATCTTTCATTTGATTGATGATTTCTGCTTTTCTTTCTGCAGATAAATTAGTCTTTTGTAATTCCTTGTTGAACTTAAACATGTAATCGGAATTACGTTTAGTTAAACCAATTCCATCAAATTGGCTGTGTAATTTTTGATCTGCTTCATGACGATTTTGTTGTACATGTGCATTTCTTTTTTCAGTCATTTGAATTCTCCTATATTAAACGTTAAATCTGAAGTTAACGATGTCACCATCGTGCATAACGTAATCTTTACCTTCAACACGTAGCTTACCAGCTTCTTTAACTGCTTGTTCACTACCTAGTTTGTCTAAGTCATCAAAGGCCATTACTTCGGCACGAATGAATCCACGTTCAAAATCAGAGTGAATGATTCCGGCTGCTTGAGGTGCCTTAGTACCCTTCAAGTAAGTCCAAGCCTTAGTTTCTTTACCACCAGCAGTGAAGAAGGTTTCTAGACCTAATAGGTTGTATGAAGCACGAATTAACTTGTTTAGACCTGGTTCTTCTACTCCTTCAGCTTCTAGGAAAGTAGCTTTATCATCATCGTCTAATTCAGCAATTTCTTCTTCAGTTTCAGCGGCGATACCGATAGCTTGTGCACCTTCATCGTCAGCGTACTTCTTAACTTCTTGGAAGTACTTGGAACCTTCTGGATCAGCCATATCGTCTTCGGCGATATTAGCTACGTATAGTACTGGCTTAGAAGTTAATAAGAATAGACCTTTAACAATCTTTTGTTCATCTTCATCAAAGTCGATAGAACGTACTGGTTTACCAGCTTCTAGTACTGGCTTAATTTTTTCTAGTACTGCTAATTCAGCTAAAGCATCTTCATCGCGTCCCTTAGCTGCTCTTTGTACCTTGCCTAAACGCTTGTTAACAGCGTCTAAGTCCGCAATACCTAATTCAAGGTTGATAGTTTCAATATCGGCAACGGGGTCCACTTTACCAGTAACGTGGGTAATGTTGTCATCATCGAAAGCACGTACTACGTGTACAATAGCGTCTACTTGACGAATGTTTTCTAGGAACTTGTTACCTAGACCTTCACCCTTGCTGGCACCCTTAACGATTCCGGCAATATCAGTAAATTCGAAGGTAGTAGGAACAATTTTTTTAGCTGGAATAAGTTCTTGAATACGATCTAGACGTGAGTCAGGAACTTCCACCATTCCGACGTTAGGATCAATAGTAGCAAATGGGTAATTAGCCATTTCTGCTCCGGCTTTAGTAATCGCATTAAATAAAGTAGATTTACCAACGTTTGGTAAACCAACAATTCCTGCTGTTAATGACATAAAAATATTTCACTCTTTTCTTTAAATTTAGTCTTGAGGTGCTTTTTGCACTACTTTTTTCATTTTCTTTTCAAATTCACGACGCGCTAACATAACGATATGTCCACAGTTTTGGCATTCGATTTTAATGTCAGCACCCATACGAATAATTTTCCAAGAATTGGCACCACATGGATGTGCTTTTTTCATTTCTACCACATCATTTAATGAATACATAAAAATGCTCTCCTTTTAGTCTAAATTAATATCTAAAATTTGCAAAATTCGATTTAAATCATCATCTGATGTATAGCTAATTTCAATCTTTCCGCTGCCCTTCTTAGAACGGCTGTTGGAGATGGAAACGGAAGTAGCGAACTTGTCTTGTAGTTCATTTTCAGAAGCACGTAAGAATGGTGACTTCTTAGTAGAACGACGTGGACGACGTTTCTTCTTAGTGTTAGAACTTAGTTCTTCGATAGCCTTTTCTAGTTGACGAACGGTCATGGTTTCATCATAAGCACGTTTAGCCAACTTGATTAAGTTTTCCTTAGGCTTAACTGATAACAAAGTTCTAGCTTGTCCCATGGATAATTGATTCTTAGTCAACATTTCTTTAACTTCATTAGGTAGTCCCAATAAACGAAGATAGTTAGCAATGTATGGACGAGATTTGCCTAAACGCTTGGATACTTCAGCTTGGGTAATATCTAATTTAGTCATTAAGGTATTGTAAGCTTCGGCTTCTTCAATGGGATTTAGGTCTTCTCTTTGCAAGTTTTCCATAACCGCAATTTCCATCATTTGTTCATCAGAAGCATCCCTTACAATCGCCGGAATAGTCTTCTTGCCAGCCATACGAGAAGCACGGAAACGACGTTCCCCTGCTAGAATTTCGTATTGATCAGCCTTTTTACTAGACTTTCTAACGATAATAGGTTGAAATACTCCGGATTTTTCAATGGAGCTAGTTAAATCTTTCAACGCTTTAGTATCAAAATGAGTTCTGGGTTGGAATGGATTAGGTGTTAACTTACTTAATTCTAAGTCAGTTACATCTTCAGTTGCTGATTGCATTTCACTGTCAGCAAATAGTGCTTCAATTCCTCTACCTAAGCCTTTATTATTCACCATGAGCAGCCAACACTTCCTTTGCTAATTGCATGTATAATTTAGATCCTTTAGATTCAGCATCATAATCAATGATAGGCAAACCATAACTAGGTGCTTCGGATAAACGCACGTTTCTGGTGATAATAGTATCGTATACCGTATCACCAAAGTAGTTACGTACTTCTTTATTAACTTGTTGTCCTAATTTAGTTCTTACATCGTACATAGTCAAAAGTACTCCTTCAACGCATAAATCAGGATTGAAGTGTTTTTTAACTAATTGCACAGTATTTAATAATTGGCTCAAACCTTCTAGTGCATAATATTCCGTTTGTACCGGAATTAAAATGGAATCACTAGCGGTGAAAGCATTGATAGTAATTAATCCTAATGATGGTGGGCAGTCAACTAATATGTAATCATATTGATCTTTGACTTCTTTTAACGCATTTACTAAACGCGTTTCTCTTGCCATTTGAGGGGTTAATTCAATATCAGCACCGGAAAGTTGAATAGTAGCTGGTACCACATCCAAATTCTTGTGTGCGGAAGGCAAAATAGCTTCGGAAATAGGTTCTTCATTAACTAAAATGTCGTAAATATCTTTTTTGATATCTGATTTTTGAATACCTACTCCAGAAGTAGCATTACCTTGTGCATCAGCATCTATCAACAATACTTTCTTTCCTAGAGTTGCTAAATCAGCCCCCAGGTTTACAGAAGTAGTAGTTTTACCTACTCCTCCTTTTTGGTTAGCTAATGAAATAACGTGTCCCATTAAAACCCCTCCTTTTTATTACTTATCTTTGGAACCAATAGGTTTCTTGTTTGGTGTTCCTGCTTTACGAGGATAAGCTTTAGGTGTCTTCTTAACTTTATCCAAAATCACTATGTGACGAGGATCATGAGAGACTGGTAAATTAAATTCGTCATCAGAAATAATTTTACCGCCTAAAGTACGAATAGCATCAGTAGCATCCGCAATTTCGTTTTCGGCTTGTGAAGCTTTAAGTGCAATCATCTTGCCACCAATTTTTACCATAGGTAGACAAAATTCAGCTAAAACACTCATACGAGCTACGGCACGCGCAGTAGCTACGTCAAAGCTTTCACGATATGCAGATTTCTTACCACCAAATTCTTCCGCGCGGGCGTGATGTAATTGCACCCCTTCTAAGCCTAGCTTTTCCACTAATTCTCTTAAGAAATTAATTCGTTTGTTTAAAGAATCTACAATAGTAACTTTTAAATTAGGAAATAAAATCTTTAAAGGAATGGAAGGAAAACCAGCTCCGGCACCTACATCACATAAAGTAAGTTCATCATTACGTAAACTTTCATCATAAAATGCAGGTGTAATGGAATCATAGAAATGCTTCAAATATACTTCATCACGATCCACAATCGTGGTTAAATTAACATGTTCGTTAGTCTCTACTAAAAATTCATAATAAGTAGCGAATTGTTGCATTTGTGCATCGGTTACTTCGATATTATGTTGAAGTAATTGATGTCTAAATTCTTCTGGATTCATACAAATCCTCCTACTGTGAAACATTATTGTTTCACGTCTATCTATACTTTAACCGATATCATAATTTTTTACAATTATGAAACATATACTTCTCCATTATAACCAAAATTACCCGTTTTCGTCACTACATAACTTAAAAAAACGCACACAAAAAGGGTAATCTTTTCGACTACCCTTTTAAATAAATGCCGTAAGAATTAAATCTATTAAGAACAACACACTTAAGACATAATTTATTAAACTGATGCTTTTAACTTCGCCGTTACATATCTTAACGATTGGATATGCCACAAAGCCAAAGGCTAATCCTACAGAAATGCTTCCCGTAAGTGGAATTAATACCACAATTAAAAATGCGGGGAACCATTCTGCAAAATTATTCATATCAATATCTTTAATATTAGCGAACATAATCGCTCCAGTAATAATAATTACCGGTGCAATCGCTGCTTGTGGAACATATTTTAAAAAGCCAATGAAAAATGTTGATAACAAGAATAAAATTCCTGCTGTAATCGACATTACTCCGGTACGAGCTCCTAATTGAAAACCGGCAACACTTTCTGCTGCAGAAACTGTAGGACTAGTTCCTAAAATACTAGAAATTACTCCTGACATAGAAACTGAGCGGAAAGTCTTTTTAAACTTTGCCATATCCGGCAAGATTCCGGCATTCAATCCCATAGACTCAAAGACTAAAATCATGGTCATAGAAAAGGCAGCTAGTACAAATGGAATAGAGACAATATGTCCAAAATCAAATCTAAATAATAAGTGATGATATTTACTAATGTCCATTAAGCTAGTGGTAGGCACCTTACTATCATGTACGTGAAAAATAATTCCCACGATAGAAGTTACGATGATACCGATAAAGAAACTAGCTTTGATCTTTTTAATATATAAAACTAACGTCAATATTAAGCCAAATAACGCTAATAATAATGATGGATTCTTAAAGGATCCCAACGTTAATAAAGAAGATTGTCCTTGTTGAATTAGGTCAGCTTTTTGTAAACCAATTTCAACTAAGAATAACCCAATACCAGCCGTAATAGCTGATTTCAAAGACGATGGAATCCCCTTTTCTAAGACATCCGTAAAGCGACTAAATGCGATTATCATAAAGGCGAACGTGGATACTAACGAAACAGCTAAAGCCTGTTGCCAAGTTAGTCCCATATTGACGACCATAGTATACGTAAAGAAAGCATTCACACCCATCCCCGGCGTAATTACCACCGGCGAATTAGCGTAAAATCCCATAATAAAGCAACCAATTACGGAACTTAAAATCGTGGCAAATACCGTTAAGTTAACACTCATCCCCGCGTCTTTTAATATCAATGGATTAACCACTAAGATATAAGAAATCGCAAAGAAGCCGGTAATTCCACCTAAAATTTCAGTTTTTAATATATTTTTATCTGATAAAACGTCTAAAAGAGACAGCGATGCTGTCTCTTTTTTCGACGTGATTTTATGTTGTGTGTTCATTTAAATAAAATCCTTCGTTTGTAGTTTAACTACATTTTACCATACAAATAGTCCAATAATTCCAGCGGATAATAAAGAAACTAGAATACCGGATAGGACCATGTAACCAACACTCTTAGAAATAGCATCGTTAACTTCACGGTTAACCATACCTTTGAATGCCCCGATGATCATTCCAACCGTAGAAAGGTTAGCAAATGAGGTTAGAAAGACCGTTAATTGAGCACGGTAGTGAGGAGCATATGAATTAATGTGTGGAGAAATCTTACCCATAACCACAAATTCATTGGTTACTAATTTAGTACCCATGTTTTGGGCAAAAACGAATGCAGTGTGTACATCAGAACCCATTAACCATGCGAATGGGAACATGATGACACCTAAAATGTGTTCTAGAGATAAATTAGGATTAATTGCACCTAAGATCTTATCAATTAATGCGGCTAAAGCTACGAAAGCAATAACGTTAGCAGTAATGATTAAGACTAATTTACCGGCACCTACAATTGAATCACCAAGAAATGAGAAGAATGGTTCTCTCTTTGGTTTTGTATTGTTTCCTGGTTTTTCGCTTATTGCAGCTTCGGCAGTTTCAGAAGAACTACCTAACTTAGCAATGGTATCGTCTTCGGGTTTAACGTTAGTAGGCATTAACATGCTAGTAACGATAACGGCGTTTAAAATATTTAGTGGTACGGCAGTCAAAACATATTGACCCGGTACCATTTGTGTATATGCCCCTAAGATAGAAGCAGTAACACAAGACATAGACATCATTGCGATTACAGTGTTTCTAGCAGCAGATAGTTGTTTTAATTGTAATGATGAAACTGCAAGAGCTTCAGTGTTACCTAAAAACATCATTTCCACAGCGAAGAATGATTCAAACTTAGGTTGACCAGTTATGTATGCCAAACCTTTACCTACCCATTTAATAATCCAAGGTAGGACTCCGATATAAGTCAAAATATCAAATACCGGAACAATTAGTAAAATAGGAAGCAATGCTGAAGTAACAAAATCCATTTGCTTTAAATGTACCCAACTAGGTAAAGCAAAACCGATTCCGTCATAAGCTACTTGTACTAATCCGGCAAAACCGTTAGCAGCAGCTTCTACTCCAGCACGTCCCCATGAGAATTTAGTTAAACAAAATGCGATTAGCAAGTTTAAAACTAAAACAGTAAGTACAGAACGCCATTTAATTTCTTTTTTGCTTTTGGAGAAAATAAAAGCAATTCCTAAAAATACAATAATTCCTAAAATATTAATTAACAAATACATGTTTTTTTCTAATCCTTTCTCTACGACAAAATTATAAACAACTAGCTTATTTTAGTTGCGCAACACCCCTTTCAAATTATTAAGTATTATAGGATTTCTTTGATGACATTAGGTTTAGCTTCGTGGTGGTTATCCAGATCAAAGTATGCTGCAATGACGTTTGCGATAACGCCTGCTGAACGTTTAATACCTAAGGATTTACCTGCCGTATTTTGTGGATTGTAAACCATGATAGGTAGATACTCGCGAGTAACATCTCGTTGGTAACTAGGATCACTGGCATAAGATGAAGTAACGATTAAAATGTCGTCTTCACGTAAGTTATCCATTAATTTACCTAATAACTTATCCACGTGGCTTAATTGTTGTGTATATCCATCAACATCCTTATGATGTGCAAATTGTTTTAACTCTGGTAATTGACAATAGATTAAGCCACTATCTTGTATATCCATTTGACCGCTTAATTCAACAAAAGCTTTGCTATCATTAGGAACTTGGACGGAATGAATTTCGTCTTGTTTTTCCAAATAATTAGCAAAGCTTGAAATAATTGCAACATTAAATTTTTGTTCCGCCATTAAGTCCATTACGGAAATTGTGCGGAGACTGGTAGTGTAATCAAACATTTCACGAAAACCAGCACTAGCGTCATTTTGGGAAATAACATTAACCATCTTGCCATAGAAGCCACGAGGGGCTACTTCTTGTGCAATAGTGTCAATTTCATTGTCCCAACGGATATTACCTAGACCCAAGGACTTTAAATTAGCGACATTAAGGTCCTTGGAAGCAATATGACCTAAAGTATCGGCACCAATAGAGAAAAAGCGATTAGCATCAGGTGCTTCACCCATTCCAAGTGAAGCTAAATCCAAAATGATCATCCTTTTATTCGCCATTATGTGCCCTCCCCTTATATACTCATTTAACAAATAAGTTTAGCATAATTATACTAACTGTCAATAAAAAAAGACGCATATATAAAATATGCGTCTCGTTGTGCCCCTGCCAAGGAGCTTAATTATAGCAAAAATATTTTATTAAAGCCAATTGCTGAAATAATTGCGGGATATAATTTTTTGATATAACTCATTTTATATAGCTTATTTTTTTCAATTCTAACTACTAATTTTTACGATTTTATCTAAATATATTATGATTAATAAAAAAGACTTACAGACAGGTGATTATTATGCATAATTCTAAATTAAACATTGCTGCCATTGGTGATTCCGTAACACGAGGCTATGATGGTTTCCAAAATTTACGCCATAATTATCCATATTATTTATCTAAACTAGTTCCTACAGCTAGCATAGATAATTACGGAATTAATGGCGCTACCATTATGCAAGACTTAGAAAAAGAAATAGTCAGGTGTAATGCTCACAAATATGATATTTGCATTGTCATGATAGGAACCAATGACTATGGCCATTTGAGGGAAGAATTGATTAACATTCAGGAAAAATTAAGATTCATTTTATCAAAGCTAATGAATGGTCAAAGTCATGCTCAAATCTATGGTGTACTACCATTACCTCGCTATGATAATTTACAAAATGCCGATAACGTAATCAGAGGAGCTGACTACACATTCAGTGAATTATTAGACGGTTTGGCTTATGTTTATAAGCAACTAAACATCCCATTTATCGACTGGCGTAATTATCATCCCGACTTCATCAATGATCACAATTTTAAAATTAAATATAATGATCAACATGTCCATCCTAATGCAGATACTTATCAACAACTGGCTCAATATATTTTTGCTTTTATAAATCAACAGTAAAAGCCTATCAGGGAAAAATAATTTCCCCTACACTAATAAATTCGTAAAAAATCTTCGAAAATACAATTATTTTTTAAAAAAGTTGAAAAAATTATATTTTTTACCAATCTACTTTAGTGTAAGTGACCTATTAATTTTCCCTACACTGATAGATTCGTAAAAAGTCAGCTAAAATACACTGAATTTACAAAAAAATTTAAAAAAATAGCATTATTAATCCACAGAAACGGATCAATAATGCTATTTTTTATTTTTGACGTCTTTTTCTAAGTATAAAATTAATCAATATTAACAATAATACTAATAACCAAGTAATCGCAGCAGTGATTAACCACCTTTGCGTATATCCAATGGGATATTTTAATACTAATTGATTTTTACCCGGACGTGCCTTCACTATCAGCGAATTAATAGCAGTTAAAGACGGATTATTTAATCGTTGTCCATTAAAAGTTACTTGGGTGCGTGCATATTTAACTGCGGGCACTGCGAAGGACTTCGTCTTTTTACTATCGTTATTCCAGGTAATAGTTAAGGAAGCATCCTTATTGACTGTTTTAACGTATTTAACATCGTTATCTATATAAGGTTTAACTAGATAAATATAAACCTCATTGTATGGATGAATTTCATAATAACTTAAATGATTAATTCTAGCTTGTGATGGCACATAATCTGGCATATTTTTAGCTAGATCGCCAATTAGATATGATAGATTGTTACCGTAAAAATCATTTTTATAATAATGATGATTTTGTTCAGCTAAGCTAGTTACGTGGTTTAAGGATGCCGAACTTTCACGATTATTAATAAGTATTCTTTCTGTTTGCATTTGTGCAGATAGAACTCGGTAGTTAATACCTAACGTACTACATATTAGTAAAAATACGATACCTAAACGAATTCCTTTACGATATGCATTAACACCAGGCACGGTAAAGGCTTTATCATTGTCGCTTAACATCATTGCCCAAGCTAGGATAATCATTACCAAGGATAGTGCCATAATACGACGTGGAAATTGTAGATACATCGTTAAATCAGGTACCCACTTTTGTACCCATGTCCATGGGAATAAATCAGTAGCTAGGATGCAAGCACCCAGGCCTACTATACTGATAGTTTTCACTACATAATCTAATTTCTTAAAACGTGTGATTAAATAATATGTAACATAAATTATCAGTAAGATTTCCATGGGACGCACTACTAACAAGTAGGATGACAATTTATTAATTATCAAACTGTTATCGACTAAATTAATAGTAGGAAAAGCCGTTACTAAGTAGTTGCCAGAAAAGACGGAAAGCATCCCGCCCCATACGTTAGCAGTCAACAACAATACTAAAATAGTTGCAATAACGGTTTGCCCTATCAATCGCCATTTGCGTTTAGTTTTGCATAAAGTAACTATCCAGATAGGAATAATGGCTGCAAAGCCTAATATACTAGATAGTAAATGCGTTTGAATAAGTATCGCCATAGAAACACTTACGTATAATAACGGCATCTTTTGATTGCGTAGCATTCTAGTAATCCCCACAAATAACCAGGGTAGAAACGCTGCCCCTACTCCGGTAAATTGTTGTGAACTTACCCATAAAAAGACCGGTGTGGAATACATAAAGATAATTCCAGCTAGCATTGCTAGTTCACGAGATACTTTATTTACTCGACATAATTTATACATCCCGATACCGGCTATCAACAAGATGATCACTGTATAAACCATCTCAAAAATATACCAGTTAGGAGTAATCAATAATAATAATCCACTTAAATAAGCAAACATAGGACCATACATGGCATTTACAATTCGGCCACTTTGTCCAAATCCGTAATTCATTAGAAAATAGCTGAAGTGTCCAGTCTTGAACTGTTCAGCAGCATCATAAAACCGATTAAAATGAAAAAGTGAATCGGCACCAATTATCATTGAAGAATGTAATAGTGGCTTAATTAATAAGAGCAATGCCATAATTAGCATTACTAATATTGGAAAACCACGGCTGTTGTAAAAACGTTTAAAGCCATTTTTTACTGCTTGCATCAAAGCTTTTCACCTTTCACTTAATTAATATAATTAGTATAGCATAAAACACAAAAGGAACTGATTAACATCAGTTCCTTTTAAAATAAAATCTAATTAAATTTAATTTTTCTAAGTAATCCCCAAGCTACAAATACTATCCAAGCAACCCAAGTAATTACCATCATTAGACGAGTAGTAAAACTAGGCATGTAACGAACCGAAACTCGATTCAATCCTAACTTACTCTTCGACTTAATAGCCCCTAGTGAGGTGGTCTTTACATGTTTTAAGACTTTACCGTTATATTTAACTTGTGTATCAGCATACTTAACTAATGGTAATTGAATCTTACCAGCACGACCAGCGTACCAAGCTACTTGTAAACTACCATCGGCTTTAACCGTACGATCAAAGTAACGGTTAGCGTGGTTAGGATGAATGAAGTCACGGTAATATCTACGATATGGATTGAACTTTTCGTATTTCTTATTACTCTTAATAGTCTTCTTCACTGGTAAATAATCAGGAGTAGCTTTTACATAGTCTTTCATTAAGTAATTCAAATGATGACTTTGTGTGTCCTTTTGTACACTACGGTGATGTTTCTTAAAGTAGTAATACAAAGAATTTTGGTTAGCATTATTACGGTGATGCTTAGTTTGTAATGCTACATAACTTTCACTACGTTGGTGAATAGAATAGAAATCCAAACCAGCACTACCCATAATTAACACTACTACCGCAGCTTTAATTAACTTAGCATATGGATGTTTATCCGCGTTTATTTCAGAAGTTAAGAATTTACCAAATGTTAATAACAAGAAGATAAATGCTAAAACTAAGAAACGTTTAGGAAATTGCAAAGTGTAATTTAAGGATGGCATTACATGTTCTAAAGCAGTCCATGGGAAATGTGACCAAGCAATTACTAAAAATCCTAATCCGGTACATGCTAAAGTCTTAGTTAGACGATCTAGCTTACGGAAATTCTTAAATACCAAAATCAATACTCCTACGAATAGTAAAAATTCAGTAGGTTTCAAAATATTAAGTAATGAATATGGATTAAAGTTATAACCGTGTGTACGAACCGATGGAACTGGATAAACCGGAAGCAAGCGGTTAGCATTAGATACCGTTAGTAAATTAAACCATACGTTAATGGTTAACACGATAGTAATTAATGCAGCGTAGAAAGTATGTAAGAACATACGTAGACGTTGTGCTTTATCTTCTGCAGTTACTAAGCCCACAATAAAGAAGGAAATTAATCCTAGTGCTCCGATCACACTACTCATTAAATGAGTTTGTACCAAAATACTCATAGTAATGGCTAAGCCCCATACTGACACATCATGACGACGTACCATGCTGGTAGCATAAATCATTAGAAATGGCATTAAAGCCGCTCCAAAGGCGGTAAATTGTTGTGAAGTAACCCATTGTACAATGGTAGATGAGTACATGTATAAGAATCCCATAAAAATAGCTGGTTTCTTAGCTACTTCGTTTACTCGACATAATTTATACATCCCTAATGCAGCCACAATTAGCACAATTAGGTCAGTAACAATTTGAAATTTAAACCAAGTGCCACAAATTAATAATAAGAATCCACCTATATAAGCTACTACCGGGCCGTACAATGCATTTAACATTCGACCATTTTGCAAGAAGCCATAGTTAGATTGAAAATAACTAATTTGATGATGCTTAATTTGCATAGCCGTATCGAAGAAACGGTTATAGTGGAATAGTGAATCCACTCCTAAATAGGTCTGTTTATTTATCAAAGGATAGGCAATTAAAACTAATGCCAATACTAAAAAGATAAAAAACGGTACCATGTAATGTAAAAGTTTTTTAACGTTTTTCATATTACTCTCCCAAATATTCTTATAATCAATATCATAGTACATTTTCTTCAAAAGTAAATTATTATTAAAAACATCCCCTATTAAGAGGATTATCAACTACATTATACCTTATATATAATATAATTAAATAATAATTAAACTCTGTGATTATACTGGCTATTATTTTTTACCTACCACAATAATACGAATAAAATGATATTTTTAATTAAGTTATTATGTATTTTATAATTATTTTGATATTTACTATTACATACTACTACAAAAAAAGATATAATTTTAAGCAATGACTTTTATCGATCAGGAAGGATGTAACTATAATGATTTCTTTTTCTTACCAAGCCTTTGTTACGGTCGTAAGTGAAGCTAGCTTTCACCACGCCGCACAAAAACTAGGTGTAACCCCTTCTGCTATCTCACATTCTATGGATAAATTAGAAAAGCAACTGGGCTTTTCTTTATTAATCCGGGATCGTTCGGGAGTGAAATTAACTGAAGATGGTAAAGAAGTTTTACCTATCATTCAAGACATTCTAAATAATGAAGAAAGACTACAACAAGAAGCCAATAACATTAAAGGACTTACTTCAGGTACTATCCGTTTAGGTGCCTTTAGTAGTGTATGTATCAATTGGCTACCTTCAATTATTAACAAATTTCATAATCAATTTCCTAACGTAAATGTGGAAGTTACCCAAAGTGATTTTAACGATATTACTTTGCAATCCCGCCAAGGAAAAATTGACTTAGGATTCACCTGCCAACCTATCAATGAACGTTTGGTAAAGGTGTTATTAATGAAAGATCGTATCTACTGTATTACTCCCAAAGATTTCGTACCTAAAAACGGGAAAACTATCACTAAAAGCGATATTGTAGATAAACATTTCATCCTACAAAAATCCGATTATGATGGTGATACTAAGGAAGTGCTCGACCAATATAACGTAGCACCTAATTCCATTCAATTTAGTATCGATGATCAATCCATTATCGCCATGGTGGAAGCAGGTTTAGGTATGGGTATTTTACCTAAACTAGCCTTCCAACGTATCGGCGGCGATGTGTCATTTTATCCCTTTGACGATGACTTCTATCGTTCCATTTTTATGGTAATGAATTCCGTGCAAATGAAGACACCGGCCGTACAAAAGATGGTTTCTTGTATTCGTGAATTAATCGAAGAAGAATACCCCAACGGCATTTTAAATTAAGATATAACATCCACTATGAGTGGATGTTTTTTATTTTTAAATAAAAAATAGTAAAATAAATATAATGTTTGCAGGGAGGCAATATTATGAAATGGAAAGTTAAAACTTTTAATGAATTAACGCGCGATGAATTATACGCTATTTATAAGGCGCGTGTGCAAACCTTCGTGGTAGAACAAAACCGTCCTTATCAAGAAGTTGATGACGTTGATCCAAGAGCTCTACATATTTGGGCAGAAGAAGATGGTCAATTATTAGCATACGCTCGTGTATTTCACGGTGAAGACCATACTTCATTTGGCCGTGTATTAACTACCCCCGCCGCTCGTGGTAAAGGTCTAGGTAAAAAATTAATCGATAAAGTACTAGAAGAAATCGATGAACATTTCAATCACCCCGTAGTCCAAATCGACTCACAAGAAGACAAAGAAGGTTTTTATGCTAAATTCGGCTTTAAATCCGTCGGTGATGTATATACCTTCCACCACACTCCACATATTAAAATGATTTTATCTAAATAATAAAAGACAGGTAGAAAAATCTACCTGCCTTTTTCTTTTCAAAATCTTTCGGCAGTTTATATCCTATATACGCGTGAAAATCCATTAAAACACCTCTTTAAAAAGCCATATCAACGTAAATACGATTAAAGCTGCTACCGCAATGGTTGGTTATAAAACTACTGATAGATAACAGATTTAAAACGTGTGTAATAACTTTTGGAATCCTACTCGGTCCGTACTAGTACCAGTGTATTTATCAGTGTAGATATTCTTTTTAAGACACCATTATCTCTAAGATCTTGGATTTGATTATCTAGCGATTGCCCTAAAGTGCTAACTCTTGCATATCCATATCTCATTTGAACGTCCCTTCCTCTTAAAATCAATTTTATAATTATTATTTATTATTGAAAAAGGTTGAAGGTAATATAATCTACCTTCAACCTTTTTCAATAATATTTATAACCATTTAAGTAGGATTATGAATAAATAGCATAGTATAAAAAATATACAGTAACTAATTACTTGGATATTCGCATTTATAAACCAACTATATACCTTTAGAATGGTAATTACTAAAAGTATTATAAAACCAATGTTAGTTCCTGCAATAATTAGATTATTCATGTCAATAATCGAGAAGTATGGTTTTAGTACATACACAAATAAGGATGATATGATTAATGCATAGATAATGTTAAAAACAATGGCTATATTTAATGATTTAATCAAAGGGCAATGTCCACCACCTCTCTTGCAATAATCCCTGCGATAAATTTAAGAATATGAACTCCTTTATATAGGATATTTAACTAAAGTTTTTTAACTGTTTTCTTGTTGTTCGTTAGCGCTAGCATTAGCATGAACACTAGCAACCGGAATAATAGTGACAGTACTTACAACTAAGGTTAATAAAAAAATAATTGCTAGTTTAAATACATTACTTTTTTACAACTCTAATTTCTCCGGGAATTATATTGTTTTAGTAATTATTTTGTTATAACAAGAATTGATATTGTTTTAAAAAAGTTTAATTTTAACCTGATTATTACATAACTTAATTGCACTAAAGAAACATTCATATAAAAGGGATTACATATCTTGCATAATTTTTTGAATTTCACGATTATCAATAACATGATGCTCATCTAATTTTTTCAAATTAAATTCTACGGGTGATAATTTCACACGTGGATCATTAACCATAAATTCAAAACCTAATTGAAAATCTTCTTGTGAAACATCACATTGCTTAAAGTCATCATGGGTAGCTTGGGCAGCACGCATGGCTTCCGCGATAATGCGATTTAATTGCTCATCATCACTGCTTCTTTTAATCGTAATAGTAACAATATAATCATTAGAAATGGGACGCCAACGAGTAAGGCCTTCACGGAAGTGGTCTAAATTAAGTTGATGCACTAACTCTTCTCCATGCAACGTTAAATAAATACGATTTAATTTAATAAAACCACTAGTATTTAATTTTTCATCTAAAAAGTAAATAAATACTCCCCGGCCGTCTTCGGATGAACGATCCACTCGAATCTTCATAGGTGGTTGACGACGATTTAAATACAAGGCGACAAATGCGGTAATGAAGGTACCGATGGCACTTGCTAATTCAAAAATATCATTCCAACTCAATGGTTCTAATTGCATCGAATTCCCCCTATCGTAATTATTCTTATCTTTAGTTATACCAGATTTTAATAATTGGCGACACTGTTTGTATTATAAACAAAAAAGAATTCCTAAATGAATATCATTTAAGAATTCTTCTTAATTTTTATTAGTCCATTGGAACGTTAGAATGTAGTAATTCTGACTTCCATAGAGTTAATAAGTAACCGTATCCTTGGTCATCAAAAGCTAAACTTTCGAATTCACGGTTGGTATTGTAAGTTAAGTAATGAACATCATCATTGCTCAAGTTACCATCACGTAAACGATCAGCTGGAACTGAAATAATCATATCATTAGAAATCATGTAAATACGATTGTTGGTACGGTTATAAGTTAGGTATTGGTTATAACTACCTGGCCAGTTAATCATTTGTTTAACCGGTCTAAAGCTTACGTTTGAGTCACTAAAGTTACCAGTGTATAAGGTGTAAACATTATCCTTAACATCCTTAGGACCAGCATGAACACCAAAGTATGCATTACCATCATTATCGAAAGTTAAAGTGTGTAATGCCATGTTGGAATTATTATTCATTAACTTGAAGCGGTATTGATGTACAGGTTGCATAGTTTGTGGATCAATTTCGGTAACTTGGTTATAGTAATTGTTATCAACTTTAGTTAGTTGATTATCTTGTGCCAAGTATAGGTGTTGGTTCTTAGGATTGTATGCTAAGGTTTGACCGTGACCGATATTAATCAATGGTGTAGCAGTGATAGACTTAGATAATTCGTAGTAAGCTCTGTATAATTGCTTACCCTTGTTTAATTTTCTAAGTTGACGTGTTTGCTTCTTCAATAACTTATTGATTTTTCTGATACGAGCATGATAACGTCTAATCAAACGTCCTTGACGCTTCTTAGTAGCACGATATTTACGTAGTAATACACGTTTACGACTTCTTAGTGCTACTTTTCTAGCATGACGTTTAGCATGTCTTAATTGACGAGCTACTTTACGGTATCTTCTAAGGCTTGCTCTAACACGCTTGTGAGCGTTAGTAACATGTCTCTTTTGGGTTCTTACACGACCCTTAGTACGATTTACCTTGGCAGATACAGCATCACTTTTGTTTAAATAGTTAACAAAGTGTAAGGTACGTTTTTGTCCAGCCTTAGTATAAGTACTGAAGTGACGGAATGCTCTAACTAACAATTGTTGGTTAGCAGATTTGTCTAATCCCATGTTCTTTAAAGCATTCATATCAAAACGAATAATCGCACCTTGGTTAGCACCAGTACCTAGTGATTCCACCATGTAGATACTGTTATTAGCCATTACCATTCCTTGGTAATTACCATGTTCACTCTTATCAACGTTAAAACCACGTGGTAACATCCACTTAGTCTTAAAGTTAACAGCTGGAGTGTTCACATTGTTAGTAGAATCATAACTATTATTACCATCTGCATCATGAGTGTAGTCCTTCCAGACCGCATTCATCTTAGGTACAGTGTTATCCATCTTTTCTAACTTAGTATTTGAATCAACATGTAGGGCATTATCAGTAGTAGTTTGTGGAATAGGCTTACTACTTCTGTCCCAAGAATTAATCCAAAATTCTTGTTGAGCTCGGTCATCTGCAGGGTTGGCATCATTATTAGTTGCCTTTCCTTGAGGATTACCTTGCGCATCATGTGCTTCAACCTTATCAGTGTCGGTAACAGTATTAGCATCATAGGACTTATCGTCATTTGCAGAAACATGAACTGAAGTGGCCATAAGTGCTAAACCTAAAGCAGCAACTGCTGAAGCAGTGATTACTTTGTGCAAATTACGCATGTAATTGCCTCCTTTTTTTCCTCTACTATATTTATAAACTTTTAACCCAAAAAATGCAATGTTTTTGGGGCTTTATTTAACATTTAATACTATCTCAGAATTTAAAATTACTTCTAACATGATATAATAGAAAATAACTATGTATTTTTGAAAAGGACGTTTATATGGCATATCCAAAAAGAAATCAACGACGCCATTTCGACAATGTCGAAGTGCAAGTCGGTCAACAATTTAAAATGACCATTAAAAGAATGGGCATTAATGGTGAAGGAATTGGTTTTTATGAACATAAACTAGTTTTTGTCACCGGCGCTTTTACTAACGAAAAAGTGGTAGCTGAAGTAACTCAAGTTCGCCCTAACTTTTTACGTGCCAAAGCAGTTAAGATTAATCGCGTTTCCGATGATCGTGTAACACCACGTGATGACTATGCAGGTACAGTAGGTGGTTTCGAATTAGAATCACTATCCTACCCTGCTCAATTAAGATTCAAACGCGATCTTATCCAACAAGCTTTGGAAAAATTCCAACCACAAGGTTACAAGCATTTCAAGATTCGTTCCACTATGGGAATGGATGAACCTTATGGATATCGTAACAAAGCACAATTCCCCGTTCGTGAAAAAGACGGTAAGGTAATTGCCGGACTATTTAAGGAAGGAACTCACGAATTAGTGGATCTTCCTACTTGTTCTGTACAATACCCTGCCACTATGAAGGTAATGAGAAAAATTGTGGAATTCATCCAAGAATTAAACATTCCGGTTTTCGATGAATCCAATCATTCCGGTATTATTAAAACCGTTATCGTCAGAGCGGCTCTAAATACCGATGATGTACAAGTAGTTTTCGTTACTAACACCCCTAAGTTTGTTAAAAAAGGCTTTATGTTAAAGAAAATCATGATGGAATTACCTGAAGTAACTTCCGTTATGCAAAACATTAACCCGGGTGATTCTCCATTAATCTGGGGAGACAAAACTGTGCATTTAGCTGGTAAAGCTACTATGACAGAAAAAATTAAGGGACTTAGTTTTGAACTATCCCCTCGTGCTTTCCTACAATTAAATTCCATTATGTTACCTCGTTTATACGAAGTAGCTATTTCCGCTCTAGAATTAACTGGAAACGAAAAAATTGTGGATGCTTATTCCGGAGTAGGTACTATCGGACTTCCATTAGCTAAACATGCTGAAGAAATTCGTGGTATGGATATTATTCCAGAAGCCGTAGAAGATGCTAACCAAAACGCTATTCATAATAAGATTCGTAATGCTCACTATGAAGTGGGTAAAGCCGAAGACTTATTACCAGAATGGTTAGCCGAAGGATTCAAACCCGATGCTATTATCGTGGATCCACCTCGTACTGGTCTAGATGACAAATTAATCGAAGCTATTTTAAAGAGTGCTCCTGATAAATTTGTTTATGTATCTTGCAACCCATCTACTTTGGCTGCAGACCTAGTACCATTAACTCGTAAATATAATGTGGACTTCATTCAACCTATTGATATGATGCCACAAACCCCACGTTGTGAAGCTGTGGTTAAATTCACTAAAAAATAATTAAGAAAGAAGGTTAAAGAATCTATGAATAATTTACCACCTATGCCTAAAATGATGGACTTAGTATTCTTAGTTAAACGTAACGGCGGTATCAGAATTGGAAGATTTGGTTTTTCCATTCTTTCCTTCTTATTGCATGCTATTGCACCTTTACTACGTAAAGATTACTACAATACTGCTTGCGTATTAGGAATTGATGCTTGCCTATACATGGCTATTCATATGTTTTTGCAATTAGTATTAAACATTGATCCAGCTATGACATTTGATCTTTCTTACTTTATTGGATCAATTATTTGGGGATTTTTCTACAATAATATGTACATTGCCCATTTAGTAAAAATTGGTTATAAAGCAGTGGATAAAAATTCACAATCCACTATTCAAAAACATCATATTAAATGTGAAGTTACTGATTTAACTTCCGAAGAAATTAATCGTCAAAGTCCTATTTAAACAAAAAGGCCGTCACTTAGGTGACGGCCTTTTTTATAGATTGTTAGGAGAAATAAAACACGTCCATGAATATAAATTCATGGGCGTATTTTTGATTATTTAACTAAACGAACAAATGCTTTACTTGCAGTAACGTATTTACCATTAGTTAAGTGTAGACGGTAAGTCTTACCAGCGCGTACTACACGGTTGAAGACTAGACGTTTACCACGTTTTAAATTGTTCTTCTTGTATTTACCAGAACGGTCTTTGAAACTCTTAGTAGCATGTTGGATAAGAGCTTTCTTAGCAACTACTTCATGTCTACCATTTAGACCTACGTAGTACTTAGGTGCTCTTCTCTTTGCTACATGTTTCTTAGCAACACGCTTCTTGGCTACTTTTCTTACATGCTTCTTAACCACACGTTTCTTAGCAATCTTTTTAGCATGCTTCTTAACCACACGTTTCTTGGCAACCTTTTTAGCATGTTTCTTAACCACACGCTTCTTAGCTACTTTTCTTACATGTTTCTTGGCAACACGTTTCTTAGCTACCTTCTTAGCAGCTTTCTTACCTAAGAAAGGTTTTCTAGCAGCACGGTATGCAACCATGTTAGCTTGGCCAGCAACTGGCTTAGTGCTGTATGCAGAAATGTAGTATTGACCTCTTGGAGTTTGTACAAAGTATCTGAACTTGTTGTTTACACGGTTAACACCGATAACTTGTAATAGATCACCCTTGTAGAATAATCCGTTAACGTCACCGCTTAAGTCACCGTTAGCATGTTCTGCTCCGGCACGAGTAGCTCTAACAATGAAGTTAGCCTTAACTTCAGCACGGCTACGTAATGCGTTGTAAACGCTCATGTTGTGACTGTCGTTTACTGGAGTTGAGAAGTATGCTGATACGAATTCTTCAACGCCAGATTGGCTCTTAATAGCATATCTTAGACGGTTACCGCTCTTGTAAACCTTTAGTACTTGTAGTTGGTCACCTACTTTGTAAGATGAACCATCTTTGCTAGTTAGGTTTACATCGCTGTACATGAAACCATTATGAGTAGCAACTACAGTAAAACCAGGTTTTACTTCTGGTTTAGCTGGAGTAGTTGCTGGCTTATCAGCAGGCTTTGATGCTGTTTGAGGAGCATTTGATGTATTATTTGCTTGTTTAACATCACTACCCTTGTTATCTGAAACATTTTTTGGTTCTGAGTTTTTACCATTTGATGACTCACTTGCTTGTTTGGCATTATTACCATCAGTAGCTGGTACTTGTTTAGCAGTATTAGCTGTCTTAGCATTACTACCATCAGCAGCATTTGCCGCATAACTAGTTACACCTGAACCTAACGTTAGAGCTGCTAGAACGGCAGCTGTAACTATTCCGTATCTTCTTAATTTCATATTGATTAGCTCCTATAGTTTATTTAAATCACTATTTATAATATTACTTTTTAATATTAAAAGCTAGTTCATCATCTTCACCGGTGTTTTCACTGTACTTGAATCCGGCATCGTTAAAGTAATGTTCTAGTTCCTTGTTGATATCGGTAATAGGACGGTTGTCTTCCTTTTGTTGGAATACCTTAATGTCGTAGTCACTTGCATCAGTGTCCACGTTAACAAAATCGTATTCGATATCTACAGTATTTAAAATTTGTTGAATTAATTGTCTTTCAGTCATAATCTATTTCCCCTTTCAATCTTCCTATACTCTATTCTAATGCTAAATGCTGATTTTGTTAAAAAAATTTTACCTTTTCTTAAGATTTATTAAGACGTTTTTTTGGTAGGATAAATAGTATAAAAATAACATCGTAAAGTGAGGTAGTTGGATATGTATTTTTTCTTAAATTCCAGCTTTAACGCTAAAAACTCAGGCATCGAACATGCCCAATTAAAACGTGCCCAATTGTTCGAAAAATTTAACACCGATTACAAATTAGTTTTTCGTGATTGGAACCCCCTCTTACATCTTTATTTAAATGCTCACGGTATCGCTGATCAACATATCTTAAATGTGTTTGATTATTTCCAAGAAGCTCGTTATGTAAAACCTAAAACTATTCATCCCCGCGACATCGATTTTGGTATCGCCCACTTAACTTATAAAAAAGATGAGCAAAATCATCGCGTGTTGGTGTATAACCAAAACACTTTAGTCGGCAGAATCAATGTCTTTACCGAAGAAGATACTAAACCCAACATTGTAAAATCTGTGGAATTATTCGACGGTTTCTCAAATTTATATTGTGTAGATTTCTATGACTACCGTGGTTTTAAATCCTTATCACAATGGTATACGCCGGATAATCAAGTTGCTACTCAAACTTGGTACACACCCGCGGGTAGACCTGCTATAGAAAACTTTATGCGCTTAAATGGCCAACAAAAGTTAGCGGAATCGGGTTATAAAACTATCGATGCTCACGGTACAGTTCGCCCTCATCTAAATAAAACCTCGCTACTTACCGAATTTTTAGAAGCTATCAACTTAAAATACTTCGATACTAAACAAGCTAATATCTACGTTTTAGATCGTGGTGATTTCTTCGAAGAAATTCTAACGGATTTAAATTCACCTACTTACAGCGTGTTGCATTTACACAGTTCTCAAGCTGGTGATTCACAAAAAGCGGATACTTCGATTATGAATAACAACTATGAATATTCATTAACCGACTTAAACCGCTATGATGCTATCGTAGCTTCCACCCATAAACAAAATGCGGATGTGCAAGCTCGTTTCCATCACCAAGTGGATGCCTTCACTATTCCAGTCGGGGTATTATCAGCTCGCGAATTAGAAACTACTAGAGTACCTATGAATAAACGTCGCCCACATAGCATGGTCATCACCGCCCGTGTATCACCAGAAAAACAAATCGATAAAATCATCACTGCTATGGGAATGGCGAAAAAACAAGTTCCCGACATTAATTTAAATGTATATGGATATGTAGATCACTCCAATAATGATGCTGCTATAAAGCGTATCAACGCAGCCATTAAAAAATATGATTTACAAGATGCCGTTACTTTACATGACTACACTTTAGACGTGCCTAGCGTACAGGCTAATGCACAAGTCTATCCCCTAGCTTCCGTTATGGAAGGCTTTAACTTAGCACTCATGGAAGCTCAATCTAACGGTGACGTCGGCATTACTTTCGATACTAACTACGGTCCTAACGAATTAATCGTAGACCAAGAAAATGGTTACGTAGTGAAATACGATGACACCGAAGCTTTATCTAAGAAAATGGTCGAATTATTTACCCACGACGACTTATTACAAGCTATGTCCGATAAAGCTTATGAACTATCACAACGTTATTCTTCTAAACAAGTTTGGCAAAAATGGCAACAACTTACTAACCGCGCCAACCAAGTTTGGCAAGATAAATTAAAAACCTATCGCGTCGATATTACTGACGGCTTAGAAGATATGGAACATGCACAGGAGGAGCATTAATGAAAAAGTTTTTATTTACTATCGACAATATTTTTACTTACAATTCCGGAACTGAATTATCCGTTATTAATCGTTTAAAATTATTCGCTAACTATCAATTAAAAGCCCAAATTGTAACGCGTAGTTTCAACCCCAGCTTGCATCAAGAAATGGAAAAATTTAACTTAACCACTCCCCAAGTGATCAATATGTACGATTACTTTCAAAATGCGTTAAATATCCCCCGCACGCCACAATATCTTCGCTACGCTTCTCTAGTAGACAAACGTGAATACAAAATTCACGGCATCGATAATAATTCCGCCTACATTGAAAAACTAGGCCAACGTTTCGCCAAAGTTTCTTACTTTCCACTAACTTTCGGCGAAATCGGCAATGTGGATTATTACGATAACTTCGGCAACATCACCAGTCGTGATATGTATGACTATCGTGGTTTTAAATCTAAAACTATTTATTATCATCCCGATGGTAATATTGGCCACGAAGTTCTTTATTCAACTACCGGTATTCCGGTTATGCACATTACCCACATGAACATTGGCACACAATTAGCTACTACCATGTACAAGTTAGTTAATTTTCACGGCAAAGATTATCGTTTTAACACCGAAAATGATTTATTCGCATTTTTCTTACAACAAATCACCGATAAACATACCGTCTTAATTAATGATCAACCCGCTTTAACGCCGGCTGTGGCGCAAGTTACTAAAACTACGTATAAATATCAATACCTACACAGCGTCCACACTGCCGAAAGTGAGTTACCTACCATTAGCGCACCGATTGCTTTTAACTTAGAACCGTTATTTAATCATCACTTAGATGATTTCGCAGGCATTATCGTCGCCACAAAAGAACAAAAAGCCGATTTACAAAAGCGTTTTGCTAATCTAAACGTTATCTGCATTGTCGATTTTGCACTCTTCCATATTCCCGACATCACCCCTGCCGTAAATAATCATAAAATTACGTACTGTGGTCGTATCTTCAACGATAAAAACATCATCGAATTGTTAACTATCATTCCCGCAATTCGTTTCACGGTGCCTGATATTCATCTAAACTTAGTAGGTTATTTTGAATCCGCGAAGTTCAAAGCCCAAATCGAAGCTATTATTAAACGATTAGATATCGAAAAAAACGTCAGCATATTAAATTATCAAACTGAAAAACCTAAAGCCGAGATCTTAAAAAACTCTCGTCTATTAGTCCAACCTTCCCTACATGAAGCCCTCGGCATTTCACTAGTGGAAGGCTTAAATTACGGCCTACCTGCCGTAGCCTTTGATGGTAATTACGGCTCGAGAAACGTCATTGTCGACGACGAAAACGGCTGCCTAGTTACTCCCGGCAACCCTGCCGATATGGCTAACCGCATCGCTAAAATCGTCTCTGACGATACGGTTTATACTCGTTATCATAAACAAGCTCTCCGTCACGCCCATAACTTCGCTGCTAAGCAAGTTATCCAGCAATGGCAAGACTTCATTAAAGCTTTATAAAGCCCATCTAAAAAGCCCCCTATCTTTTGATAGGAGGCTTTTTTAGTCGTTAGTTATTATTTATATACGCGGACTACGTAAGTCTTGTTAGCAGTGAAGTATTGGCCTTTACCGATGTATAATCTAGTAACTTTGCCAGTCTTTACTATCTTTTTAACTTTAATGATCTTGCCACGTTTTAATTTTCTAACTTTAGTCTTCTTAGTGTATTTAGCTTTCTTGTGGACCCATCCACCGCCTTTTCTAATTACACGGTATTTCTTGATTGGACTTTGATCACGGTAGTATGCTTCATCGTATCCAGAAGCGTTTACGTATTTCTTACCAATCTTGTATTGTAATTGTTTGTTTCGAACGTAGCGAACGTTTTGTACCTTGAAGGTCTTACCACGGCCACCGTTGTTCTTAGCAATGCGGTAAACGTAAGTTGGGTATTTAGAAGTTTCACTTAGTGTAGCGACAAATTTACGGTTAGCAGTTACGTATCTACCTGGTCCCATGTATAGACGGGTAGTCTTGCCGTATTGCACTACTTTTTGCACTTTAATGTGAGAACCGTATGAAATTAGTTTCTTTTGGTTCTTGTTAGTAAAGGCTGCGGAACTGTGAATCCAAACGCCCTTAGTGTTTTTAACTACATATACTTTGTTCTTTTGTGTTACTGGGTAGAAGTTAAGTGATACCTTAGTTTGATCTAATTGATCATTTGCACTTTGTAACTCGTTTTGTAGTTGTTCTCTTTCTTGTTTAGCTAATGCTTGTTCACTAGCAGCGGAGGCTTGTAGTGAAGCTTTCATAGCATCCATTTCACCTTGTAGGCTAGCTTGTTGAGATGCTAAAGCACTATCTAGACGACGCGCTTGCGCTAAGGAGTCTGCTACAGCTTGCGAACGTAAACTAGCTACTTCAGCAGCGTAGGAATCTAATGCTACTTGAATGTCTGGTTGAATATCATTTAACGCATCCGTTTGAATGAAGGATTCATTTGCAGCAGAAGCTTGTAGTGAACTAGCAAGTTCTTCCATCATAGCTTGAGCTTGTAGAGATGCGGCAGTAGCGTTATCTTCTAGAGATTTAATGTGTTCAGCAGCAGAGGCTTGTAGTGAAGCGATTTGTTGAGAACTGCGATCTTGAGCAGATTGGGCAGTATCCACTACTGCTTTAGACATTTGCACTACTTGATGGTTTAAGACATTAATTTGTACGTTAGCGGAATCACTTAGGGATTGAGTAACTTGAGAAGCTTGGGCAACAGATGCTTTTAATTCATCGATATGTTGGGCAGCGGCTTGAGAAGCAGCGGCAGCAGATTGTTGAATATCTCTGATTTGTGTAGCAGCGGATAATTGTAAATGACGGAAAGTATCAGCTTGGGTGTCATTTACTGCTTGCATACTCTTTTCAGCATCGTTTGCGGATTGTTGTACATCTAGGATAGCTATTTCAGCTTCACTAGCTGCTTGTTGTGCAGAAGTTTGTAATTCATCAATGCGTTGGGCAGCGGCTTCAGAAGCTACGGCAGCGGATTGTTGAATATCTCTGATTTGTGTAGCGGCAGATAGTTGTAAATGACGGAAAGTATCAGCTTGGGCGTCATTTACTGCTTGCATACTCTTTTCAGCGTCGTTTGCGGATTGTTGAACATCTAGAATGGCTACTTCAGCTTCGCTAGCTGCTTGTTGTGCAGAAGCTTGAAGAGAAGCAACTTGGGTAGATGCTACGGCGTTAGCTTCGCTTACTGCATGAGCAGCAGAAGCTTGTAAGCTAGCGATTTCTTCAACGGCAGCTTGGGAAGTACGTTTAGCAGATCCTTTAACGGAACTAATAGTATCTGCGGCAGAAGCCATTAGAGATGCGGCTTGTGCGGAAGCAGTTTGTACTCCTTGTGCCACAGTAGCTTGTAGACTAGCAGTCAATTCTTTAATGTAGTCATTCATGCTGTTTACTTGCGTACCCGCATGTGAGTGTTCTGCAGCAGCAGAGGCTTGTAGGGATGCCAATTGCGCGGAGGCCAATTCTTGTGCTAAGGCAGCTTCACTTGCAGCAGAAGCTTGTAAAGAAGCTAATTCAGCAGCTGCGGCTTCAGAAGTTTGCTTAGCAGAAGCTTGTACAGAGAAGATTACATCGCGTGCAGAATCCATTAAAGACGCAGCTTGTAAACTGGCAGTTTCAGCATCTTTAGCCACTGTTGCTTGTAGACTAGCGGTTAATTGCTTAATGTAGTCGCTCATGCTGTTTACTTGGTTGCCTGCTGCCGCAGAATCTTTAGCAGCAGAAGCTTGTAAGGCAGCAATTTGTTCAGCAGCAGCTTGGCTGTTACGTTGAATCATTTCAGAAGCTGATGCTTGTAAGGCAGCTGCTTGTTGAGAAATGATAGCTTTGTTAGCTTCCAAAGTAGCTTCAGCGGAAGCTTGTAAGGATTTAGCTAAGTTATCAGTATAACCAGTTAATCCATTAATCTTATCCGCAGTTTCTTTAGCATAACTAGCGGCTGATGCTAATAGATAAGAAATCCGATCAGCTGCGGCTTTGGATTCAGTTTGCGCAGAAGCTTGTAAGGAAGTAGTTACTTTATCAATGTTGCCAGTTACTCCCGAAATTTGTCCTGCAGCTTCACTAGCAGCACGCGCAGCAGATTCTTGTAGAGAAGCAATTTGTGCAGAAGCTGCTAAAGAATCACTGGCTGCGGATTCTTGTAGTGCTTTAATAGCTGCACTAGCGGAGTTCGCTAATAATCTTACTTTTTTGGAAGTGCTGGTAATGTGGAAATCAAAGAGGGATGAAGTTACTGAGTTAGCAGCACTCTTGGCATCTTCAATAGCTTTAGCTACGGAAGCAGCCATATCCGCCTTAGATTTAGCAATCACTGCGGCAGCAGATTCGGAGTTTTTAGCAGCTAAGGAATCAGCTACTTCGGGTTTAGCAGAAACGGTAACTTCTAACGTACCGCTTTGGTTAGTACGAACTGTACTACTTACGTAATAGTTATCGGTATTTAGATCACCAAAGTCAGTTATCATTGGTGCCCCATTGTTAATAACTACTACTTTACCGGTTGCTAAACGTTTGTTTTGCGCATCCATGAAAGTAATAGATTTAATAACATTTAAAACGTTAGCATCTACTAATACTTGGTATTCACCGTGGTTGTTGATAACATTGCCATCTACCACGTGGTAAGCTTGGGTATCTAAATCACCATTATCTACTAATTTAGATTTACCTTCTTTATCTAATACGATGGTTCCCTTACCGTGTAATTTACCTTCACGGTCCACAAACATCGCACTTAAAGTTTTACCCACATTGTTAGAAAGAACTTCCATAGTGTAGGCATGATTGCCATCCATAATTAACTTAGCATTATCTGAAATATGGTAATTACTAGATTCTAAATTACCTTCGTCTACTAAACGAGGGTTACCATTTTTATCAATTACTGCTAATCCAGTATATGGTTGGTTATTACTATCTAATACTGCTTTTCCCTGGCTAGTAAAACTAACCGGTACAGTTTTTACATCGTTTACACGATTGTCTTTTTGCTTTTCTACGACATGAATTTGGTAATCACGTTGTGCGCTGTTTAGTGATTCTTCTGGTAAAGCACCAGGAGCTAATTCATAGTTAGTGTCTTTTAATACACCCGCAATATTAGCTACATAATCATGCACGTCGTTTGGGTTTAAATTAACCCCTACGCGAAGATCTGAACCATCAGCTTTTTTCAAGCGTGAGCCAAACTTGTTATCAGAATTAGTGTAGAAAGTCATAGAAGTATCAATTCGACCATTCTTAGTATCTACAGCTCGTTTCTTACGACTGTGTTGGTTAGTTTGATCAGTAACTTCTAATTTACTCGCTACGGAATCTTTAGTGTTATCTGCAGTAGATGCTGATTTTTCCACCATAGTTTGGTCACTAGCAGACGCACTAGCCGACGGAGAAAATTGTGTACTCGCATCTTGCGCTGAAGTTACTACTACTGACTTAGCAGTTCCCTCATCTGCGTAAGCACTAATGTGGTTGGTCATTAACGTAAAACTGGCAGCCCCCATAAAAATAAATGAAGATACCGAGGCTACTACCCAGTTCTTTTTAACTTTCTTTAAAGTCTTCTTTTCATTGACTTTATTCAAATCTTTCTTATTAAATTGCAATTTATATCACCCCTTGGTTAATTAGGTCTATTACATAATACCTTGTAAATGCCTATTTTTTTCATTTCCGGGGCAATCTTAAGAAAAACTTAAACACTCTACGCAAAAGAAAAAGACATACACAAATGTGTATGTCTTTTTAGATTATATTAATCTATTTTCTTCCAAATTTAACGTAAGTCTTGTTGGAAGTTACATATTCGCCATGTCCAATGTATAGACGAGTTAAGCCATGATACTTAACGACTTTTCTAATCTTGAAGGCTTGGCCACGAGTAATTCTTCTTACTGCGTTACCTCTACCAAACTTCTTAGAAACATGGACTAGCACACCAGCAGGTTTAATTACATGGAATGTCTTGAAGTTGTGCTTGTAGTAAGCGTTTCTTACATAATTCCAATTTGCAGTTACCACACGACCACTCTTTAGAACATATCTAGGAGTACCATGCTTGGTGAATTTAACACCCACTACATGGAATACGGTTGAGTTGTAACGCTTAGTGTAAGTAAACTTCTTAATTCTAGTCTTACGAGCATATCTAACCTTGTTGTGAGTAAAGATAGTTCTGATGTTGTAAATGTATCTTGGCATGTGACGTTTAAAGGTACGTTTGTACATCTTGACATATGAGCGTACATAAGCAACTGAATGACGAGATTTTAGGCCTCTAATCATGTAATGACCAGATTTAGCACGCTTGTAAGCGGCTTTTCTACCTAATTTTTCTTGACGTTTAGTTTCTGCCTTCAATGCTTGCTTGTATGCATATACGTACATACGGTTCTTACCAATTAGGTCAGTAGGTGCAAACTTCTTATGCTTTCTAGCATTACGTTTTGCGGCAGCTAGACCTAATTCATAACCACGGTAGCCATAACCAAATGCAGAATCTTTAGTAGCAACAATGCCACGAGCTTCACGTTTCTTAGTAGTTTTAGCAAGTTTAATACCAGCCAACCCATCTAAGGCAATTTGGTAATTTTGTTTGTAGTATGAACTCTTATTATCAGCAGAACGACCATTCAAACCATCGAAGAATCCATCGCTAGCTTGCTTGTATTGTTCATCATAAGCTTTAGATACAGCAGGATCAGTAAAGTTAGGCTTAGTCTTGTAATCTATGAAGTCTAAAGGTGCAGTAGTATCGGTTGGAATACTTGCTTTACCCTTATCATATCCATGCTTAAATGCTAATTGATAGTAAACATCTTGTGAGTTAGGATTATCAGATTTATCACCATATCCATTACCAAATCCATTTAGAATAGCAGCGTATACATCACGGTAAGCTAATGAATCTAATCCATTTGGAACCACAATATCATTCATGTCAGATGGAACTTTCTTATTAGCTTTAGCATCTGCGATTGCATTGTTCATAGCAGTTTCAGCTGTCTTTAAACCTAATTGATAATTAGTATCAGTGTTTCCAGTATTTGGATGACCAGCAGATACATCTTTTAGAGCTTGCATGAATTGTGAAGCCTTGTCACGTCCTGCTTGTGCAGAAACTGAGTTAGCAGTATTGGATGAATCAGTCACACCCTTAAGGGCATCTTGATAAGCTTCTTTAGCATCATTGTAAGCAAGTGTTTGTGCTTGTTGTGCAGCACCCTTTTTACCAGCAGTTTTATCTGATTCATTGGATAATGCATTATCTACACCTGATTTAGCTTGCTTCAAACCATCTAAGTAAGCTTTCTTGAAGGCATCACGGTAAGCAACTGACTTCTTAGCTAGATTCTTGGCAATGTAGTTGTCAATATCATTTGGTTTGATGCTTCCATCCTTAGCAGCCTTATTGTAACCATCTACAGTACCATTGAATGCAGCATTTCCATTAACATCAGTCGCAGCAGAAGGAGCATTGCTTACAGAAGCATCGCTCATAGCCTTTTGCTCACCATTAACAGCATCCTTAGTAGCAGCTAATCCAGCCTTGTATGATGGATCATTTACAAGTCCCTTGTTAGCATCACTAGTATTGCCGTTGTTCTTAATGACATCATCGTGAGCCTTTTGTGCACGTAATGCAGCTTGGTAAGCTACTTGACCTAATGCAGAATTATTACCTTCAACAGATGGAATATCATTAATATTCATACCATTTTCATATGCTTTAACCCCAGCTTTGGCAGCATTATCAATATCAGTTAATGCTTTACCATAGAAGGTATTGTAAGTATCGGCATTATCATCACTGATACCTGCCTTAGCATGATCTTTCTTAGCCATACCATTGTTTGCTTCGTAATCATTAATAGCATTTTGAGCAGCTTGGTAAGCTACGGAACCTTTATCGGTACCTTGATACTTCTTATCATTTTTATCTGCATGTTTGCCTTGTAGAGCATCAGTATATGCATTTTGAGCAGCATCTCTAGCATGTTCATAAACGGCTTTAGCAGCATAGTTATTTCCATAACTACCACCATTATCTTGGTTTCCATTAGCATCTTTAGAACCAGCAGTTGCAGCAGACTTAGCATATGCAAGAGCATTCTTGTATGCAGCTGCATAAACAGCACCCTTAGCATTCAATGCTTCCTCAGTCATTGGTGCAGTTGCGTTTTCAACAGCTTTATATGCATCTCTGGTTGCATGGTAAACATTATCTGCATCAGTTTGTGGATTATCAGAAGCAGGATACTTGCTGTCATTATTACCTTGACTAGCGTTTGCATCACTTGCTTGAGCATCCTTTAATGCTTGTTGAGCATTTGCTAATCCAGCATTGTAATCACGGTCAGCAGCAGTAGTTGCGTTGGCCTTAGCAGTAGCTCCATCAGTAGAGTTATTACCATTATTGTCAAATAGTGCTTCAGCACCCTTAGAAGCATTTTGCTTAGCTTCAGCTAAAGCCTTTTGGTAAGCAGCATGTTTGATTTGTGCGATTGGATCATTACTACCATCTGGATAACTAGCACTAGTATCTGTACCATTTGCAACATCATTAAAGGCAGCTTTAGCAGCTTCACGAGCAGCATCTCCAACTGTAGAACCTGTAGTAGAAGCCTTAGCATCAGTTGGGTTATCTTCAGCTTGCTTGTAAGCAGTTTGTGCAGCTTGGTAACCTTCATCATTTGCCTTAGCCTTAGCAGATTTATCACTTGATGGATCTAGATGTGATCCTTCTTTACCACCTGAAGCAAATGCTTTAGCACCATCTTCAGCAGCTTGTTGTACTTCTGCATGAACTTGGTTATAAGTGTCTTGGTAAATCTTGCCATAGGCTTTATTAGCATCAGGAGTAGCTTGGTTGGCAGTATTGCCTTTTGCTCCATCAGTTAATGCGTTTTGTGCAGCAGCTAATGCAGCTTTAGCGGCACCAGATACATCAGGATTTACATTAGAACCTGTAGTATCTGAATCACTAGGTGCATCAGCATTATCTTCAACAGCTTGACGAGCTTTAATTGCAGCTTGAGCTAGTTTGACACCTTCCATGTAGTTAGCATCTTTAGCACCTGTATCGTTACTGTGATCAACACTAGAATTTGCATCTTTAATAGCAGCATTGTAACCTGCTTGAGCTTTATTAAATCCATCATTATGAGCAGCTGATACTGCATCATCTTGACCATCTTTAGAACTCTTAGCAGAAGCATTGGCAAATTCAGCAACACCGGCTTTAGCAGCTGCACTAGCAACAGCATTAGCTTTGTCATAAGCAGCCTTAAATGCTGGACTTACATTGTTTAGATCTGTCTTATTTGCACCAACTTTACCATCAGCATAACCAGCTTTAGCACCAGCGTATGCTTGTGAAGCAATGTCAGCATTTGGAACAAACTTGCCATCACTGCCAGTGCTACCATATGAAGCATCCTTAGTTGAATCGTTCAACTTAGCACCTGCAATACCTTGAGCAGCTTTATTAGCTGCAGCATTATATGCAGCCTTTTCCTTAGCAGTAGTTGATGTATTGTCAGAATGACTGGCAAATTTAACATCTGCAGTTGTTGCAGTTCCACCATTTTCGGCAGTATCTTGAGCAGCTTTATCCGCAGCAGCTTTGTACTTGTCGTATGCTGCATCAAATGTATTATCGTATTGATCAGAAGGAGTAACACCTTGTGGAGTTGGGTAATGCCCATTTTCCTTTTCTGGTTTTCCAGTACCATTAATTGCAGCATCATATGCTTGTTGAGCAGCTTGGTATCCAGCAGCAGAAATTCCGCTTGGTTTTTGGCTACCGTCTGCAAATGCATTAGCACCATTACCAAAAGCATCTCCAGCAGATTCGATAGCTTTAGCAAATGCAGCTTGTCTCAATGGATCATTACTGTATTTGTTCTTAGCAGCAGTTTCTGCAGCATCCTTCAAATCATTGCCGGTCTTACCAGCATATTTATCTACATCGTTTTCATATTCTTGTTGACCTGCATCAGCAGCAGATTGGATGTTTTCGTATGCAGTCTTTTGAGCTTCTGTTAATCCTGCTTTACCAGCTTCTGGAGTACCATTTACGGCATCTTGTGCAGCAGCTTTAATTGCAACAGCATCAGCAACACCTTGTGCATATGCTGGGTTGTTAGCTTGCTTAGTAGCATCAATTGAGCTTGGATTTGCCAATCCATCATTCAAACCACTAAGCGCATCAGTTTTAGCCTGATCGTAAGCAGCATTATCAGCAGAATTACCAGGTTCATTAGTGCTACCATTACCAAAATCGGTTAGACCCTTATCAGATGCAGCAGTAGCAGCTTTGTATGCTTGTGTATAAGCCAATTTAGCAGCAGTAGAAGCGGTGTCGCTTGGCTTGTTTGCTTGATCATTATGATTAATTGCATCTTTATATGCGTTTGCAGCTGCATCATATGAATCATTCATATCATTTTTGTTATCTGGATTACTATAACCAGTAACATTTGACAAATTATTATGGTTAGGAGTAGTAGTACTAATGTTTTGGATATTCTTAGCAGCAGCAACAGCATTTTCAACGTTTTGTGCTTGTTGTTTAGCAATATCGTATACAGGAGAAATATCGTTAGGATTATTAGTATTAGAACCATTGTTTTGTCCATCTACTAACCCTTTCAATGCATCTTCATAAGCTTGTTGTTGTTTTGAATCATCATACTTCTTTGGAATACTATTCAAACTAATTTGACCGTTTGCATTGGCAAAGTCTTTAGCAGCAGCTTGGTAAGCATCAGCTACTTTATTACCAGCATCAATACCAGCTTGTTCATTAGCATTGTTAGTTGATGAAGGAGCCTTACCACTTACAGCTTCTGCAAATCCATTGTTAGTATCATGTTTAGCATCAGCATAAACCTTTTGTAATGCCTTATCAGTAGCATCAGATTTATCAGCAGTTTTATCTGATGACTTGGCTACAGCATTTTGTCCATTTTGTGCATACTTTTCAGCATCTTGTAATGCCTTTTGGTAAGCAGCCATGTAATCATTGGATTGATTATCACTAGGTTTTCCAATCTTACTCAAATCACCATGTGCATTTTCAACCGCTTTGATTGCATCAGCATAACCCTTGTATGCATCTGAAGCTTGTTTACCTTTACCTTGCACATCAGATGGAACACTATTTGAATCTGGAGTGTCTTGATTCTTGGCGGCATTGTAACCACTTGCATCTGCTTTTCCTTGTGCTTGTGCTTTTTGATATGCAGGTGAATTGTTAGTATTACCAGAATCGTTATTACCATTTAATCCATCAGCATAACCATCATTAGCATCTTTTACACCTTGTGCATATGCTTTTGTAGCAGAATCTGAACTATTCAAATCACCTTTTACAGAATCAGTAGTTGCTTTACCAGAAAGTGCAGCGTCAGCACCACGAGCAGCTTGTCCAGCTAATTTACCAGCATTGAATGCTTGGATATCGGCTGGGTCAGAGTTAGTTGCTGTAGCTTTTGAATCATCACTCTTACCAGCATTGTAACCAGCAACAGCTTCATTGTAAGCATTCATGTATGATTGCTTATCAGTAGCTGAAATGTTACTCAATCTTGGATCACTTAAATCTTTAATTTGAGTTGGAGCAGAGCCATTTGAGCCATTATTTGCACTGGCAATTGCTTGCTCAGCGTCTTTAGAACCTAAAGCTTGTGAGTTAGCAACCGCATATACAGGTGAATTATCTGCATTATCAGTGTTTCCTGACTTAGCATCATTCAATGCTTTCAATGCTTGTTGGTAAACTGGATCATTAGCATTGGATTTATCACTTGCTTTAGAAGCATCAGTAATTCCATTATCAAAGTCTTTAACAGCAGCTTCGTACTTAGCCTTGTCATTTTGACCAGCTTGTTGACCAGCTTTTTCGTTTCCGTTGCTATCAGATGTAGCAGCCTTGCCGGTTAATCCTTCAGCGTAACCCTTTTGAGCAGCTTGCTTAGCAGCATCATATACTGCAGCTTGTGCTGCATCACTTGGACGTTGATTATTATTAGTATCGTTTGGACTAGTAATTGCAGATTGACCAGCCTTATTAGCATCAACAGCATCACTTAATGCCTTTTGATATGCAGCTTTGTAATCAGATGTTTGATTACCAAATTCATTAGGACGGTCTGATTTTTGAGTATTTCCATTACCCTTCTTAACTGCAGCAATGGCAGCAGCGTAACCTTTATAAGCGTTAGTTGCTTGAGTATTATTCTTAATATCATCAGGAACACTATTTACGTCAGGATTTGATGATTTCTTAGCATCATCATAACCGGCTTTATCATTTTGTCCTTGTGCATATGCCTTTTGATATGCAGGTGAATTGTTAGTATTACCAGAATCAGTATTACCATTTAATCCATCGGCATAACCATTATTAGCGTTTGTAACACCTTGTGCGTATGCTTTCTTATCAGCATCATTGCTATTTAAGTCATTAGCCACATCATCGTTAGACTTAGTTCCGTTCAATGCATCATCAGCACCACGGGCTGTATCACCTGCTAATTTACCTGACTTGAATGCTTGTTGATCAGCTGGGTCAGAGTTAGTTGCAGTAGAACTTGAATCGTTCTTCTTACCAGCTTCATATCCTTTAATGGCATCGTTATAAGCATTCATGTATGATTGCTTGTCCTTAACGCCAGCAGGAACATTAGCTAGAGTCATATTTGCTGGATCTGAACCATTTAAATTGCTATTTGCAGTAGCAATAGCTTGTTCAGCAGCATTTTGTCCTTTAGCTTGTGAGTTAGCAACCGCATATACAGGTGACTTATCATCATCAGAACTTGGTTGTTTATTATCCTTAGCATCTTCTAGAGCCTTAAGTGCTTCTTTATATACATCATTGGAAGCATTTGTAGCATCTTTTGTAGATGCATTATCAGGAGTAATACCGTTTGCAAAATCGTCAACAGCAGCTTCATACATAGCTTTATCATTAGCACCAGCATTTACACCGGCACCTTCATTAACATCTTTAGAATCTTTAGCAGACTTTCCAGTTAATCCTTCAGCGTAACCTTGTTGTGCATCTTGCTTAGCAGCATCATATACAGCAGCCATTGCTGAATCACTTGGACGTTGAGAAGCATCAGAAGCTGATGGGTTAGCAATTGCATCTTGACCAGCCTTGTTTGCATCGATAGCGTCATCTAAGGCCTTTTGATATGCTGCCTTGTAATCTGAAGATTGACTATCAAAATTATCTGGACGTTGAGCTTTTTGAGCATTTCCATTAGCGCTCTTAACAGCAGCAACGGCAGCAGCGTAACCTTGGTAAGCATTAGCAGCTTGGGTATTATTCTTAATACCGTCAGGAATATTATTTGCATCTGGGGCACTTTGTCCTCTAGCTGCATCGTAACCTGCTTTATCATTTTGTCCTTGTGCATATGCCTTTTGGTAAGCGGCAGATTGTTTAGACAAATCTTGTGGTGACATTGAATTACTGTCATTTAATCCCTTGGCATATCCATCATTAGCATCTGTAACACCTTGTGCATATGCCTTCTTAGCAGGATCATCACTATTCAAATCATTAGCAACGTCTTCCTTAGATTTCTTACCATTCAATGCATCGTTAGCACCATGTGCCTTATCACCAGCATCTTTACCAGCGTTAAATGCTTGTTGATCAGCTGAATCATTGGAAGCAGATTTATCTGTATCAGTACCTGCTAAACCAGCTTTATAACCTGCAATAGCTTGATTATATGCATTTACATATGATTGCTTGTCTTTAACGTCAGCAGGGACTTGATCAATAGTCATATCTGATGGAGTTGAGCCATTAGTACCATTATTTGCATTAGCAATTGCTTGTTCAGCAGCATTAGCACCTTTGGCTTGTGAATTAGCAACCGCATATACAGGTGATTTATCATCATCTGAATTTGGTGTGTTGTTATTCTTAGCATCTTGTAATGCCTTAAGTGCTTCTTTATATACAGGATCTGCGGAATTCTTAGAATCTGTTGCTTGTGTTGGATCTGTTATACCCTTAGCAAAATCATTAACAGCAGCTTCATAAGCATCTCTATCTTTCTTACCTTGATCATTACCTGCTTTTTCGCTGGCATTTCCTGATTTTTGAGGATCATTACCAGTTAAACCTTCAGCATAACCTTGTTGAGCATCCTTAGCGGCAGCTTGGTAAACATTAGCTAGAGCTTTTTGAGTTGGTCCATTTGACTTAGTACTATCGTTTGCAGGAGTTGTTTGAGAAGCAATACCATCTGTAGCAGCTTTCTTAGCGTCATCTAATGCAGCATTATATGCATTAATATATGAAGCTGATTTTCCTGAATCAGTAGTCAAATAAGGTAAGTTAGAAACATCACCATTAGCTGCTTGAACTTTATCTATAGCATCAGTAGCACCTTGGTTTGCAGGATTATTATTATCCTTATTGTCATTTTCAGCATTTTGGAATGCTTGTGCATCATTAGAAGCTGCTTTAGCACCAGCAACATATGCTGCAGATGTATCGCTTGAATCTTTCTTTCCATGTAATGCATCTACATAACCCTTTTGAGCCTCTGTATAACCAGGATTGTAATTATTATCATTTGAATATTTATTAGTTTTACCATTAATAAAGTCTTCTGCACCAGAATGATTCAATGCATCATCTTTAACTTTACTAAATGCAGCTTTTCCAATTGGATCACTGTTACCAATTCCAACTGCAGTATCCGTAGCATTTGAACTTGGAGTGATATTTGTAGCATCATATGCCTTCATAGCTGCGTTATATGCTCTAGTGTAAACATCCGCATTTTTAGCATTTGATGTATTGGCACTTGGATTTTGCTTACCATCAGCTATATCTTGCTTAGCTTGTGCTAGAGCATTTTGAACATCATCATAAGCAGCTTTTTGAACTGAATCACTTGGGGCTGTAGAAGCATTTGCTCCATTTATTAGACTAGTAGCGTATTCATAACCTGCTCTCTGAGCTTTTTCAGTTGGTTTTAGATTGGTACCATCATTATCAATCGCTGCTTCGTAACCAGACTTAGCAGAGTTAAATGCTGCTTTTTGCTTGTCTGACAATCCATCTCCACCATTTGTAGCTTCTGGATTTTGAGCATTCTTAAATGCACCAATACCTTGACCGTAAGCAAAACCATCTTTGGTTACTTGATCAGCATTGGCATCAGGTTGAGCACTTGGGTCTTTAGTTTCACCGCTAGCCATGGCGTCATTAAAGTCCTTAACAGCATTCTTGTAATCATCAGATTGGTTAGTAGAGTTAGTAACACCATTTTCAGCATCTGCTTCACCTTTAGCAATATTGTATCCAAGTTGATATGCAGCTGATGTACCTGTAGCCGGTGTATCGGAACTGTTTGATTTAATAGCATCGGTAGCACCATTTTGGGCTGCTTGTTTAATGTAATTGTAAGCTATAGCATCTACACCTTTACCATTATTTGCTGTTGGTGTATTAGTAGTGACTCCATTCTTATAGTCATCTTGCGCACTTTGAGCCAATTTTTGAGCATTAGTTTGAGCAGCATTGTATGCATCTTGATATGCTAATGACTTGCCTGTCAAATCTGGTTTAGCTAACTTACCACTTGCAACAGCATAAGCATCCTTGGTTGCTTGTAAACCATCTTGTCCTGCTTTAGTAGCTTGGTCATCAGATTTAGCATCCGCATTGCTCATAGCTGCTTGAGCACCGGTTTGTTCATCAGTTTTAGCTTGTTGTCCAGCTTTATATGCTGCAGTGTTCTTTTCATCAGCAGTAGATTTATCTTGGTCAGTACCGTTGTTAAATCCATTTTTAACTGCATTATATGCTGCCTTGTATACAGGATCATTGCTATCTGTTGGGTTATTAGTACCATTTAAGGCAGCATTTTGTCCATCATCATACTTTTGCTTAATTGCATCAAATTGTTGATTGTAAAGAGCTTGTTCCAATGGGGATTTTTGATTCAATGGCGCTTTATTAGTATCTTGTTTACCATTTCCACTTTGAATATCCTGCATAATTTGTTTATATGCATTTTGTCCTGCTGAATATGCATCCGCATCCAATTTGTTTGGATTGTTAGTAGTACCACTAGCAGCGTCTGTCATAGCTTTTTGAGCATCAGAATATTGTTGTTGAACTTTATCATAAACTTCTTGTCCCACTTTATCATTATCATTAGGTCTATTTTGTTTATTGTTATTATTTGCTATATCATTTAATGCATTTTGGGCATTTGTGTATGCTTTAGCATAATTATTCTTATATGCACTATCATTATTGCTATCGTTTTGAACTTTTGTTGCAGCATTAGGATCACCATTAGCAATAGCATTTGCAGCATCACGACTTGCTAAATAGTCACCATATGCCTTCTTAATAGCTTGCATATATGCAGTTTGATTCCCAGAATTCTTAAATTCATCAGTACCCTGAATTTTATTAATTTGATCTGGAGTTAATTGATCAAAATCTGGTGCTTTAGAAATGTCATCTACACCTAATGTATGCAATAAATCAGGAGTCACTGCTTTTAGTCCAGCCATAACACTATCATAAGAAGAAGTATAATCTTTATTTCTTCCATAACGAGTAATATCTACGTTCTTAGTGCCATTTTGGAAATCTGTTAAAGCAGCTTGATAACCATCTTCAGAATCTTGGCCTTTACCTGAAGCGGTTTGCACATTAGCTCCAGAAGCGGTTTGAATACCACCGTTTCCGTCAGATTGATATCCTTCAATGGTCGATTGATAGTTACTACCACCGGAAGCATTATTACTTGGCATTGCAGTCATATTAACACCGTTAACACCATATCTTAAATAAACACCCACGGTTTGCACAGGATTGCTGGAAGTAGAATCAATAGTAAAATCAATTGGAATAATTGATTGACTAGGACTTGCCACATCATTATAAGTATTCTTATCAGCTGTAATTTCACCATTTGTTACAGTACCTGTTGTGCTACTAATGTTCTTATCATTCTTAATTGCAGCAGAAACATTAGTTAATGGATTCATTCCACCATCATGATAACCAGCCGGTCCAGTTGTTGAGTTACCATAAGCATCATATGAAGTACCAGTTACATTACCTGCAGCATATTGTATATATACTTTGTTATTTTTAGCATAATCAGCGTCGGAACCACCACTGTTTACGGCGTTATCGTATCCGGAAACTTTAGCATATCCCTTAACATGAATATAAGTATGACCATCATTAGTGGTTTCAGTAGTAGTTAAAGGACTAGAGAAATATACCGAAGGAATACTTTGAATATCTAATATTTGGGGACTCCCATTGCTCAATGAATTTGAATTATAACTTTGGTTTGTAATCGAATTTAGATTTTCATCTAAAGCATTAACTTGGTTACTACTATTTAGTGAATAATTGTAATAAATTTTTCCATTAACCTTACCAGTGTATGAATTAATAGTACCACTTGTTACAAAATTAGCTGGAGAATTTTGATTCCCTTTATCTATGATAACGTGACTATCACCAGAATCATTAACCGTCAAATTACCATCAATCATATAAGTACTAGATGTACCTGATCCATCCGGGATAGCTAAAATTAAATTACCACGGTTAGCTACATTCAATGTACCACCAGCAGTATAAATTAATCCTGAACCACCATAAGAACTAGTACCTAGTCCCGTAGCTTTTGCTTGAAGTACACCACCATTAGTAACTAAAACCTGTCCAGCAGCAATATATAATAGAGAATTATTAGCTGCATTATTATAATTAGCAGACTCTATATTAATACGTCCACCATCAACGGTAACTGACTTAGCATTAGCACCAGTTCCAGAAACGTAGATACCACCTCTACTTACACCACTAGCATTAACATCGGGAATAACATTTAAATTAGCATTTTTATTTACATTAAGAGAACCACCCATAATAGTAATTCCATAGGAGGCACTACCTTCTCCTCCAGTTCCTCTAGAAACAACAGTCATAGAAGAATCATCAGACAAAGTAACATTACCATTAGATACTTTTACAACTGCTGATCCGGTTTGATATCCAGAAGTACCAAAATAATGGGCTCCCTTGGATAGAACTAAGTTTGCAATATCCAAGTTTAATTGATCACCAGAACCAGCATTAGTTGCTTTAGCTTGCCATGGAGAAGTATAGTAACCATCACGTTGGCTTACATTAATGTCACCATCCATGAACACTTGGTTAGAAGTTGCACTCAATAATTGTGCACCGATATAGTTAATGTTTTTGAAGTAAACATTACCTGTACCTCCATTACCATTAAATCCTACTGGTCCATAGTAGTTAGCACCATAAATAGTCTTGAAGTTTTGTAAGTGAAGATTTTGATTACCAGTAGTACTATTAAAGGCATAGTTTTGGTTACCCCAGTCAGCAATATGGTTATTACCATCAATAGTTAAGTCATTAAAGTAATTGGTAATAGAATTATTACCTCCGTTACCGGTAGGATTATCGCTAAGAGAAATGTCATTGATAACATTAATAATATTCTTATGATTACCATCAAGTCGACTATTGGTAGTTCCACCACCACCAACTGTAGCACCACCGGTTAACAAATAATTTAATTGATGTCCGGTACTTACATAGTAAATGCCTTGTTGATCATTATTGTATACATCAGTGTAACCAGCTTTATAAGCAGCAGCTTGACTAGCATTTAATTTCAAATTACTAATAGTGCTATCACTAAATTGGGTTACACCTTTGTAACCACTACCATTACTATCATTATTAAATTGCGTATTTATAGCAGCTTGTGCCCCTAAATATGCTTGGTCATATAAATTATCTGAATTAGCTTGTGGTTTATAAATACTATCAGTTGTTGGATTAGTACCACTTGAATTATTTGTGATACCAGTCCATTTACCAGTTTCCGCATCTTTAATACCTTGTTGAATTAAAGTATGGTCATAACTGTATTTATATATTGCAGCTAAAGCATCAGAATATTCTCCATCAGATTCAAAGCTATTTTGTGAAGCCATATTTTCAACACTAGTTCCATTTAAACCAGTATTTGCATTATTATCATATTTATTACTAATATCATTTTCATATGAAATAGCAGTATCATGGGCAGTCTTAGGATCATCGGCCCCACCATTGTTGCTGTTATATGAATCATTACCTTGCGCAGTATATGCTTTTGCAGAATCAGCATTATAAATTGCGTTAGAACCATTTACATATCCAGAAGTTACGTTAGCACTGCTTGGAGTACCGGAAGCATAACTACTAGAATATGAAGAATTAGCAGTATTCTTGTAGTAGGTATAATCTTTATCGCCTGTACCGACATTTTGTGTTGCTTTGTTGTAATCATTTTCTGCTGATGATGCACCGGCATAAGCAGCTCTATAGTAATTAGAATCTAATTGATTATTTGCGTATGATCCTGAATTATCTGTTTTATATACAGCATCACTTACTGCGACATCAGCAATTGATTTAGCAGTTGTAGCGTATGATGAAGCAGCTGAATAATTTGAATCATTAGCTTCACTTGAACTAGCTGCACTAGCACCATTTAATGTGTTATTAAATGCATCAGAAGCTTTAGCATAAGCATCTGAATAATCACTTTGGTTAGCGGAACTTACACTAGAGTGTGCCGAGCTATTACCATTAACGTAGTCAGCAACACCTGCACTCATAGCAGAAGATTGTGCGGCAGCTGAAGCTTTTGCAGCAGATTCTGCGGATGCCTTTGAAGCAGCTTGTCTGTTTGCAGTAGCTTCGGAAGCAGATTCAGAAGAGGCATTTGATTGTGTGTTGCCTTCTGAACCGTTTGATCCATTTGATGATTGTGCTTGGTTGCTGCTAGATTGTTGACTATCACTACCATTACTATTTGTTTTAACTTTTTCGTTTTGTGTACCTTGTGTATCTGCAGCATGAGCTGATGTAGTATTCACCATTCCAAATGCAGAGGCACCTAAGAAAGCCAAAGTAGCAACGGATACTACTACCCATTGTTTTTTAACTTTCTTCATAATTTTTTTATCATTAACTTTATTAAATTGCTGTTTATTATATTGCAATTTTTCTCACTCCTTATGAATTACTTAAATACTAAAGTAACTATACAACATATATAATAATACTAAACTTATATCTATAAAAGAAAAGTGACTTACATGCCGGTGTTATAAGGAATTTCACCTATACGCCTTAGAAGCATCATCTTATAAAAAATATATAAACTTATGTATATAAAAAGCAACAACCTATCAAAAATCAATAGGTTGTTGCCTTTTTTGACTAGTTTCTAGTCATTTTTACGTAAGTCTTATTAGAAGTTACATATTTATATCTACCAACATAGAAGCGAGTTAATCCATGGTATCTAACAATTCTTCTGACTTTAAATATTTGTCCACGTTTTATTCTTCTAACAACGTTTTGTTTACTGAATTTTTCTGATCTATGAATTAATACACCTGCTGGTTTAATTACACGGAATTTCTTGAAGTTATGCTTATAGTAGGCATTTCTTACATAATGCCAATTAGCAGTAACTAACAATCCATTCTTTAACACATATCTAGGAGTACCATGCTTAGTAAATTTAACACCAATTACACGGAATACTGTTGAATTATAGCGTTTAGTATATGCAAACTTCTTAACTCTAGAATTACGATTGTATTTAACACTGTTATGAGTGTAGATAGTTCTAATGTTGTAAATATATCTTGGAATACGACGTCTGAATGTACGTTCGTAAGATTTTACATAAGCACGAACATAAGCTGCAGAATGACGAGCTCTTAGGTGTCTAATAATGTGGCGACCAGTTATAGCACGTTTATGCCCAGCCTTACGACCCTCTTGACTCAATCTAAGAAGTTCTGCTTTCATACCTTGTTCATATGCATAAATAAACATACGATTCTTACCTTCTAAATTACGTTTTATACGTTTAGAATGGTGTTTTGCATCAGATATACCAAGTTTATATCCATCAAAACCATCAATGAATGCTTGATCCTTATTAGATAACATATGATATACATTATCTTTAATGGAAGAACTTGCTGCATTCATTCCTGCCAAGCCATCTATAGCAATCTGGTATCCATTATTATAGTATCTATTACCATTAGACTTCTTAGCTTTACCATTTAATCCATCATTAAAGCCATCTGTTACATCTTGATATGCCTTATCATAATGTTGTTTTGCCCCTAATGTTGTGAAGTCCATTTGCTTCTTATTAGCAACAAAATCATTTAAAACTTGTCCATTGTATGAATTTTGACCAAGTTTGTAACCATTATGGAAAGATATATCAAAGAACATATTATCCTTATCAGGTTGATCAATCCCACTATTAGCTCCTCTATCAAATCCACTTAAGGTACCTTCATAGACAGCTTTATAAACATCTTTGTTTAATCCATCTGGTACCATAATAGAATCCGCATCAGCAGGTAATGATTTTCCATTATCTATATCACGTAAAGCATCAGTAATGGCTTGTTTTGCTGTATTATATGCATTCACGTACTCTGAATTTTGAGAAGCTTGATTATGGTTACTAATAGCGTCCTGAACTGCATGAATTAGATTAATAGCTTTATCGTATCCAATCTTTTGAGTATCAGATAAGTTGCTACCATCTAGTTTATTAGCAATAACTGCTTGATATGCATTAAATGATGAATTTTGAGCTTGTGATTTCCAATCATTCATATTTTGTGCATCATTAGCCTTATCATCATATGCCAATTCAGCGCCTCGTTTAGCTGCATCCATAGCAGATTTATAAGCACGATTATAGGCAGCTACAAATACTGGAGATTGATTATTCATATCAGATGTCTTATTTAAGATTGCGGCTTGATAACCATCTCTAGCACCATGATGGGCAAATTGTTGATTTTGACTTTCATTTGTATTAACAATTGGATTATTAGCATCATTGTACCCTTTAGAGCCATCATAATTACCTTCATCATAAGCTTGTTGTTGCAATGACGTTAACGAATTTCGGTTAATTGCTGGTTGAGATTTATTTGCATCAATGGCACCAGATTGTCGTATCTTGTCAAATTCATTAGCGCTATCATTTCTAATCTCATCATAAATAAGATTACCTGCATATTTATCACTAACTACATGATTAAAACCATCTAGAACAGCTTGTGAAGCCACTTTTTCGGCTGAAGCTCCATCATTTGCAATACTCTTATTTTGATTTGCATAACGAATACCTTGGTAAGCATCATTATATGCTTTTACTCCTGCTTTGTAGCTATCACTTTGGCCATCTGTATTGAAATTACCTTTTTTAGCAGCTTCGTATCCTTTTTGTGATTCATCGTATGATTTTTGAGCAATCTTGGCGTCGGAATCACTACCTTCTGGACGTTTTTCACCAGCAACAAATGCTTTTGAGCCTTTTTGGGTATTATCATCAGCATCTTGAGTTGCTGATGCATAAGCTAATTGATATACCAATGGTTTAGTAGAAAGATCTCTCTTATTATCATTTAATATATCTTGTTTACCATCAAAGGCGGCAGTGTTTCCTTGTTTAGTTGCGTCTGAAGCATCCTCAGCAGCATGTTGATTACTTTGTGCTAAGTCGTAACCCTTCTTAGCCTCTTGACCAGCTTGGTAAGCAGCAGCTACGTCAGCATTTGCTGGCTTACTATCACCATGGTATCCGGCTCTAATTGCTTGATCAGCATCAGATTTACCTAATTGAGCAACTGCGTTGCTATCAACTGGAGTACCTGCGGTTTCCGCTGCAACAGCCTTAGCATATACATCGTGTAATTGACCAATAGCTTTAGCATATACTGCGCTTAATGTTGGGTTAGCAGCAATATCTTGATCAGCTGAAGTGGCATTAAACTCGTGCTTAAGAGCGCTAGCCTTGGCAGCATTAATTGCCTTATCAACATTAGCATCGTCAGTTGCTGGCTTGTTATCATGAATTACATTTTGAATGCCTTGTTCAGCAGCCTTACCTAACTGGTTAGCAGTGCTTTCAGCCTTATTAGCTGATTTGTACGAATCGTCACCATTCATTCCAGCATTAAAGGCCTTAGTTGCGTCATCGAATCCAGCTTGGATTGCATCCTTATCAGCTTGACCTAAGTCAGCATCAATCGATGGCTTACCTGCGGTTAGGGCTTGAGCACCAGCATTGTATTCAGGTTGTAAACGAGCAACTGCATCGTGGTATGCCTTAGTGTATGCAATGTTCTTGTCTGCAGCTTGTGCTGGATTATCGCGGTTGGTCTTCAATGCCTTAACAGCATCAGCATATCCTTGGGTTGCTTTATTGAATGAATCCGTATCAGTGGCTGTTTCCTTAGCATTTGCCTTTTGAGCATTCTCTTCAGCGGCTTGAATTGCCTTGGCAGCATTTACACCGGCGGTGTAAGCAGGGTTGCCAGGTTCATTAGCTTTGCCAGCTAATTGATCTGTCATACCTTGTTTAGCATCATCGTAACCAGCTTGTGCTGCTTTAGCAGCTGCGTCATCACCAGTTGAACGAGAGTTACCTTGTAAGTAATCTTTAATTCCTTGTTCATTGTCGTCACTAGCTAATTTGTGAACTTGGGCGTATACGTCATCCTTGGCAAGTGCATTATCACCAGTGTGGTTAGAAGAATTACTGTTACCAGCTATGGCTTCGTCAAAGGCTTGTTTTGCAGTGTCGCCTAAATCAGAACCATCTGAAGTTGAATTCTTCTTGAAAGCATCTACTACTTTATCAGCATTAGTCTTTGCAGATTGACCTGCAATAAATGATGAATCCTTCGGATTGCCGTTCTTAGTATCATTCTTGTAACCATTTAGATATTGGTCATGAGCATGCTTAGCAAGAACATCATGAGCAGAAGTCCCATCAGCAATTTGGGCCTTGTTCTTAGCAGCATTCTGTCCATCAACAATTGCCTTTTGTGCATCTTCACTAGCTTTATGGTAGGCAGCTTTGTAAACATCGGACTTACCATCTAATGAAGTCTTAGTGTTATTCAATGCATCGTTATATGCGTCTCTAAATCCATCACTAGCTTGAGTGTATCCATAATGACTAGCTTTCGAATCAACACTTGGTTTATCTAGCCCCTTATCAAAGTCACTAACACCTTGTTCAATTTCATGACTAGATCTATCCTTTCCATCTTTATAAGCATTAATAAAGTATGGTGATTTCTTATTTAAATCAGTAGCATCTGATGTTGGTTTCATAGCATCATCATAACCAGCCTGTTCACCATTTTGTGCTTGATTATAAGCGTAGTTAAAAGCATCTTGATAGGTACGACTCTTACTACTCAAATCCTTTGGTTTATCTGTAGATTTTTTACCAGCAGCTAATCCTAATTGAGCAGCTTCGAATGCATCTTTTTCACTGTCACTAGCATCACTTGGAAGTTTGCCATTATTAATTGCGCTATCTACACCATTTTGGTAATCTTGATAAGCTTTCAAGCCGGCAAGATATGCTTCACTCTTATTAGACTTATCTGGTTTACCAGATTTGGCATCTTCATAAGCTTGCTTGGCATCTTCATATCCATTCTGTGCACCATCATAACCTTCATCCTCTTTGGATCCAGTAATTGTACTACTATCAGGTTTATCTTTTCCGTCAATAAATGCTTTAATACCATTTTCAACAGCATGCTTCATTTTATTAACTGCCTTTTGGTAAGCTGATTTATAAACATCGGTTTGGCCAGATAATTCTTTATCAGATTTTGTTTGATTATTACTTACATCTGAAAAACCGGCCTTAGCACCATCGAAAGCTTGTTTACTATAACTAGAACCATCATCATTTTGTTCTTTTTTATTAGCCTTAGCATAGCCATCTTGACCAGCTTGCTTACCTGCATCATAACTATCTTGTTGTAATGCATTTAACTTATTACGATCGGTAGTTGGTTGATCACTATTGGCATCAACGGCTCCGGCTTGTTGTTGAGCAGCGTCATCTGCTTTCGCAGCCTTATAAATATCATTATAAATCATATTGTTTGGATGAGCATTTGGTTGATGCTTGAAACCATCAATTTCTGCTTGCGCTGCTAATTTTTCTGCTGGTGTTCCATCTTCAGGAACGCTCTTATGTGCTTGCGCATACGCGATTCCCTTTTGGGAATCGGCATAGGCTTTAGTCCCTGCTTGATATGATGAATCAGGATTAGTATTGTCAATTCTACCAGCCTTGGCATCTTCATAACCTTTTTGTGCTTGATCATAAGCTGCTTGTTGTACCTTAGCTGCAGCATCATCACCACTAGGACGTGCTTCACCATTTTCAAAGGCAGCAGCCCCTCTATCTGTTAAGGAACTAGCGTCACCAGTTGCAGCATCATAAGCTAATTGATAAGTTAATGGCTTATTACTGTTATCAACAGTCTTTCCATGATTTTGTAATGCATCAAAGGCGGCAGTGTTACCTTGTTTAGTTGCGTCTGAAGCATCCTCAGCAGCATGTTGATTACTTTGTGCTAAGTCGTAACCCTTCTTAGCCTCTTGACCAGCTTGGTAAGCGGCAGCTACGTCAGCATTTGCTGGCTTACTATCACCATGGTATCCGGCTCTAATTGCTTGATCAGCATCAGATTTACCTAATTGAGCAACTACGTTGCTATCAACTGGAGTACCTGCGGTTTCCGCTACAACAGCCTTAGCATATACATCGTGTAATTGACCAATAGCCTTAGCATATACTGCGCTTAATGTTGGATTAGCAGCAATATCTTGATCAGCTGAAGTGGCATTAAACTCGTGCTTAAGAGCGCTAGCCTTGGCAGCATTAATTGCCTTATCAACATTAGCATCGTCAGTTGCTGGCTTGTTATCATGAATTACATTTTGAATGCCTTGTTCAGCAGCCTTACCTAACTGGTTAGCAGTGCTTTCAGCCTTATTAGCTGATTTGTACGAATCGTCACCATTCATTCCAGCATTAAAGGCCTTAGTTGCGTCATCGAATCCAGCTTGGATTGCATCCTTATCAGCTTGACCTAAGTCAGCATCAATCGATGGCTTACCTGCGGTTAGGGCTTGAGCACCAGCATTGTATTCAGGTTGTAAACGAGCAACTGCATCGTGGTATGCCTTAGTGTATGCAATATTCTTGTCTGCAGCTTGTGCTGGATTATCGCGGTTGGTCTTCAATGCCTTAACAGCATCAGCATATCCTTGGGTTGCCTTATTGAATGAATCCGTATCAGTGGCTGTTTCCTTAGCATTTGCCTTTTGAGCATTCTCTTCAGCAGCTTGTACAGCCTTAGATGAGTTATAACCTTTCATATAATCTGCATCATTTGGCTTAGCTGGTTTAGTATTATTTTGTGAACCATCACTAAATCCAGATTGAGCATTGTCATAACCCATAGCTTGAGCTTGAGATACGGGGTCACTTTTATCAGCTTTATTACCACCATCTACAAATGTTGAAGCACCATCAATACGAGCTTGATTACCCATATCAACACCGGCTGCATATGCATCAGAATCCATACGTGGATTATCATTTACAGCATTCTTACTATCACTATTACCATTCTTAGCATCATTGATACCATTAATTAATGCTTTTTCAGCTTCGTTAGTTAATGGATCATTATTAGAAGTTTCACCTGCAGAAACATTTTGTTTTGCATGTTCTAGTGCAGAGGATTGATTTTCACCAGCTTGGTAAGAAGCATCTTTATTATCAGAACCTTTACCTTCGTAACCATCTTTAGCTTGGTTGAAACCATATTGGTTAGCAGCTGTATTACCTGATGGTTGAGCTTGATTATTCTTATAATCTTGTACACCTGCAGCAATTTCGGATTTAGCTTTATCATTACCAGATTGGTAAGCTTTTCCAAACAAGGACGTTTGTTTATTTAAATCAGTAGCTTGACTTGATGGCTTCATAGCATCATTGTATCCAGCTTGAACACCGTTTTTAGCTTCATTATAAGCTTTGTTATATGCATCACGGTATGGCTTACTAAACTTAGATAAATCAGCTTTTGGTGAACCGTTCTTTCCGGCATTAAATCCGTCATTAGCCCCATTATAACCATCTTGCTCATTTTTATCATTTCCTGGGTTCTTGCCATTTTCTAAATCAGATAGCCCAGAATTCCCTTGAGTAGCAGCATTGAAACCAATCATAAATGAAGGATTATTCTTTTGATCAGAAGTTAAGTCATTAAACTTAGTACCGTTTTCAGCAATATCATATCCTTTTTGAGCATCATCATAACCGTTTTCCATAGCAGCTGCTATGCCTTGATTACCTTCAGGCCTATCTTCTCCATCTATAAATTTATTAGCACCTTTTTCATGTGCATTTTTAGCATCTATTAATGCATCTTTATATGCAGTTTGTTGAACTAGAGGCATAGCATTGATTTCATCATCTGACTTAGAAGTTCCATTAGCAAAATCTTGAAGTGCTTGTTTAACACTAGCATTAGCTTGTTTATAAACTGGATCAGAATTATTAGAATCAGTAGAGCCCTTTAATCCATCATTGTAAGCTTTTTCATAGTTATCTTTAGCATCAATACCCGCTTGTTGACCAACGTTAGGATTACTAATTGGAGCAGCACCACTTACAATGACACTCTTCAATCCAGCCATGTAATCGTCATAACCTTGTTTGGCATTCTTATCAGTTGGTTCTGTAGTATTTAATGTCTTAGCAATATTAACACCAGAATTATAACTTTCCTTATAAGATTGAATAGCCTTACTGTATGCATAACCTGCAACTTCTGATAAGCCAGATGGAATCTGACTACCATTGACTGAAGGATTTTCTGAAACAGCTTTTTGTGCTTGATTTAATCCTTTATCAACCTCAAATTTAATAGGATCAGGAATACTTTCAATTGGTTGTCCTTTAATTTCTTGATCAATCGCATTTTTAGTAGATTGTGCTAATTTCATTCCTTGTCCTACAGTTGAAGTTATATTTGCCGGAAGATTACCAGTGAACTCACTATCAAACCCAGATTTAACATCGTTAAATCCATTATTTGCTAATGTTTGTAAACTACTATTTTTATACGTTTGCTTAGCAGTATTTTGCGCAAACATATTTGTTAATGCTTGGTTAGCACCATTTTGATAAGCATTTTTACCATCGGTACTTGCTTGATTATAAGCAGTAATATAAGCAGGTGTATTAGCAGCTGGAGTCCCGCTTCCATTAATAACGCTGTTTACACCATCAATATAACCTTGAGATGCACTATCATAACTTGGCTTATCATCTGCTTTAGAATCGTCAGAGGTACCAGACTTTTGGTCGGAAATAGCTTGTGCTACCGATTTACCCTGTTTGTAACCATTATTGTAATAATCATTATCAGGTTTAGCATTTGTTGCATTATTTAAACCAGCATTAAATCCATCTGTAGCATTTTGCTTATTAATAGCATCCTGACTAGCATCACTCTTAGCAGCAGTTTTACCTTCATTGTAACCATTATTGTATGCAATATTATTAGGTTTACTATTATCTCTATTATTATATCCATCATCATAACCTTGTTTGGCATCATCGTAAACGCCTTTATCAGATGCATTACCATCATAGGGCTTACCAGACTTTTGATCAGAAATGGCTTTATTAACAGATTGTCCAGCATCATAGCCTTTGTTATAACCTATATCTTGAGTATTTTCTTTTGGTTTTTGTTGAGACCCATCATCAAAACCTTTAATAGATCTATCATATGCCTTGTCATGAACTTGACTTTGCAAATCCTTGCCGCCAACTTTACCTTTACCATTCAAGTAATCGTTAGCACCTTGAGAAGCACTTTGCTTAGCATCTGATAACGCATCATTATACGCATCATTATAAATTTGCGCTAAATTAGGATTACTTACTACTGGTTGAGCTGTAGGATTACCATTTAATACATTATTTACAGCATCATTATATGCCTTGGAAGCAACAGATTGAATCTCATTACTTGTTGAAGCATTAGTCTTTGCAGCTTGTTCACCAGCTACAAGGTCTTTAGCCATTTGAACACCTGCTAGATAACTTGGGTTTTTATTCCCTTGATCAACTTTACCAGCTTTTTGGTCACCATAACCTTTTTTAGCTTGTGTATAACCATCAACCACAGCATCTTGTTGCATAGTACCATCAGAGGTTGGAGTCTCAGATTGTGTTACAAATAATTTTTGACCACGTTTTACTGCACTTTGAGCTATGTTCTGTGCATTATTATATGCATCTTCATATGCATTATTCTTGGTTACATTCTTACCATCTGATGGTTTATTGGTATCACTTGGGTTTTGAACTGCATAATATGCATCTTTGACACCATAATAAGCATTTTTACCATCATCTGACAAACCGTTATCAGAAGACTTGTTTGATTCAGCTTGTTTTATACCATCGGCGGCACTTGAACCTTGAACATAACCCACATGATATGGTTTTTCTTGGGATGCAGGCGATTTTTTACTCTTCCCATCAATGTAACCATGGATAGCATTTAGGACACCATTTGCATAATTAGAATCTGTTGATTCAGTATTTTGATCAAGCAATCCATTGGTATAGTCATCTGCACCTCGCTGAATACGACCTGCTTGATTCCCTTGATCATATGAAGCTGTATAAACAAGACGATTATCAGATTGCTTATTCTTAGTTGTGGCAATTGTATTTGCATGCCCATCGGTATAACCATCTACTGTTGCTTGGTAAGCTGTATTATATGCATCGACATTAGTACCACTTGGTGCTTGCTTATTAGCATCATTTCCTTTAGCCAAATCACCTAGTGCATTTATAACAGCTTTTTCTTGACTATAAGCATAGTTATATGCTGGATCATTAGAAGTACTTGTTTTGCCATCTTTAGCATCATTTAACCCATTCAATGATGGAGTATATCCAGGCATAGATGATGCATTCTCAGTATCATTGTTGTATATAGCCTTCTGAACAGCTGCTTTGTATCCTTGTTGTCCTTGTAGTCCAAGATTGTATCCATCTTGTCCTAAAATATTATTTGGATATCCAACACCAGAGATTCCAGAATTGTATCCTTTTATATTAGCTTTATAAGCGTTGTTGTACAATACCTTATCAGCAACTGTATCAATACTACTATCATCGGCATTTTTGCCTGTAGACATGTCACTATATGCTTGCTTAATAGAATTATTAGCCATATCAACTGCTTTATTATAAGCATCCATATAAGTTTGTGAATGAGTACCATCAGCAGGATAATGAGAAATATCTCCGTGATTGTTTACACTATTAATAGCATCAGCTGCTCCATTATAAGTATCGGAACTATTTAGCGAACTTACTGGCAAGTTTTCACTTTCAGCTTTATCAAAGTCTTGATTAGACTTATTAGCAGCATTGTAACCAGCCATATAATTTAGATTATTTGGTTGAGCAGGAGTATTCTTACCGGACTTACCATCTTTATATCCATCATTCATTGAACTGTATACACTTGATGATAATTGCTTAATTACATTACTTGAATCAAATGGATTTGGTTTCCCTTTCTCTACAGCTTGTAATGCTTGAGACTTAATTGCTTCTACATTATCTTTAGCGTCAATTAATCCTTCTTGGTATGCATCTTTCCAAACCCGATTGTCATTGCTTGGTTTTGAATTATTAGTAATGCCTAAGCTATCTGAATATGCAGCTTTGTATGCATCACTAGCATCATCAGAAATATTACCTGTCTTAGTAGGAATTCCATTTTTATCGGCATTAATACCCAAGTTCAAATTACTTCGATCTGCTTTACCACTATTGTAAGCCTTAGAATTTTCATCACCTTTAAAACTACTGTTATAACCATCATTATACTCACTGATAGATAATTGAGTAATTGTATTACTATCACTAGCATTAGCATCTTTTTGTGCTTTTGTAATACCATTATCGTATTTTTGGTTTGCACTATTTAAGTATTGAACAACGATATCGTTATACAAATTACCTTGTTTATTCTCTTTATTTTGATAACTAATACCTTTTAAGCCAGCAACTGTCGCATTAAATACATCATTAGTTACAGAAACAATGCGATCAGAAGAATCACTAGAATTATTAATATCTTGTTCATCTTTGGCTAATTGATCAGTAATTTTAGAAGCATTATTGTAACCATTTACATATGCATTCTTAGAATCACCAGAATAGTTAGATGAATTGTTTGCTTGTTTTGCAAAAGCATCTTTGAATCCTTGTTCAGTTGCATCAAACGCACTAAAGTAATTTTTAGTGTATTCAGGTGACTTACCATTTAATTGGGTCACCGTAGTAGGACGAGTAATGTTATTGAAGAAATCATTTCCACCATCGATGAAACCTTGTTGGTTAGCTTTATTTAAGGCATCTTTTCTTTCGTCATCAATACCATTATTATAACCAGCTACATAAGGTTTAGCATCAGATTTTGTAGGTTTTGGATTTTCTTGAGTCTTAGCATCATTATATCCATCAGTGTGCCCTTGTTCAGCTTGTTGATAACCTTTCTTGTAATCGGCATCAGAGGCTTTAGGTTGCTTGTATTTTACATAATCGTTACCACCAGCTACTTGGCGACCTTGTGCATATGCAGAATCATAAGAGTCTTGATAAGTTTTGGTCCTATCATCAGTATCTCTATGGAGATATTGTCCATCATTGGAACCATCTTTATAACCATCAACTCCACCCTTGTATCCTTTCTTGTAGGCATCTGCACTAGATACATTTGAAGGTATATTACCGGGAGCATTAGAAGCTTTAGCATTATTAATTACAGCTGAGATACCATCAGAAGTTCCTTTTTGGGCTGAATCAGTAGCATCTTCATATCCTTTCTTAAATGCAGATTCAGCAGAAGTATTTTTATAACCATTTGGAATATTGGAACCTTTATCTTGATTAAATGCATTCATACCTACTGTATAAGCAACTTTTTCATAAGCTACTTTTTGCAAAGTATTCAATTTTGCGTCAGATTGGCCGTTTAAAGCAGCATAAGCACCATACTTAAGATCTCGGTAAGCAGTTAAATTTCCTTTATAATTGTCCGTGTTTATTTGACTAGGAGAACTAGATCTAGAATCTGCCGAATTATTACCATTCTGTAAAGCTTTAGCAATCCCTTTTTGAGCCGCATCGTTACCTTCTTTTGCATAAACCAAACTATTCATATGATTATTTGTCGTAGTAGGTAAACTATTATATATAGCTCCGTTAATAATAGATTGTGCATAATTGAAGCCAGCTTCTTCGGCTTTGTTAACTTGACCATCAGGATTATCATCCTGAGCACCAACACTCATAGCATTACGATAACCGTCAGAAGCATAGTTATACGAAGTTAAAGGTCCTTGATTATTGGCAATCTTAGCCTTCTGATTTTGATTTCCATTACGAACATCTTGTATAAAAGCAATAACACCTTGAGCATCTGAAACAGCTTGTAAAGCTGCACCAGCATCTTTTTTACCTGTTACTCCATTTAACATGTGGGTAGGTAAATTAAATGAATTCTTTAAGTCATTAAATCCTAAGTTAGGGTTTTCCAACGCTGTATTATAAGCACTTTCATAATCGTTATGTGCTTTAGCATAATTTTCATTCTTAGATGCTTCTTCACTAACTCTATTCCCTTGAGCATCTTGTAAACCAGCTTGGTATGCAGCCTCATTATATCCCTTCACAAAGGCACTTGGATTATCAGTTTGCTTATATGCATCCAACTGGGTAATATCTTGATTTGCCGTAGCATTATCATATGCATTAAATCCTGCTTGAACAGCACTATAAGCAGCTTGATAATCACTATTAGTCTTAGTATTAAAAGGTTCAGCATTCTTATTTACGCTGGTACCAGACACACTATCAGCTAATGCATCATCTGTACCTTGGTTAACGTTTCCTAATTGGCCATTAGCAACTGGCATGGTACTTACTAGCTTAACTTTACCATTTCCCGCATCATCATATCCTTCAATATTTGTGGAATATGAATCAGAACCAACAATGGAATTAACTGAGTTAATACCATAGTGTAATCTCATTCCAACATATTGTGGATTGACAACCATACCTTTTGGAATTGTGTAAGTGATTGGAATAATTCCACCATCATAATTTTTTGTGTCTACTTTAGAAGCATATTTATTTGGATCTGCTTTAGAAAATTCATTAGAATAATTGCCACCAGTAACATTTTGTAATTTAGTATAGTCAGTAGAATTATTTCCATAAGCAATTCCAACATAAATAGGTTGTCCATTCACTTGCTTATAATTTGATAATCTAGCATATCCAGTTAATACAGTATCCCCATTAGAATTAGTTGTTCTAGTTACGGGCCCTGCAAAACTAACAGTAGGAACATCAGAAAGTTCTAACGTATTACCTGTAACTTGACCATCGGTTATTCTATTACCGTCAACATCAATTCCTGTATATCTAGTTGAACCAGATATCAAATCAAAGCTATATAAGTACTTCGTTTGATTGCCATATTTAACAGCTACAGTATAAGCCTTAATATCACCACCGGTTCCACCAGCATTACTACCAGAAGTAGTTTGAAATTGTCTTATTTGATCAGGTTTTATAAATATTGCATGATTATTACCAACTGAATTAATGTTTACAGACCCATAGTATGGGACAAAGTTACCCTTTGAGTTGGTAAAACCTACTTTTAAGTTACCTCTTGAGCCAACATTAAAGGATCCTGCTGTATTAGTTATTAATCCATAGTAGGTACCTCCCCCATTAACTCTTCCTGGGACCTTGTCCATCAAAGCTTGTAACACACCACCATTGATGACGCTTACTTTAATTCCTGAATTTTGTAAATTAATAGGTTGATTATATCCACCTGAATCACCATTACTACCTTCAAAGTTTAATGTACCACCATTAACATTAATTGTGATAGCGTTTCCAGAACCAACACCACCACCTAATATTCCTTGGCCTTGTCCAGCAATAATGTTTAATGTTGCATTCTTATTAATATTTAATTGTGCACCATTATTATTCATAACAATTCCATAGTTACCACTATTGTAGTTACTGTTACCATTTTGTCCTCGAGGAATTAATGTCATTTTAGAATTTTCACCTAAAGTAACATTACCACTAACTGCAATGTTAGTTCCTCCAACTGCATATGAAGTATTACCAAAATAATGTGAGTTAGGTTCTAGAATAAAATTATTAACTTCTAGATTTTCTTGATTTCCTCCACCTTCAATAGGAACGTTGCTTTGAAATGGAGAATTGTAATTAGTGCTTGAAGTTGGAACTAATACATTAACGTTACCACTAAAGTAAGTATCATTAGAAGTAGAACTTAACAATTGAGGACCCACATAATTTATGTTTGCAAAATGAAATGCAGCTCCAGATTGAGCACGAAATGGGCCATAGAAATTAGCACCATAGAGTCCTTGGAAATTTTGTAAATATACATCTAAATTGTTGTTTCTACTATTAACTGTATAATTACTACCATGAAAATCCATCATGTGGTTTTGTCCATCTATAGTTATTGAAGAAAATTGAGTAGTTATAGTCCCATTGTTTTCACCATTTGTAGCACCACTCAAATCAACATCGTTCGCTAATCTAACGGTAGTAATGTTACCTGCAGTATTACCATTAACACCACCTGTATTTGTTGATGCTGTCATAATAGATGACCATTGATTTCCATTTTGTACATAAACAGTTCCATTTGCTGCTTGATTTACTACATCATTAAATCCTTGATTATAAGCTTGAACACCGGTATTCACTTTAGGAACAGAATTATTTCCGTTGTAACTGTTGTTAGTAAAATACCTATTCATAGCATCTCTAGCACCACGATATGCTTGATCGTATAGATTGCTTGTATCATTTTTTGTAGAATTTAAATAGTAATCTTTTGTTTTACCATTGCTACCTGGATAAACACCTTGCCATTTACCACTTTCAGCATCTGCCATACCTTGTTGTGTAAGGACATAATTTACCGCTTGATTAAATGCTTTTTCTAATCCTACGGCACCAGCATCAGTGTAAAGCTTGCGTTCATTGGCGATATCTGAAGTGCTAGATGAAGGAATACTAATTGCTTGATTAGCACTATTCGATTTTACTGATAAATTATTCGCATTATTAATTCTACTATCCATAGTTGTGGAGTATTTAGTAACAGAATTGGTTGCATCAGTAGGATTATCAGCTCCACCTTGATTAGTATCATCACTAGTTCCATAATTCAAAGGTGTTCCATCTGTTGGATTCTTTTGCATAGAACTAGATGAACTAGATGTGCTTGCATTCTTATCAACATTGTCATCACCCTTGGTTGTATCCTTAGGCTTAAATCCTTTACTACCCGTTTGAGCATTGGCACTATCACTTTTAAAGTCACCTAATTTAGTAACTGTATTACCATAATAATTATAGTCTTGAGTACCAGAACCGATTCCCTTAGTTGACTTATTATAAGAATTCATAGTTGCAATTGCGCCATCATAGGCAGAATTGTAATAATTAGCGGCTTGTCCACTTAGCTTTTTAGATTGATTGCCTTTTCCTTTGTAGGCATCCATGTAACCTTGTTGAATTTGTTCACTATAATGAGCTGTTTCATCATTTTTGTTTGGGTTGGTGATAACACTCCCATCACTTGTGGTAATAGTACTGTTTTGTGCATTTTCACCCAAACGATATGATAATCCATCATCTTGTTGATGGTTATTATCTTTATCGTGTTGTCCACTATTTGAACTAGATAATTGCCCATTGTTTTGACTGCTGTCTTGTCTTTGATCGTTATTATCAGATGGTTTAGAACTATTGGAACTATTTTGATTTTCTTTCTCTGATTGTTTTGCGTTAGTATTACCATCTTGTTGGTCATTATTGTTATTGATTGGCGAATTATTAGCTACTTTTGTGTCTGATGACTTAGTAGAATCATTATCATCTTGCTTATCTTGATTAACTTTTTGTGATTTATTATCACTATTATCTGAATTTTGAGTTTCAGCTGGAGCATTTTCTGCGGCTTTGGCAGATGTAGTATTAACCATGCCAAATGCGGATGCTCCTAAGAAAGCTAAAGTAGCAATAGATACTACTACCCATTGCTTTTTTACTTTCTTCATTATTTTTTTATCATTTATTTTATTAAATTGTTGTTTATTATATTGCACTTCGCTTCGCTCTCCTTAAATTAAAGTACATATACGTTTTTACATATACTATGTTAATACTTAACTTATTTAAAAAAAAGCAAAATGCTTATGCACCAATGTTTAACGAAGAACTATTACAAAAAAATTATTATATTTATAAAAAAGAACCTTATCTTTTTTAGATAAGGTTCTTTCTTTTTGACTATTTTCTAGTCATTTTCACGTATGTTTTGTTACTTGTAATATATTGATGATCATTAAAGTACAAACGAGTTAATCCTTTATATTTAACCACTCGTCTAATCTTTATAATCTGACCACGTTTAATTCTTCTAATACGGTTATGGACACTAAAGTGACTTCCTTCATGAATCCATACACCAGTAGGACGAATTACACGATAATGAGTAGCTTTATTCTTATAAGAGTAGTATGCACTACGAATTGCACGTGGACTAGCAGTTAAAATACCACCAGCTACACGATATCTTGGTACCCCATTCTTATAGAAAGCTATCCCTCTGATTCTAAATACATGTGCAGCGTAACGAGGTTTCTTAGCGTAGTAAACTATTCGATTATCACGTGTAAAATGAGTGCGTCTATGCGTGTAAACCGCCTTAATATTGTAAATATATCTTGGCAAACGACGACTTAATACCTTCTTATATGCACGTTGATAAGAACGTACATAATCTACCGTATGCTTGCTAATGGAAGCAGCATAGTGATAACTATGTGTGCCACGATATTTACCAGCACGAGTACCATTATTAACTTGACGTTTCTTTTCTGCTTTATATCCTTGTCGGAAAGCATAATCATAAAGTGTCCCTAGTTTTCTAGCAGTAGACATAGTTACTCTATGTTTACGATATTTAGCACTTCTAATATTTCTAAGTTCTGATAATATTCCAGCACGGTAAGCATCAAACCCTTGAATATATCCAGTGCTTTCATGCTTAATATGACTATGTTTCCACTTAGGATGACTCTTAGCATCCCTTATAGCACGTTTTACTTCTTGTGCCAATTGGTAACCTTGTTTGAAGTAGTAGTTATCACTTTGGCTATTAGTAGAAGTTGGTTTAATTGATGCATAGAATCCATTAGTAACGTTTACATAATTTGCATTGTAAGCATTACGAGCATCAACTGAATCAAATTGTTTTGCCTTAGAACCCATAGTAAAATCTTTAACCACACGATCATCATCTTCAGGGACAGTAGGCAACACTGGCTTAGGAGCATACTTATTACCTAATGCATAACCTTTAGCAAAAGCCGAACGATAATTACTATCAGAATTAGTGGCTTGATCACTTTCTAAATGATAACCGGCTTGATAACCTGCTACATAGCCATTAAAGACTACTGAGTAAATACTATTATTTAACCCAAATGAACCAGTAACAGTTCCTACATTAATTGATTTACTTTGAGCATCATGTAATGCAACACTAGTAGCTTGATAACCATTATTATAACTGGCTTTATCTACAACATTAAATCCAGAACTGCGATTCTCTGTACCAGCTAATGCATCAGAAACACCTTGTTGAGTTAAGCTTTGCCACTCTTGGTAAGCTTTTTGGTAAGCACGAACATAAACTAAAGATTCGTCAGTTGGTTGCATAGCTTTACCTGCTTTAGCAGCCAAGAATCCAGCTATAGCACCGCGATAAGCCACATCTTGGTCATTATTAGACATATGTTTATTATCACTGGTACCAAATTCTTGTTGTGCTAAACGATAACCACTTAAGGCTCCACCAGATTTATTAAATCCAATCATAAATGCTTTATCGTTACGTTGATCCACACTTAGTTTATCTATAGAAATTCCAGACATACCTAAATCATAACCTGCAGAAGCATCATTGTATCCATCTTGAGCATTAGTATCACTTAAAATAGGATTTTGTCCATTTACAAATGATACAGCTCCTTCAGCATAACGGAAACCAGTCATAAACGAAGCATCCTTACGTTGAACATCCGTTAATTGATTATCGGTTACGGATTTTCCAACAGCAACTTGATCATAAACATTTTGTGCTCCCGCTTGAGCTTGATGGTAACCCATTGTATAAGCGCGGTCTAAGATATTTTGACTTTGTGCATGATCATTTTCCTTGCCACTTAGGTATTGCTTACTACCTGCAGCAGCTTGGTTTTTAATCTGTGCATAAATGTCATTATAAGCACTGGCATAAGCAATTGGTTGATTATCCATATTTCGCTTATGGCCTTGTTGGAAATCGTTTAATGCATCTATAACCGCACGATATGCTCTATCATGTGGGCTATTAGAATTGAATTTCCCAGATTGAGTAGAATTTATCATGGCATCATGGATTCCTTGTTGAATTTCATCTTGCATGTTATATCCACTCATAAAGGCAGGATTATTCAATTGAGCATTAGTCAACTTATCATGACCAACTCCACTAGCAGCTAATTGATAACCTTTTTGTGCCATTGCATAACCATTATGATAGTTAGCTTGGGCATCTATTGGCATATCAGTATTAGTAGCAGTTGCCTTGCCTTCTGTTAAGCCATTTACAAAGTCTAAAGCACCTTTTCCTAGATTATATCCAGTCATAAAGGTAGCACTACCTTGTTGAGAAGTAGTTAATTTATCTACTGCAATAGCCTTATAACCATCAGCATAACCATTTTGCGTATTGTTATATCCCATAGTGTAAGCTACATCATCAGCATTAGCACCTTGGGCCTTATCATTAGATAAACCATCCATGAAACGTTGACTACCCGCTAGAAGTGCCGCTTTAGCATCATCATAAGCAGTATTATAGGCACGTTGATAAGCAATAGAAGCATTAGCATCCACATTCTTAGCATGTTCACCTAATATTTGTTGATATGCTGCAATGGCGGCATTGTAAGTTTGAGTAGCGTCTATATTACTTCCACCAAAGTGCTTAGTTGATAATTGTTTAGGATCCTTAAATGCAGTTTGATATGCTAATACATTATCTTTAGCTAATTGAATCCCTTGTTGATAACCATAACTATCATTATTTCCAGCTATTTCTCTTAGCGTGTCGGCGTATCCAGCTTGAGTATCTGCATAACCTAATTTTTGGAATTCACTAGCATCAGAATCATTATCTACATTCTTAGTATAATTATTAACTCCATTGATATATGCGGTATTGTCTTTAAAGTATTCATTTTGATATACATCTTGATATACCCATGGTTGAGAAGCTACATCACTTGGTTGATTATTAGTCAATCTAGCATCATGTCTAGCTGCTTTAGTAGCGTTATATCCAGCCATGTATTGAACATCGTTACTTTGATAATTCTTATCATGGTTAGCATCGTCACGACCCTGTTGGGCATTAATGGCAGCTTGGTAACCAGATACATAAGATGATGATGCTCCACTCTTTTGAGGTTGATTATTTATAGCATCTTTATAACCATCACGAGTTTCATTATAACCAAAGTTATAACTAGCAGCTTCCATTGCATTAGAATCACTAGGTTGTCCTGCTCCCGCAGAAGTTAAGAAATTATTGTTTCCTTCTTTAATCTTATTCATCGCCATATTGTATGCTACTTCATAAGAAGCACTGTATGGCAAGGAATCATTGGCGTTAGTATCTTCAGCAGGTCCACCTTGCTTAGCTGCTTGGTACCCAGCAATGGCTCCATCATGAGAAGCCATAATATCCGCTTTAGTATTAGCATCTACATTTCCCGTATTGACAGTGGTACTGGTTACATCATTCTTAGCTGCTAAGAATCCAATACTTAGTTTCAATCCCACATTATAAGCAGGTAGATAACCAGCATAAGGAAGCGTTTTATCCACACTGGCAATTCCGTTAGTGTAGGCTTGTTTAGCATCCGCAATTCCTCGTTTAGTAGCTAAATTATTAGGTAATGTGGCATCATTCTTATTTAGATATTGCTTAATAGCATTGAAATAATCACCAGTTACATTAGATTGTTTACTAATATCATCAGTAGATTTTGAATTAGTTACATTGGATTTAATTTCATCATAGTTTCCATATGCTTTATTGAAGTAATCATTATATTGATCTTGATAAGCTTGTGGTTGACCAGAAATGTCAGTTTTAACACCATTTCTTACATCATTTACTGCTTGTATTACAGCATCATGGCCATAATCAGCATAACGATCAGTATCTACATTGCTTTCATTATAAGTAGCAGCGGCACCTTTCACAGCATTAACTCTTGCGTTATATCCTGCCATAAATACTTTATCTGCCTTTTGTGCAGCAGTTAATGAAGCATTTGATTTAGCAGCATTGTATCCAGCTTCGGCATCTTTATATCCTTGACTAACTACACTGTTATCTAAGCTACTGTCTGCTTGTGGTTTGGTATTTAAGAATTCATTAGCACCCTTACCTAAATCATAACCATGAACATAGGCTTTATTATTACTTTGTGAATTATCAAAATTACCAGAAAGTCCAGCTTGATATCCATCATAGGTAGTTATATAAGCATCATATTTTAACTTATCTAAACTATTCCCGGTATTAGTTGGTAGTGTTGCAGTATTAGTAAAACTAGTTAATCCATCTTCTACCGCTTTTTGTGCTAAAGAAAGCATAGTCTTATAACCATTTTGCGCAGCAATAGATTTATCATTACCTAATCCAGTATTGTTAAGGTTATATGCATCATTCAGAGCTTGTACTGCGGCATTAAAGGCATCAGTAGCATAGATAGAATCATCACCACTATCGTTGTGATTCTTATTAGCTAATGCGGCTTGATATCCTTTCCATGCGGATTGTCCTGCTTGGTAAGATTCAGTGTATCCTATATTATCAGTGTTCTGGGTTTGCGTAGCTTCATCACTTGCAAAACCAGCAGCAAAACCATCAATAGCATCTTGGTAACCTTGTGCATGAAAATCAGTACCTTTATTGTTGGTACCAGTTAGATATGCATTCTTACCGGCTTCATATTGATTTAGGAATTCCTTACCCTTAATGTTAAAGATAGATTGATAAATAGGCGTATGTTGACTGTTATCAGTATTTTGATAATGCATAAAGTCATTACGAGCCGCTTGAGTAGCTTGATAAGCATCTCCATAATCTTGCGTAGTTTCTAATTGTTGACCATTCTTAATAGAACCATCATGCACACCCTTTACATAATTATTGTATGCTTGGAAACCTTTAGCATAGGATGGTTCATTGCTTTGTGGATTTTGTGCGCCGTTAGCAGCAGCCTCAAATCCTGCTTTAGCATCGGCATAACCCTTAGCTTGTGCGGCATTGTGTGCATCATATGAACCATCAAATACATAACCTCTAGCACCCGTACCTAAATCATATCCATTATCATAGATAGTCTTAGATGTATCGGTAGGTGCTTTAGAAGCTTGGCCATTATAACTATCAGCGAACGCATCACTAGCAATTTGATAACCACGTACAATCGCTTTATCTACATAATTAGTAGATTTAGTTGGATTATCAGCTTTTCCGTTAGAAAAGTCATCGAATCCTTGCATTAAAGCATCATTATATTCTTGGTAAGCCAAATTATAAGCATTTTGATAAGAAATAGATTTATCAGAATTATTTTCAGCAGTTTGGAAACTAGCAGCTCTTTGAAAACCAGCTTTTGCAGCATCAAAGGTTTCTTTTGCACTAAAAGCGCCGGTAGTTTGATCAGTTCCAGTGTAATCAGCGTTGCCATTTTGTGCATCTGCAAAGCTCCTAGCTAGTGAAATTCCACGGTTATAACCAGCTTTATATCCGCTAGCTTGACTAATTGGATTAGATACACCCTTCATTCCATCGTTATATCCATCCGAAGTTTCTTGGTAACCGGTATTATATGCATCTACATCCGCATTCTTGCTAGTAGCAGTTCCACTAGGATTTGTTTTACCAGCTAAGAATTCTTGATTTCCGTTTGTATATTGTTGTTGTGCTTCGTTTAAAGCAATTACATAAGCTTTTTGATAAGCTCCTGTTTTAGTAGTATCTACTGAGTGGGAGTTAATTGTATTTTTACCATCGACAAAACCTTGTTTAGCTCCATTAAACGCCACATTAGCATCACTATCAGCATTATTATTAGCCAATTTATCCGCAGTAATATCATTACGAGCAGCAGCTAATGATTGAGCAACATCTAAGCCTAATTGATAACCATCATTATAAGAAGTGGTTATATCAGATTGAGATCTACCGGCATTAACATCACTCGCAGTTGGATTCTTAACTACGTAGTTATAAGCGTCGTTATAACCAGATTTAGCATCTGTATATCCCTTATCAATAGCAGATTGGTCTGCAGCTAAGTTAGCAGATGGTTTAGCATCATCATCGTTTTTAGCGTAGTTATGGAATGCATTCATACCATTTTGAATTGCACTCACTGCACTAGCATATGCCTTATCATAAGCATCTTTATAAGCTTTAATGCTATTTTCATTCTTACGAGCAGTAGTGTATTTCTTATTGCTATCGAAGGCATCTTTATATCCATCTTGGGCACCGTCAAAGGCCGATGTACCTAGTGAATCACCATTATAAGCATGGTTATTATTACCGTCTTGCTTACTATTTTGGAAAATATGGTAAGCGTCAGCAGAAGCTTTACCTAAATTAAATCCATCTACATAACCTTTACTATGGTTAGATAAATCAGTATTACCAGTAGCGGTTAGACCAGCTGCATAACCATTGTTTTCGTCAGTATGACCAGTAGTCATATCGCCCGTATTAGCTGATTTATCATCTGCTTTGAATTTATCCATACCTGCTTGATAATCACTAACCACTTGGTTATATACATATTTGTATACCGCATCTTTATCGGCGAAATTAGTATTAACTTGGTTTATACTCAATGCTTTTCTAGCATCTCTTGCAGCATCATATGCTACGGCAGCTGTGGCATCAGCTGGTTTTGTATCACTCATAGAAGTAGCTAATCCAATTAGAGCTTGTTGTTTAGCTTGATAACCTTGTTTATAAGCCTTTGTTTGTTTAGCTAAATCACTGTCACTTAAGTTTTGCACAGTGTTAAATCCACTCATAGCATCAGTGAATCCTTTAGATGACGCTTTAGATAACAATCCAGCTTCTGAAGCATTTGGATCTTGTGTATTAGTGTGAGCCAAGAAGTCTTCAGCACCGGCATTTACATGACTAGCTACTTCGCTTGCTGCACGTTGATAAGCATTTTCATATACCGAATTATCAGCATGTTTAGGACTATTAGCTACATCGTGTTGTAGATAATCATTTAAAGCATCTACAGCACCATTGTATGCACTACCTTCCCTAATAGTTTCTGCATAGCTAGCCGAATCAGTTAGATCCGAAGCATTCATCTTATTGCGTTCATCCTTGTTATCAGCATTTTCTAGAGCTGCTTGATAACCCTTTAATTCACCTAAATATGCTTGGTAACCAGTCTTATATGCTGCATTAGTTTGTAAAACATCAGGAAGTTGAGCAAAATCATTTTGTAATTGACTAATCTTGTCACTATTACTGCTACCTGCAGCGAATGTTTGTTGCTTAGCCCAATCATAGCCATCTTGTGCTTTATTGTAACCACTAGTATTCATGTCTAACTTATTAGGGGAGGCTTTACCTTGAACAAAACTAATTGCACCTTCTAAATAAGTCTTTTGGTTTTGATCAAAAGCTAATTTATAGGCTTGATTATAAACATTGTCATGTTTATCAGCATCAGATGGTTGATCATTAGTTCCGCCATTTTTAATACTATTTTGTGCATCTAAAGTAGCTTGATATGCTTCTTGATATGCTGTTTCAATGATTTTAGGACTATTAATACCTTGTGGTCCATCTGCTGTACCATCTTTAATAGCTTGTAACACATGTTGAGCTTCATTAAAGCCATTTTGGTAATATTGACTCTCCCCATTAGGCATAGTAGAAGTGGTTAATCCAAATGTAAATCCATCTTGTGCATCTTTAGAACCTTTATCAAATCCTTGTTGTTCTGCTGTAGTAAAGATCTTATCTAGACGGCTTTGGTTGAATAAATAGTTACTCATACCGTTAAGTGCTGCGGTTTGAATAGCAGACGTAGCTGCATTGTATGCTGCACCAGTATACCTATTAGCAAAAGCTGAATCTGTAGATGTACGAGTCTTATTTGATTCAAAATCTGACAACGCTAATTTAACAGCTGCTTCTACATTATTAGAATCTGCATCATTGGTACCATCATTAAGACTGTAATTCTTATTTTGATTTGGATTACTCATAGTATCCACATAAGCATTTTTAACTAAGATACCTGCATCATGTCCAGCCATATATTGAACGTTCTTTTGGTTAACACCATTAGGTTCTAATCCATTTAAAGCATCCACAAAACCATTTTGAGTATTACTTGCTGCTTGAATAGCAAAAGCATCATTATCTAATGGAATCGATTTTAGTACACTATCTTCACCATTTTGATATTCATCTTGTGCATATTGTTTAGCTAATGCGTAAGCATTGCTGTATAGCAAACCTTTATTAGTTAAATCCATGGAAGTATGCGTTAACAAATCATTTTGCGCTTGCAACATTGCAGTAGCAGCATTTTGATAGTTAACATCACTCTTACTTTGTGGAATCAAACTACCAGTAGCTTTCAAATCTTTGAACGCATTAATTAATCCAGTAGCTTCAGCATTTCCTAAAGCATTACCATCATTATTAGTTGCTGGTAAAGTAACTGTGGTGTTAGGTTTTGATACCTTCAATGTTTGGTTAATAGTGTTAGATATAGGGGTGTTGACAATAGAAGAACCACTTTGGCTAGAATCATTAGCACTATCTTTCACTCCCAATAAGGTTTGTGCATAAGCATTTCTAGCATCCATAAATCCACGATTATAAAAATCATATTGATTTTGACTTGGATTATCATTAATAGTCTTTGTAGCATTAATGTCTACACCATTTAGATATTCGTTAACACCATTAGCGTAATCGTTTTTAGCTTTGACATATGAATTTTGGTATGCAGCAATCACTTGTTGTCCTTTATTATTAATAGCGGCAGGAATTGTTACATTACTATTTAATGATGGACTATTATAAAAATCAATCTTAGCTTGATTAATTCCATTAGTAATGTCCATTTTAGCTGAACTATTATTAAAAGAATTAAATCCAGAGTTTTCAGCTTTAGTAGCAGTACTATCCAGTTTAGTTAAGCCATCAGCGGCTTCGTTAAATCCTTTAACCGCTTGGTTATAACCAGTGTTGTATGCAGTTTGTGCTGAAGTACTGTCAGTTAAATTATTTAATAAATTACTTTGTGTAGTTAGTGGTTGGTTATTAGTGAAATCTACCATACCACGAGCTGCATAATAACCTGTCAAATATGCTGGAGAATATTTTGCAGCTGTATTAGTTAATTGTGTAGTAGAACCATCGCTATATCCCTTATCAGCATCTTGGAAGTACTTTTCAAAATTATTATTGTAATCAGCATATTGGTTTTTAGTTTTTACTGTTTTTTCTACAGCTTGATTTTGAGTATTTCCATTTAGATATGCAGATGCAATTATTGCAGCATTGTATCCTAACATAAATGAAGGGTTATTCTTTTGAACATCTGTTAGCGGATTAGAACTCATTCCCATTTGGTAACCATTTTGTGCTTGGTTATAACCATCTTGTTCGGCTTGAGCTGGGAATCCTTTAGTAACATTAGTTGCTGGATTAACTCCTTGACCATTTAAAAATTCATTAGCACCTTTTTCATGCAAATGTTGACCATCAGCATAAGCGTTTTGATAAGCAATGTTGTAAGCCAATGATTTATTAGGATTTAATTGGTAAGGTGCATTGGAAATACTTGCGTTATAAGCATCTTGTGAACCATTAAATGCATCCACTCCTATTTGATCAGTAGAATTATTAGAAGTACTACTTTGTGCATTTTTATATCCTTGAATGTAGCTATTGTAGAAAGTTTTACCTGCTTTATAAGCACCATGTTGTGATAATTGATTATCTGTCGTATTAGCTAAACCAGTTTGTACACCAGATTTAGCATCGCTAAAACCTTGGTTAAATAATTCATCATCGCTGTTATGAGCTGCATTTTCATCATAGCCATTTAAATAGGATTGTTGTCCATTTTGATACGAAGTTACTAATTGTTGACGAACAATTGGATATAATGATTGATACATTGCATCTTGTTTAGCAAATTCAGATTTATTAGTAGCTGCATCTAAACCAGTTGGCACATCGGATTTAGCTTGTACATAAGCATTGTATCCATCTACATAGGCCTTATCAGGAGTAGGATTTCCTACTGTAATTGCACTGGTAGCATGTTCATTTTTGGCCGCATTAATTCCATTCAATGAATCATTGTAGGATTGATATCCAGTATCATATGCGCCACTAAATGTTGAATTAGTAGGTTCTGATTTACCCTTACCGTATAAAGCATCATTAAATCCATTTTGCGCTTGAATATAACCCATATTTAAGGAAGTTTTACCTGCCTCTTGGTTAGCATATAAACTACCTTGGCCATTATATTGGTTATTACTATTATATTGACCATTTACAAATAAGTTAGCACCATTAGATAAATTGTCTTTCCATAATTGGTAAGCTTTTGCGTAAGATTTTTGATATGCAACTGGATAAGAGGCATCAGCAGTTGATGATTGAGTAGAATCTTGAGCTGCATTAATTCCAGCCACTGCACCTAAATAAGATTGTGCCTTATCATAATTAGTATCACTAGGCATAACATTATTTTCAGCAGATACCCTTCTTTGGTCTTTAATAGCATCATTATAACCATTAATAACTTGATCTACCACGTTGTTATATCCAATTTTATAAGATTCACTAACTGTATTGTCGTTATCAGCAATTTTCGTAGCATCGGGATTGTTCATAGCATCGGTATATCCTTGTTGTGCTTGATTATATGCAATAGCTTGTGATGAATCCGGGTTTAATTCGTTTAAAGAATTACCGTTTAGATATGAATAAGCACTTCTAGCAGCTTCAAATCCTTCTTTATATGAGAAAGGATGATCTTGGGAAATTAGGCTAATTTCGTTTAATTTTCTTGGGTCATAACCATTATTCTTATAGTATTGTTCAAATAATTCGAAACCTGTTTTAGCATTTTCGTATCCTGAATCATATTGTGAACTATTTTTTATTTTATTAATTCCGCGTTTATCTAAACCATATCGTAAGTAATCTTTCACTCCTTGTTCAGCATCTGATTGTGATTGAGCATAAGCTTTTTGATAAGCTTGCTTATAAGCAAGTGAGTGATTAGAACCATCAATATTTACACCATTTAGACCAGCTTTAGCACCTAAATATGCTTGATATTCAGAATAATCAGCATCTATGGATGTTATATTTTTATGAGCTTCTTCATAATCTTTACTTTCATATTTATGATTTAATCCAGCCTCTTCGGCAGTTTGATAACCTTTTGCAATCGATTGAGCTGCATGGAATCCATCCATAAATCCACGATTGTTCCTTTGTTGAGCAGACAATTGAGATTCATCGCTTACTGATAAACCTGTTTGGTATCCATAACTAGTGTCTTGGAAGGCTTGGGTAGCTAAAGGACTATTATCAGATGGTTTATCTTTACCAGATAGAAATTCACCATCAGCTTTTTTATATTCTTGTGAAACTTCGTCTCTAGCTTCATTATATGCATCTACATAAGCACGACTGGTTTGTGATGTAGATGGATTTAACTTAGCAGCGTCTGCATATGCATCCCGTACCGCGTTAAAGCCTTTCATGTAGTCAGAATTAGTAGAATCAGCAGGGCGATTGTATCCATCTTTTAATTGTTCTTGTGCATCTGCTGCACCACGTTTTGAATCTAACAAGGCATTAAAAACTTGTTTATAAGCACTAGATGGATTATCAATTGTAATAGAAATCCCATCGACTTTTTTATCATTCTTAGAAAATTTATCATTAAAGTCGTTATAAGCTTTTTGCGCATCTGAATAAGCCTGTGTATATCCATAGGCTTTATTATTACTATCTTGTTTATTATCTAAGAAATCACTGATTCCTTTATCATATTGTTTCTTAATTTGTGTAGAAGCATTATTGTAAACTGCTTGATAAATCGAAGATTGGTTAGCAGATGTAGAATTTTTACCATCTCTAATATCATTGAATGCTTGTTTATAAGCATTGTAGGCAGTCTTATAAACTACAGAATCAGTAGTGTCTGTATTATTCAATAATGATGTATTACCTTTTTCTAAATCATTTTCTGCTTTAGCAATTGCATCATTAGCATTCTTAGCAGCGGTTAACCCATCTTGATATGCTTGAGTAACATTACCAGAAACTGTAGTATTGCCAGAATTTACTCCGTTGGTAAAGGCACTTAAAGCATCTTGATAACCCTTGTCATAACCTGCTTTATTAGCAGCTTGAGAATCATCATCTACATTTCCATTTAATACCGCAGTTACTCCAGATTTAATGGATTGACCTAATTGATAACCAGGTAAGTTTTGGTTACCTTTATTAACGCCATTGTATCCATCTTGAGCATCACTGTAACCTTGACTAGCTACTTGAGTAGCTACCGTAGAAGTTTCTTCAGTATCATTAACCCCGTTATTTAAGAACGCGTTAGATCCATCATTATAATTATTAGTTAAGTTTTGTAATGCTTGATTATAAGCATAAGTGTAAATTTGCCCTTGACCAGATGGAATATGTGAGCCAGTCAACACTTGGCTTTTGGCATCATTGAAAGCAGATACCCCTACGTGGTAGGCAGCATCATTTTGTATACGATTAGTATCTACCTTTCCTTGATAAGCATCATTTTGTCCATCAGTAAAATTCTTTCTAGCGTAAAAACCCTGTTGATAAGAAACACTGTTAGATAGTGGCGATACTACGTTATTGCCTTTATCGGTATAACCACGAAGCACATTATAATAAGCATTGTTGTAGTTATTATTATATTGCACTGTAGCTGTAGAACTAGTTACTTGAGGATTACCGTTAATCATATCGTTAATCCCTTTTTTAGTTCCTTCTGCATCGGCTTTAGCACGATTGTACCCTTGAATGTATGCACTGGGATCATTAACCACCGCATTATTTCCTTGATCACTAGCTGTGGCTGCAGTAGTTGATGGTATAGCTGCAGGATTATTAGTAGGATCAGGTTGTCCGTTATTGAACGCATTATAACCTGCTACAACACTGTTATACCCACTGGTATAGTTAGCATTAATCTTGTATTGATTAATGTCTTGGCTATTAGTATTGTTGTTAGAAACGTCAGTTAAAGCATTTCCTACACCGTCACCAATTTTATTATAGTTTCCAGAAGTAATAACTTGTTGTCCAACATCTACTAAATTATTGTTTTTATCTAAATCATAACGATGTTGAGAGGATACATAGTCTCCAGTTTGTACTTGTGCTGTAGTATCAATACCATCTACTCCATAACGTAGTAAAAGACCTACATAAGGATTTACTTTTGGATTGTAGTCCTTAGGCATATTAACCGCATACTTAATTATTTGATAGTTATAGTCACTAGGAATATCTATGGTTTGACTATATACGTTATGGTCTTTGGTAACTGTATTGTGAATATTACCTGGTAGATAATTCAAACCAGTGTAGGAATTATTAGTACCATAACCTGCTTGAATATAAATTGGATCTTTATCTTCAGGTTTATGACCACCTACTTGAGCATATCCAGTTAATGTATAAGTTCCATCTTCATTCTTTACCGGTGTCATTGGTCCTACAAAGTACACAGCTGGAACAGTTGCAATTTGTAAATAATTAGGAGTTCCGGATGGGAAAGAACCAGCATTAGCAGAAGCATCTACATAGTTATTTTGATTTTTGTTATTCAAATGGAAACTATATAAAATTTGACTAGGATATTTAGTGGTTGACAACTGATCAGAACCAGAACGGTTTCCATAAGTTACTAATGATGTGTAAGCATCAATTTGATTATTAGAAATTGTACTTTGATTATTACTATTCTTAGTTAAATCCAAAGTAATATTATTTTGACCCGGGTTAGTAATACTAATAGGTCCAGATACTAAATTAATTTGTCCTGTACCATCGGCATTTACATTTAAATTACCTAGATTATTAACATTAATTTTACCTTGGTTATTATATAAGATTCCGTATCCATTAGTTGAAGTATTGGATAAGTTTTGAGATTGAACTTTAACCAATCCACCATTAGCTATATTCACTTGACCGGTTTGGTCCACATACATGGCAGCATTGTTAAAGTAACTAGGAGCATTAGTTTCAATATCTAAAGTACCACCATTAACATTTACATTACCATATGTGTAAATACCATTGGCGAAAGTATTGCTTCCGTTCCATTTATCTGGAACAATTTGTAAAATCGCACCCTTATTAATATTCAAATTAGCACCGTTGGTAACTACGATTCCGTAGTTAGAACCATTACGTGCGTAATAACCACCGTTCCCACGTGGAATCAAAGTCATTTGAGAACCATCATTCATAGTCAAACTACCGGATAGCTTAATAACATTATTTCCGTAATCTGGAGCTACTGAACCGAAGAAATGAGTTCCTGGATACATCAATAAGTTTTGAATTTCCATGTTTTCTTGGTTTCCACTACCTTCAGTAGGATGAATCCCATCATTTAGTGAAGTTTGGTAATTAGCCAAGTTCAAGTTGTTAATATTTCCTTTAAAACGAATATCATTACCACCAGCAGGAAAATCAGAAAGCATCTGTGCTCCTACATAGTTAACGTTGTCATAAATAACCGTACCAGGTTGGTTAATTTTTAAAAATCCGTAAAAGTTATATGAATATGCCACTTGGAAATTTTTAATAATTAAAACCGGGTTAACACCCGCATCTGCATAAAATTGATCCAAACATCCATGAAAATCAGCTTGGTGATTTTGTGCATCTACTACTAATTTCTTTAAATGATACATTGTTGGCCAATATTCAGTATATGGTGCTCCTAAGAAATCAATGTCATTAACTAAACGAACATTGCTAGCGTTAACCGTCTTTCCCCATGCATCGTTATATGCTGAATATCCATTAGCACCATTAGTTCCATTAACAATATCACTTAATTTCCAAGGAGTGTCATAATTTCCAGCTAAGGCACGTTGAAATTGCCATGAATTGTGTACAAAGGCAGTATGGTCATTATTAATTTCTTGTGCCACACTATCATAACCAGTGCGGTAGTAGCTAGTTCCATTAATGAAGTTAGTACTATTCTTTTCTTGTCCTAATACATATCCCCAATTGGTTCCATCAGTGTTCACGCCACCATTAATTGTGTCATAGACGGGATCCCATTGGTCGTTCATAGCTTGTTGCGCACCTAAATAAGCCTGATCATAGGCATTAGTAGAATCTTGACTAGGATGATAGTTATCGCCAGGGAAACTTAAACCACGGTTAGCATCATAAACTAAACCTTGTTTAGAACTAATTCCTGACCATTTACCTGACTTAGCGTCTTCTACACCTTGATGAGCTAAATAATAATTAACCCCGTATTGATAAGTTAGATATAATTCAGAATTAGTGGTATAGGTATTATTATTAGTGATATATGCATCATCTTGAGTAGGAATGGTAATTTGACCCTGTTCGTTTAGCTTAACAGTAGTATTATTTTTACCATTAAACTTAGTAATTAATCCCTTTTCATAAGTTGTTGCAGAACTGTATGCATCGCTTGCTTTCTGATTGGAATTTACATTTTGATTATATGAAGTATAGTCTTTATCACTAGTTCCTTGGTCAGTAGTCAAATTATAATATTTGTATCTAGCATTAGCAGCACCATTATATGCAGCATTGTAATAATTTTGGGCATCCTCATTTACCGTAGAAACATTATTATTTTTACCGGCAAAAGCATCCGCAGCACCTTCATTAATTACATCTTTATATTTATTAGCATCACTAGTGGCTTGTTGAACATCTGAATTAGACGAGGTGGTTGTGGATGTCGCACTATTATCATTTTGATTATTGGAATTGTTGTTACCTTTATCTTCCTGAGAAGTGTTATTTTGTAGGGTATCATTATTACTTGATTTACTAGAACTATTCTCCGTAGTAGTAGTTGTTGTTGTATTAGTTGAAACTGTAGATGTAGTTGCAGTGCTATTACTGTTGTTATTATTTTGATTATCGTTATTATTAGTTGGAGTAGTAACTGTAGTTTTTACCCCTAATCCATCATTAAAAGCTTTTTGTGCATCTGCTGATAAGCTTTGATTTCCGTAAGTATTACCAGAAACGTTTGCATTAGCAGGAGTTTGATTAGCATATTGAGCACTAACAGATCCGTCATTTTGATTATTGGAACTATTGTTAGAAGAATTTGAAGCTGGTTGGCTTTGCTTATCATCCGCATGAGCTACACGAGTAGAAGACATCATATATGCTGATCCACCTAAAAAGGCCAGCGTAGCAAGCGAAACTACTATCCATTGTTTCTTGACTTTTTTCATGACTTTTTTGTCATTAACTTTGTTAAATTGACGTTTGTTATATTGCATAACCGTTTTCCTCCTTAGCCAGACTAATTTTTTTATAACATTCATTAACTATTTTTAATTTTTTATAATTAGTCAACACGCTGTCCATTACCGTAACAGCGGGCATTTATACTTTCTGCATGATATCACTTTATCATCTCCATTTTAAATAATTAACCTTATAAATTAGATAGCATTTGAGCCAAATAAGAAAAGATTAGAATAACTAATTAAATAAATGGATTAAAAAGTAAATACATTTTATTATTATTTTTTATATTAAAGTATTATCTCTTTTCTAAAAGAACATTTTCTTTTAAAATAGAATAAATAGACTGAACGGAATTTAAGGGGGAAAAAAATTTGCAAAACAACCGGCTTTTAGATATAAAAAATGGATATAATTTTAGAGAATTAGGTGGTTATAAAACCATTGACGGTCGTCATGTAAAATGGAATAAAATTTTACGTTCTGGCGAGTTAGCTGATTTATCTGAAGACGATTTAGGCTTTCTAGAAAAATACGGTATTAAGTACGATATCGACCTTAGATCGGATAGCGAACGTAATAAAGCTGCTGATAAATTACCCGGCAATGCCAAATTAGTTGCCAACCCCATATTCAACAGCGGCCATGATAAAACCGGTGCTGATTACGCAGAGCAATATAAATATGACGCCAATCGTGGAAAACAAAATATGATATTGTCCTACCAATCCATGGTAACCAGTGAATCTGCTAAACAAGCTTTCCATAAGTTATTTATGACGTTACTAAATAATGATGGTGGTGCAATTTTATTCCACTGTGCACAAGGTAAAGATCGTACTGGTCTCTCTGCAGCCTTTTTATTATTTGCCTTAGGCGTTGATGAAGAAACCATTAAACAAGACTACTTGCTATCCAAAGATGCTATGAAGCCTTATATAGAACTAAAAATCAAACAATTTAGTAAATATGGCATGAATGATGCTTTAAAGCAAAATTTAAATAATTTATACACCGTAGATGAATCATACTTCAATGCCGCAATGGATACTATTAAGGAAAATTATAGTACTGTAGATAACTTCTTACATCAATTCATTGGATTGTCCGACAATGACATCGATAAACTAAAATCTCTCTACTTAACTGACTAATTGGGAGGAATGATTATGCATTTAAAGAAAACAGCCACTGCACTAGGTATTATGTCAGCAGCCGTTAGTGCAGGTACTTTTATGTTTAGTAATTATTTATTTAAATTGGGAATGAATCGAAAAGACGATGAGCCAGTTCCACAAACTAGTCAATTACGTTTCGCCTATGCTTATTACCGCTATGTAGATTGGTTCCATGCTATTCCTAAAGAAGAATGGATTCTAAATGAAACTGACTCTGGCGAAAAAATGATTGCCTCATACGTTCCCGCTGAAAAGGATACCAAAAGAACAATCATCATGGCTCATGGTGTAGGTTGTAATCGTGAAACCATGGCCAATTTTATTAAGTTATATCATGAATTAGGTTTTAATGTATTGGCTCCAGACGATCGTGCTCACGGTGATAGCGATGGTAAATATGTAAGTTATGGTTGGAAGGATCGCATCGACTACTTACGTTGGATTAATTTAGTTTTAGATAAAGTCGGCAAAGATGCGAAAATTTTACTATTTGGAATTAGTATGGGAGCTGGAATAGTTACTATGCTGAGCGGTGAAAAGCTTCCTAAACAGGTTAAAGCAATCGTTGCTGATTGCGGTTACACTAACGTGGGCGACGAATTCAATTATCTTCTAAAAGATATGTTCAATCTTCCCCCATATCCTATTGAACCACTTGTCAGTGCTATTAACTGGTATAAGGTAGGCTACAGATTACATGACGCTTCTTGTACCGAAGCTTTAAAGAAAAACAATCTCCCTACCCTATTCATCCACGGAGATAGCGATATTTACGTTCCCACTTACATGTCATATGAAAACTATGCTGCATCTAATGGTCCTAAGCAATTATGGATTGTACCTGGTGCGGGACATGAAGAAAGCTTCTGGGTAAACCCTGTTGCTTACCGTCAACGTATTAAAAGCTTCTTGCATACTTACTTTGACTAAAAAAATCCCACGATTCACATCGTGGGATTTCTTTTTTATTTAAGAGTTAATGTCATTACGATAGAAGCATTAAGCAATGCGTATAAAATAATTGCAACTATTAACGCACGCCATTCTTTCACTACACTAATTTTTACTCGTCTAATCCAACGAGAAAAATAATTACCTTCATCAGCATCTTTAATAGTATCAATAACTGCGAAACTAACTTGTGCATATAGATATGCAATCCATACCAATAAAATAGTCCCAACAAATACTACTAAACCACCTAGAATGTCACCTACAGGTAATGTGTAGTAAGACAATGCTAATTCCTGCCCTGCTAATAATAACGTAAAAATAGTAGGGATAATCACAATACGGCGTGATGGCAACAATGTACATATAATATAAAATAGTAATAAAGTTACCATAGAGACTAATGAGCTAAGTAAGACCGTTCCATCTAAGAAATGAAATGTCACCTTAACTGATTTCCAGCCAGCAAAGTGAGCACGTGTAAAAGTATAATAGGCTGCTAAAATAAAAAATATTACCGCAAAGCCCCAACCTTGTTTTGACATATTGAGTTTCTTCATCATTTTCATCACCTAGATAACATTTTAAACGATTTAGACTCAATACACAATAAAGCCGTCTTTAGTACCTTTATTTACCTAAACCCACACGATGAAAAATTTGATCAACATGACGTAGATGATAATGATAATCAAAAGCATCATCAATATCTTCAGGTGATAAATATTCGGCAATGGTAGTATCATTTTGTACTAAAGGTTTAAAAGCACGATGTTGTTCCCATGAAATCGCCGTTAAAGGTTGAATCAAATCATATGCCGCTTCACGGGACATCCCCGCTTCCACTAATTTTAACAACACTCGTTGTGAATAAACCAATCCATAAGTAGCATTTAAATTCTCTTCCATTCGATCTTCAAAAACATCTAAATTAATTAATATTTTAGTAAAGCGATGTAACATATAGTCCAATAAAATAGTGGAATCAGCCAGAATAACTCGCTCGGCTGAGGAATGAGAGATATCACGTTCATGCCATAATGAAACATTTTCCATTGCAGTTAGTACATGTCCACGCATTACTCGCGCTAACCCGCAAATATTTTCAGAACCAATGGGATTTCGCTTATGTGGCATCGCAGACGAACCCTTTTGTCCTGCAGCAAAGTGTTCTTCAACTTCATGGATTTCAGAACGTTGTAAATTTCTAATCTCCGTCGCAAATCCTTCTAAACTAGTGGCAATCATCCCTAAAGTGGCAATGTAATTAGCATGCAAATCACGTGGCAACACCTGACTACTAATGGGTTGGACACGTAATCCTAACTTTTTACATACATATTGTTCAATAAACGGGTCTACATTAGCAAATGTACCTACCGCTCCCGAAATTTTACCTACTTGAATTTCTTCAGCCGCTCGGTTAAAACGTTTTAAATTACGTTGCATTTCATCATACCAACGAGCTAATTTTAGCCCCCAAGTTGTAGGTTCTGCTTGTACGCCATGGGTACGTCCAATCATTACTGTATATTTATATTTATTAGCTTTATTACCAATAGTTTCTATCAAATTAGCTATATCTTCACGTAAAATCTTATTAGCTTGTTTCAAACGATAGCCTTGCGCAGTATCTACTATATCTGTACTGGTCATCCCGAAATGAATCCATTTACTTTCCGGACCTAAATACTGAGAAACATTACGTGTAAAAGCCACCATATCATGATGAGTAACTTTTTCTAATTCAGCAATTTCGTGTTCATCAAATGTTGCATTTTTTTGAATTAATTTTAAGTCATCTTCTGGAATATTCCCTAATTGTGTCCAAGCTTCATCCACAGCCACTTCTACTGCGAGCCAAGATGAATATTGATTATATTGGGACCAAATAGACCCCATTTCTGGTCTAGTGTAACGATCAAGCATATTATTCAACCCTTTCTGGTTCAATATGTTCTAATCATACCACATATAATTCGTATTTAATACAAGTTTTAGTGTATTTAAGTTTTATACACCCTATACATTTTTTATTTTACGAACATTAATGACCATTATACTAAAATAGTTCTTGATTTAACCAAATATGGTGTTACAATCAATCGTGGAGTGATTAATCTCCATTAAATTAAAAAACATAAATAATATATGAGGTGAGTTAGATGTCATCAATCGTTATTGTAGGTAGCCAATGGGGCGACGAAGGAAAGGGAAAAATCACTGACTTCCTAAGTCAGGATGCAGACATGATTGTTCGCTATTCAGGCGGTGATAATGCTGGTCACACTATCGTCATTAACCATCACAAATTTCACTGTCGTTTAATTCCATCCGGTATTTTTTACGCAGATAAATTAAGTATTATTGGAAATGGAGTGGTTATCAATCCTGAAACATTAGTTGATGAAATGAACTATCTCACATTACATGGCATCTCTGTTAAAAATTTGCGTATTTCCGAACGTGCGCATGTAATTATGCCTTATCATCAACTTTTTGATGAACTACAAGAAAAGCAAAAGACTAATAAAATTGGTACAACCCATAAAGGCATTGGTCCTGCTTATATGGATAAACTTGAACGTATAGGTATTCGCATTGCAGATTTAATAGATCCTATAACTTTTTCCCATAAGTTAAAACAAGCACTAAGTATTAAAAATGCCCTCTTGGAAAAATTTTACGAACATGCACCTTTTGATTTCGATGACATCTACACTAAATACTGTGCCTTAGCCGAAAAAATTCGTCCTTACGTTTGCGATACTTCGTATTTAATTAACCAATATTTAGATGAAAATAAGAAAGTATTATTTGAAGGTGCACAAGGTGCTATGTTAGACATTGATCATGGCACTTATCCATTCGTCACTTCTTCTAATCCCACTGCTGCTAACGCCGCTACTGGTTCAGGAATTGGTCCTAACCGTATCGATGCTGTGGTAGGTGTCTGCAAAGCTTACACTTCACGTGTTGGTGACGGACCTTTTCCTACCGAAATTTTTGACGAACGTGCCGAACATATTCGTGAAGTCGCCCATGAATACGGAGTAGTTACAAAGCGTCCCCGTCGTATCGGATGGCTAGACACGGTCGTATTACAACACGCCGTACGTACTTCCGGCATTACTCATTTATCACTTAACTGTTTAGATGTATTATCCGGTTTAGAACGAATCCCCGTTTGTGTTGGCTACCGTTACCAAGGTAATCTTATTTCCAACTACCCCGCTAACTTAGATTTTCTAACTAAATGTGAACCCGTTTATGAATATTTACCGGGATGGAATGAAGATATCACCCAATGTCATACCATTGACGAATTACCTCATAACGCTCAATATTATCTAACTCGGGTAGCTGAATTAGTGGGTGTCAAACTTTGCACATTCGCAGTAGGTCCTGATCGTGAATCCACTAACGTAATGACCAATGTTTGGAAGCAACTAGCTAAAACCACTTTATTAGCTTAATTACAAAAAAGCATGGTTAATGCCACCATGCTTTTTTGTTTTACGTGATAAAATAACGTAAATCACTTAGGAGAAACAATATGAAAAAAACTTTATTTACCACCGGTTGGATAATTTTATTAGTAGTAGCTTTATGGTTATTAACCGCACCAAGTATTGGAAAATTAACTTTAATACAGTTGTCGCGCAATGCTAATAAGCACTCTATCACGGTCCCACAGAAACACAGCAATTTTGATTTCACCAAAATTAAAAGTATCGATAATAATAGCTGGACACAAGCCCTACGACATCCTGCTAATACCAACATCATCGGCAAACTAACCATCCCCGCCGTTAACATTAAACTACCTATCTATTATGGTTTAAACAATACGGAGTTGTTAACCGGTGTGGGCACCATGCAAGCTAAACAACATATGGGCAAAGGAAACTTCGCAATCGCCGGACATCATATGCAAGATAAAAAATTACTGTTAGGTTCTCTACATCGGACACAGTTAGGGAATAATATTTATCTAACTGATGGCAAGCGCGTGTATACTTATCGCATTCACATCAAACGACACATTTCGCAATTTGAAACGCATTACGTAACCGATACTTATGCTAAGCCTACCCTAACTATCATTACCTGTGCTAGTGGTAAAGCACAAGAAACTAAACGTATATTAGTAGTCGCATCATTAACGAATATTACTAAATTAACGTCGCTGCAATCGAAATATTTCCAATAAAAAAAGTCGCCGAAAAAATCGGCGACTTTTTAAGAGAGTGAGAGATGAATAAAGTTTAGTACCAACCGTTTTGCATCCAGAATGACTTAGCATTATCCCATGAACCATAACGGCTACTTACATATTGATTAGCAACTCGTTCTTGGTTAGCAGCAGAATAATCACCATGTAGCATGGATGAAGATAATTGGTATCTACCATAGTAGTTACCATTAGATGCAGTGTATGAACCACTAGATTCACGTTGTGCAATCCATTCTTTGGCAGCGCTACTATTAGCAGCCGGTTGAGCTACAGATTGAGTTCTTTGAGTAGTTTGTGTTGGTTGAGTATTTTGAGTAGGTGCGGCTTGCACGTTTTGAGTGTTTTGTGCAGGTTGTGCTGCTAGTTGAGCACTTTGAGTAGTTTGTGCTGCAGGTTGTGCCGCACGCTTAGTAACTACCTTCTTAACTGATGAGTTAGGAATTACTAATTTTTCACCAGCGTAAATTAAGTCAGTGTTTTCACGCTTGTTAGCGGAACGTAATGCATGTAGTGATACATGGTGTTTTTGTGAAAGACCCCATAAAGTATCGCCTGATTTAACTACTACATATTTAGTATTGTTTACTTTAGTGGTAGTTACTTGTTGAACTTGACTATTGGTTTGATCAGCATGTGCATTTGCGTTAGCACTTCCACCTGCGACGAATAGACCTGCAACTGCAGCAGTTGCGAATAACATTGATTTAATATTTAATTTAACGATAAAAATTCACTCCTATAAAATTAATTCATATATCTATATAAACTGCGAAATACTTGAATAGGTTAATCACTCATTTGATTAACTGTTGTATATATTACATGCTAATCATTACATAGACTTCTCACTAGCATTAAAATATAAGCGCTTTTCGTAACATTGTATTTTTTGTGTAATAAATGTTAAATAAGATATATATAATCACCGTCATTACAGCAAAGTTATTTTACAAAAGATAGTGAAAATTACAATTTTTTTATAAAAAAATGCAAAAAAATTTAAAAAAATCCTTGCAAATCGAAAAATCCCATTTATTTTTTATAAAACCTTCTTGTCATGGATATTAACGACGTACACATCCTGTAGAATTAACCATAATATTCCTACATTTTCTTCTATAATAAAAAAGAAACGCTAAAATCAGACTCTTTGGTCTAACTTTAGCGTTCTTTTTTAATACCAATTATGAGTTACCCAATGCGCTTTTGCATTCACCCATGATCCATAACGATCAGAAACGTAGTGCTCAGCAACTCGTTCCTGATTAGATGGTGAAAAGTCACCATTTAAATAGTTACGATCTAGTTGATATCTACCATAATATTGGCCATTAGTAGCTGTATATGAATCGGTAGATTCATGGAAAGATATCCACGCTTTAGCATCGGCGTTAGCTCGGTTCCATGCAGCTTGTGGATCTACCTTAGGATGACTAGTTTTCGATTTCTTAGAAGTTTGAGGCTTAGTAGATGGCTTTGCCTCATTTTTATGTTGGTTAGGAATCAATAATCTATCTCCTACCAATAAGTCATCATTACTGTACTTATGATTATCTTTTTCCAGGACGGAAATAAAAACATTGTATTTATCTGACAAGTTTTGCAAAGAATCGCCAGATTTTACAGTAACTACAGTACTAGCTGTAGTGGGTAGATTCACGTTGCGGAAAATTGACAATAATCCCATTACTGAGATTGCGATTACCAGAATAGAAACGTTATATTTAGTTCGAATAAGTTCAACACTCCTTAAATAAATAAATCGAGAAAATATAAATGTTGGTTTCATAGCAACGAATAGTTATTTTATAGGCTATAGTTTTCATAAGCGTTTCATTAATATTACATGTACATGGATTTATGTAAAATTTGTAACATTGAAGTAATATCTTGTACGATTTAATGAACACCGTGACCATAAACTCGGGATTTTTTATTAAAAGCATCTTGTACTAGCTATCCGCAATTTTTCTACAATTATTTCTAAAAAAAGCGTATTACTTACTTTTTACGTGTTTCATTTTGAAAAATCTGCAACTTTATAAGTTTCAATTAAGGATTTCAATAAAATGCTACTTAGCATTATATAAAAAAATTAATGCATTTAACTAAAAAAATTCCTACCATATAATAGTAGGAATTTATATTAATCATTTAATTTTATATAGTCGCTTTATCATTAAAATGTTTAATACCAATACCGGTCAAGGCACTCAAAATGGAGAAAATAGGAGAGAAGATACTTAGGAATAAGAAAGGCGCAAAATGAATAGCAGGAACACCTAAAGTAGATGCGATAAATGCCCCGGCAACACCCCAAGGCACTAAGTAGTTAATTACGGTTCCCCCATCTTCGATAGCACGACTCAATGCAACTGGTGCTAAGCCTTGTTCTTTAAATACTTTCTTGAATGCGTTGGCAGGTAAAATTTCGGATAGGAATTGTTCACCTACGAAAATGTTTACCCCAATAGCAGTTAAAATAACAGTAATAATTAATTTAGCGTCACTGTTTAAATGCTTAGTTAATGGTTTAATAACGGCATCAATGATACCCAAGTGCATTAATAATCCACCAAAGGCTAAAGCAATCATGATTAATGCCATGGTACTCATCATGGAACTAATACCTCCACGTGACAATAAGGTGTTTACCGTTTTGTTAGAAGTCTTTGCCACGAAACCGTTAGTAATTAAGTTATTGATTTGTACTAAGCTAGTATGTGGATTTTGGATAAATAATAAAGCGATAGAAACTACAATGTTAATAAACAAAGTAGGAATAGTAGGAATGTGAGTCCAAGCACATACCAATAGTAAAACTACCGGAATAATTGCCCATAATGAGATATAGAAGTTAGCATTTAAGACGTTTACAGTTTGGTTCACGTTACGTAAGTTAGCACGACCATCGCTGTGATTTAGGAAAATAAATAGTACAAATGAAGTTAACATAGCAGGAATAGTTGACCACATTAAGTTTTTAATATGATCAATTAAATCTGCACCGGAAACGGCAGATGCTAAGTTAACAGTTGCAGACAATGGTGAAGATTTATCACCAAATACCGCACCAGAGATTACGGCACCAGCAATCATGGCTGGATTCATCCCCATAGTGATACCAATTCCCATAAAGGCAATTCCTAAAGTAGAAATTACGGTAAAGGCACTACCGATGAAAGTTCCTACCAAAGCACATACTAGAAAGATAGATGGTAAGAACCAGTTAACATTGATTAAATGAAAACCAAATACCATCAAACTAGGAATAACACCGGAAGCAATCCAAACACCGATTAATGAACCGATTAATAAGAAAATAAATAATGGCACGATACCGTTTTTAACTCCGATTACGAATCCTTCGTCAATGTCATCCCATTTAAAACCTTTAAATTTAGCCCAAAAGACTAACAACATGATACTGATCAAAATAGGTACTTCAGGAGAAACTCCTAAGCCAATTACGCCAAATGACATAATAGCAATCATAATTAATAAGATAATAATTCCTTCAGCTAAACTAACGGCTGGTTTACTTTTTTGCATATTTTTCGCTCCTTTGATTTATCTTTTTTTTTCGTTTGATTTTATTTTTAATATCGGATTAACCCTCCGCAACTAGGTTTATTCATAATTATTCGCTTCTTTCGTATAAAAAAAGTCCCTGTTGTTTAAAACAACAGGGACGATTATTATTATTTTTGACCGTGGTACCACCCAAATTAGTAATATATAAATATTACTCACTCTCTAGAAATAACAGCTCTAGGTACCGTTCTTGGGTAGACACTATCCAATGTATTTCATCGAAATTAACCTGATCGGTTCGCAGCAACCACCGACTTCCTGACGCCCAGTTAATTCGTTACTTAATTTGGAATCTTCGTTTTTTTCATATTTGATTAAATAAAGATTAGCACTAGATTTTATTTTCGTCAATAAAAATTTAAATTTCTTTTAATTTACGATTTAAATAATGTGCCATTTTTTCTTTAGTATAAACACCAGTAACTTTTTCGCAAGCCTTACCGTGTTTAAACAATACGATGCTAGGTAAACCCATTATTTTGTATTGTTTAGCAATCTCTTCGTTGTGATCTACATTCATCTTACCGAAATGAATATGGTCACCGAATTCGGCTTCCATAGCTTCCATTACCGGATCCATAATCTTACATGGACCACACCATGGTGCCCAAAAATCAATTACAGTAATGGGATTATCAGTTTCTTGTTTTAAATTATCCGGGGTAATAACGGTTGCCATGATTAACGTCCTTTCTTAACTACGCGAATATAGTGAATAGCAAAAGTAACCAAAAATGCTACTAATACAATCAATCCAAAATGAATAGGTGAGATTTCTATATCGATAGCGGGAATCGACAAAATTAATTTTAATGCAATTACAGCTATTAAGAAGTAAGCCATAGCTTTTAACTCTGGCACCTTCTTCATAATCAACATAATTACTTCCGCAATGCCCCGCATACATAAAATGCCAATTACACCACCTAAAAATACAATAACTGGATTAGTAGAAATAGCTAATGCAGCTAACACTGAATCTATGGAAAATACAATATCCATAAATTCAATTTGCCCCACTGTTAACCAAAAATGTTTTCTATTATCAGTTTGCGATTGTTTAAATATAGTCTTTTTGGGTTTATCTTTGTGTGCAAAATGTTTATAAACTAAATAAAATAAATACAAACCACCAACAATTTTAATTTCCCAGAAATGAATTAGATATACGCCTAAACCAATAATAATAAAGCGGAAAATATAAGAACCCCAAAGTCCATAGAATAATGATTCTTCTTGTTGACGTTTAGTAGGTAATGTTTGGGCTTGGGTTGCCAATACCACCGCATTATCCACAGAAAGTAAGCATTCGATTAATACTAAAGATAGAATAATCACCCAGGCATCCTCGGAAAATAACACATGATGCCAATTGCTTAAATCCAAAAACGGACCATACAACTTATTTAATAATGAAACCACCTAAAGTCTCCTCTACTATTTTATTTTTAATTTATTTACATATATTATATAAAAATCCACACCTGAAAAATAGTAATTTTAGTTATTTTATAGCTTGCTTATCATATTTTTGTAGATTGTATTGTTTTATTAAATTAATTAATGATTTTGCATAGTTAGGATCAGTAGCGTAATGATTTTTTTGTAATAAGTTAGCTTGTTCTTCAAAGCTAGTAATGTTTCTCTTCTTAATGAAGTTTAATGCAGTTACACGGTCGTGGTTAGCAACGGCAGTGTATACATCGGGGTATTTTCTAAATTGTGCAGGGATTGAAATCTTCTTTTGGTCACCTTCACGAACTACCTTAACACCCTTCTTAACTGGAGTATCTTTACTTACATATTCATCAGTGTAATAACTAATGGATTGACCTTTGTAGTCACCCTTTACACCGAAGATATTATTAGCCTTTTGATATAGCTTGGATTGTCCCCAGTTAGATTCTTGAATAGCTTGAGCAATTACAATACTTGGTAAAACCGTACCTTGTTTTTGATAAACTTCAATAGCAGGCTTAGCAATTTTTTCCGCAAATTCATGACGTTTTTGTGCATCAGCATTTTGCGCGTCTAAAATGCGTTGTTGATCTTGTTTAGTAATTTCATTTTGACGCATAGAAGAATGGATTTGTTTTACTCCCCATCCTGCAATAATTAAAACGATAATTACAATTACGGCTACTACAACTTTCTTACTATTATTAGTATGTTTCATTATCTATCTTCCTCTTTATTTTTTATTACTCGATATTTTACTTCATCATTTTTATCAATAAATCCATATAATATAGAGGTTTTTTCGTCATCAAAATAGCCTAAATTAATGGCCGGTTGATTTTCAATCATTTCTATATCTTGAAAAGCATACATAACAAAGCGACGTAAATAAGCCATATTACTCATATTTGTTTGCGTTATTTCATTTGCTCTCACTAAAGTAAAGCCCTTATCTAAGTAATATTTAATTAGACTTACTCGGGTAAAATTTTCCATGTTAAATACTCGAGAACTACCTTTTTCATCACGAATGGACTCAATATACCCCTTTTTTTCCCAATATCTAAGCTGACGTGTAGATACATTGAGCATTTTGCTAACCTCTCCGATTCGAAAAATTAGCTTATTAAGGTCCATTTTATCTGGAAAAAGCTTCTTTAAACCTAACATGTAGCTACCCCTTTTCATTATGCGTCTGTTATTAAATTTATCATAAATTAAGTAGCATTTCAGCTTTTCTCATTATATTTATATAATATAAACGCAAATTATTAAAAAAACATAAGATTGTACAAGATTTAATAGTTTTGCAATTGCTTTGTTACAATTTTGCAACATTTCTTCGCTATGATGTATATAAATTAAGAGAAGAGAAAAAAGAGAGGATTTTTTAGAGATGAAGAAAAGTTTTACAAAATTAACTGTTGCATTTGCTACTTTAGTAGCACTACTATTTGTGGGAGTAATGAGCAATAACCACAATAACGTTTCACATGCTGAAAGTCGTGCTCAATTTTCACGAGTATACCGTGTTGCTAAATCAAAATTAGGTTCTCCATACGTTTACGGTGCTGCTGGTGCCAACGCATTTGATTGCTCAGGTTTCACTAGTTACATTTACCGTAACTCACTAGGTGTTAACTTACCAAGAACTGCTCAACAACAATTCCATTCAACTAGAAGAGTTGCTCGTCGTCACTTACGCAAAGGTGACCTAGTATTTATCGGTTCATCTAGACGTAATATCTACCATGTAGGTATGTTCATTGGTCGTGGTAAAATGATTGATGCTCAAAACCGTGGTGTTATCCGTGAACGTGTACATGCTCCTTGGTGGCATGTGGTTGCTTACGGCCGTGTAGCTTAATAACAATCTCTAAAATCCTGAATATAAAAAAACCTCAATGATTAATCATTGAGGTTTTTATTTGTCTTATGTAATAAAAAAGACATTAATACTAATCGTACTAATATCTCGTAATTAATTATTGAATGTTGTAGCCGGTAACTTCAGCATCGTTATCGGTAATTTCTAACTTAGTTAAGCTTCCATTAGCGGGACGTTCTGTAACATCGTACTTACCTTTTCCGAAGCGTTCTACTAAACTCAATACTGCGTTACCGTGACTAATTAGTAACACGTTATCGCCATCATGAATATTTTTATCTGAACGAATAAAATCTAATCCCTTATTCCATCTAGTCCAGTATTCTTCGTTATCTTCTGCCATATGGAAAGGATCAGCTTCTTTTAAATAATCCTTGGCTTTACCAATTGAATACTTATTTACGATATCTTTGAAGGTAGGTAGACCATGAGGTGCCCCTGCTACATACCAAGTTTGTGGCATGTCATTTCCCTCATAATATCCATAGAATTCTTCTCGTAATAAAGGAGAGGTTAAGGGTTGATCCACTGAACCGGCTTTATTAGCATCTAGGATAATTTGGGCAGTGTGCATAGCACGAGTAGTATCACTACAAAATGCTGCGCTAAATTTAATATTTGCTAACTTTTTTGCAGTGTCTTTTGCCCCTTCAATTCCTTTTTCGGTTAAAGGTGAATTACTCCATCCTTGTAAACGATTGAAAATATTAAAATAAGTTTGTCCATGTCTTACCACATATAGATTAAATTTGATAATCGTCATCTCCTTAATTAAGCTGGTATTAATACCATATCACTATGAAAAAAAGTTAGACAATATTTTGCCTAACTTAATTCTGCATTATAATATTTAGATGCAATTTTATGATAACGTAATTGATCTAAGGTTTTGTAAATAATCATTTGTAATTCATGTAGTTTAATGACTGTATAGGAACTTAACTGAACTAAAATCAGCATTTCCGCACGATGAATGACCTCCTGATTCTTAGTTAATGCTAATAAATCACTGCGGACCATTTCTGGTGCGAATTTAATCATTTTGCCATTATTTAATTGTATATCTAATTTAGGTTTACTTAGCATCGTGCGCATCCTTTCTTTAATTTACTAATATATTTTACAACTTTTTCAAAAAAACGCAACTATATATAGTGATACACTAAAATTAAATAGCAACATATTGTGTTAATTGTTTTTTAGTTAATAAAAACATGCCTTTTTAGCTCGTGTCTGTTAATATTAAAGAAGAATTATATCAAAGGAGCACTTAATTTTGAAAGCGATAAATTATATTCGCGCTAAAATTTCTACTAGATACGGATTTTTCTTCCTATTAGTAGCTTTATTTTGGCTAAAAACTATCTATGCATATTTCACCGACTTTTCACTTGGTTTGGCCAATCCCTTCGAATACTTTGTAGCATTCTTTAATCCGATTGCCACCACCGTGTTGTTATTCGGTCTAGCTATGTATATTAAATCGAGTCGATTATTTTATCCCATCATCTTATTAATTGATGGTTTAAATACTTTGTTACTATATTTAAACGTTATTTATTATCGTGAGTTCACCGACTTTATGACCGTCAGCACTATGACTGGTTATTCTAAGGTTAATCAAGGTCTTAGCGGTTCCTCTTTAGCATTAACTATGCCTCATGATGTGTTCTACTGGTTAGATATCGTTTTAATCTTAATTTTATTATTGGTTCGTTTTATTCGTATTGATAATAAAAAAGTGGGCTTTAAAGCTGCTTTCACTTTAACATCTGTCGCTATTCTAATCTTTTTAGCTGACCTATCTTTTGGTGAAATGGCTCGTCCACAATTATTAACTAGAACTTTTGATCGTACTTACATCGTTAAATACTTAGGTTTAGATACTTTTACCGCTTATGACGGTATTAAACAACAACATAATAATGACTTACGAGCTATGGCTACTAAGTCGGAAATGAATGATGTTTTAAAATACGTTCATAAACATTATGCCGCTCCTAATGATAAATTGTTTGGCACGGAAAAAGGCAAAAACGTTATCGTTATTCACTTGGAAAGTTTCCAACAATTCTTAATTGATAAGAAAGTCAACGGAAAGGAAGTTACTCCATTTTTAAATAGTCTCTACCATAGTAAGTCTACTTACTCCTTTAGTAACTTCTTTCACCAAGTAGGTCAAGGTAAGACTTCTGATGCTGAAAACATGCTGGAAACTAGTACGTTTGGACTACCTCAGGGTTCTTTATTTACCCAATTTGGTAGTGATAATGTCTTTCAAGCTGCTCCATCCATTCTAAAACAAAGACAAAACTATACTAGTGCCGTTTTCCACGGAAATGTAGCTAGTTTTTGGAATCGTAACAATGTATACAAAAACATTGGTTACCAATACTTCTTCGATGCTAGTTACTATAACACCGCTGGCAGTAACTCCATGGGTTATGGTCTAAAGGATAAATTATTATTTAAAGATTCTGTAAAATATCTTGAAAGATTACAACAACCTTTCTATGTTAAATACATTACTTTAACTAACCATTTCCCATATACTATTGATAGTCAAGATTCTAACTTCAAGACTTCTAATACTGGTGACAGCAAGGTAGATAACTACTTCAAGACTGCTCATTATCTAGATCAATCATTACGTGAGTTCTACAACTACTTACAGGCTTCCGGTCTATTAAAGAAGTCCATTATCATGCTATATGGTGACCACTACGGAATTTCTAATTCCGAAAACGTCAACCTAGCTAAAGAATTAGGTAAGAATCCAGATGATTGGAACGACTTCGATAATGCACAATTGCAACGAGTTCCATTAATGTTTAACATCCCCGGTATGAAACATGGTTACATCGATAAAACATATGGTGGAGAAATCGATGTTTTACCTACCCTACTTCACTTACTAGGTATTAATACTAATAAATATGTACAATTTGGAACCGACTTATTCTCCAAGGATCATGATACTGTCGTAGCCTTTAGAAATCGCGATTGGGTAAGCACAAAATACACTTCCGTCGGCGGAACTATTTATAGTAATCGTACTGGTAAAGTAATTCATCCTAGCCCTCATCAACGTCGTATTTTCAACGAGATGCAAGCTAAGGTAAATACCGAATTATCTTACTCTGATGAGTTAAACGAACAAAACTTGCTTCGTTTCTACACGCCTAGCGGTTTCACTCCGGTAAACCCACAAGAGTATGACTACCAAAACGGTTTCCAAAAAGAATTAGCTAAAGAAACTGAACTAGGTAATAAATCTAATAGTTTATTCGATAAAAAGAACCAAAAAACTACACAAGGTCTTTACCATACCGATGCTCCTGAAGTGAATAACAAAACTATTAAAAAAACTAAATAGTTAAAAAGATAGTCAACTTATGGCTATCTTTTTTATTTGCTAATTTTTTTGCAACGGGTAAAATGTATAATATTAATTAATAAACGAAACGAGTGAAACAAATGCGATCTTTTAAAAATCCGCACGTAGAATTAATCTATGATATTTTCATTGTCTTTATAGCAATATTTTCAGTTGCTTTAGTCGGGTTAGATTACCTACATGTAATCAATATTTATCACGGCGGTCTAGCACTTGCTTATTACAGCATTTGGATTTTTTATATTATCGACTATATCGTAGGTCTAGCACTTGCTAAGAATCATAAAAGATTTTTACTAGAAACCTCCTTAGATTTAATTTCGCTAATCCCTGCCCATCCCATTTTTGTAGTATTTCGACTTTATCGAGTAATTCGTATTATTCGTTACTACAATCTATTTTGGAAATTCGGCTGGGACGGTAGATTTACCGGCGGACTACACCGTTTTATCTACGATACTGGTTTTATCTATTTATTTTCCATTAGTATCGTTATTCTAATCTTTAGTGCGTTAATTTATTCGCATTTTGAGCAACATAATCTATCCACTTCATTATGGTGGGCCATTACCACTGCTACTACGGTAGGTTACGGAGATATTTCTCCGCAAACCGTGGGTGGTAAATTAATCGCCGGTTTTCTAATGTTTGGTGGAATTGGTTTTATTGGTTTGTTAACTTCCACGATTACCGATTTCTTCACTCATGGAGAAAACGATGCCACTGACGATAAAATTGATAAATTAACCGAACAAATTGAACTTTTAACTAAAGAAGTTCATTCTCTACAAAAAGAAGTCCACAAAAAAAGCACCCCGAAAAAGGGTGCCAAAAAGAAATAATTAAGATAGTTGGGTACTGTGAATAGGTGCGTGGTTATCTGGATACAAGTCATTCATAATGGCGTTAATTACAATAGGTACTTCACCGAAACCAGTAGCAATGATTGTTTGTTTACCATCATATTTAGCTTGATCACCTACTGCATATACATTATGCATGTTAGTTTCTAAAGTAGGTCCTACCTTAGTAGCATGATGGTCTTCGTCTAAATCTAAATCCCAACCTTGCATATCTTTATTATTGGAAATGAATCCGTAATTAACTAAGATTTTATCTACGTCTAAGTCGATGAACTCATCATCAGTACGCATTTTCTTAGCGTGTACACGAACTTGGTTATCATTAGCAACAGATAGTTTTTTAATCAAGTATGGAGTAACTAATTTTACAGAAGATTTCTTTAATAAATCTACCATATGTTCTAGTCCTCTAAATTCATTACGACGGTGTAATAGATAAACTTGTTTAGCCACATCCTCTAGCATTAAAGCTTGGTCAATGGCAGAATCGCCACCTCCAGCAACTAGTACGTTTTTATCTTTGAAATCGTCCAAATTCTTGGCGGTGTAAACTAATTGGTCCCCTTCGAATTCATCAGTACCATCCGCATTTAATTTTCTAGGAGTAAAAGCACCATTTCCAACCGCAATAATGATAGATTTAGTTTCAGTTATTTCTTGATTTGTGGTAATCTTAAAAAGGTGGTTTTCTTTTTCTACATTAATAACGGTTTGGTTTAATTTAATATCACCATCCATGTTATCTAATTGTTGATGTAGATTATCCACTAATTGTCTACCAGTTAGACGTGGATATGCTGGAATATCTAGTAAAGTTTTTTCTGGATATAAAGCATTAACTTGTCCACCTAATTCAGATAGGCTTTCAATAATTTGAAATTTAGCATTACGGAGACCCGCATACATACCGGCAAACATACCGATAGGGCCACCTCCGATAATAGTAATATCATAAATATTATTTGACATTTGTATAACTCCTTTTAATTTTGTGTTATTTAATATATTATGTATCTTATAATTATACTTTAGCAAAGGAAGAACAATTATGCACACTAAACGCAGAAAAATTACCATTGGAATAGTTCTATTAATTGAGCTAATTGCCCTATTCACCACTACTGCTTGGATTTTTAGAGGTCGAGTTTTAAATAATGTCCACGTCGATAAAACTAGAACTGCCACTATTTTTATTCCAGGTTACGGTGGTAACGCAGTTTCTACCGACGACTTTATTAATCAATTTAATGACCACGGTATTGCTAAACGTGCGCTTCGTATCCATATTTCTGCTCATGGTAAAGTTACTACCATGAAAAAATATGTACACAAAATTAAGAAAAACAATCCGTTAGTACAATTAATTTTTGAAAATAACACTGATCCAGATAAAGAAGCTGATCAAATGAAGAATGTAATGTCTTATTTATACAAGAAATACCACATTAAAAAGGTTAACTTCTTAGGTCATTCATCTGGTGGTGCTATTGCCTATGAATACATGGTAAAGCATCCTCATCAAAAGAATGCGCCTAAAGTTAACAAATTTGTAAGTATCGCTAATGATTATGATCCAAACGATAAACGAGTAAAGAACTTACCTCGTAATCTAAAGATTCTAAACATTGCTGGAGAAATTTATAACGTAGGTACTGACGGTGAAGAAGCTGTTGACATCGTTAAACCTATGGGTAAATTGGTCCGTCCATACGTTAAAGAATACAAATTCTTCTTATACCAAGCCGGTCCTATTTCTGCCGAACATTCTATGTTACACGAAAACCCAACTCTAGATAAAACTATCGCTGAATTCTTATTCAGAAACAAAGCGTAATTAATAACTGCTAGATGATTAATATCGTCTAGCAGTTTTTTATATGCAAATTAAAAAGCTTTCGATAATATTCGAAAGCTTTTATTTTTTATTCGTCGATGCTATCTAATAATACGTAGTTAACTTTACGTAATGCTCGTAAATCTTTACCCCCTGCATATGAAATGGAGGATTGTAAGTCTTCTTTCATTTCTAGCAAAGTATCATTAATGCTTCCTTTGAAGGGAACTAACAATTGACGGCCTTCTACGTTATGATGGGTCCCCTTTTGTTTACTAGATGCAGAACCCCAGTATTGCTTATATTTCTTACCGTTTTTTTCTACAATTTTCCCTGGCGATTCTACATGACCAGCAAATACTGAACCAATCATCATCATAGTTGCTCCGAAGCGAATAGATTTAGCCAAATCCCCATTATTACGAATTCCACCATCGGCAATCATAGGTTTAGTAGCAGCTTTAGAACACCATTTAAGTGCTGAAAGTTGCCAACCACCGGTTCCAAAGCCCGTTTTATATTTAGTAATGCACGCTTTGCCGGGTCCAATACCAATTTTAGTAGCATCAGCACCAGCATTTTCTATTTCTCTAACCGCATCTGGTGTACCTAAATTTCCCACAATTAAAAAAGTAGTGGGTATTTTATTTTTAATATACTTGATCATTTTAATAACGTAATCGGAATGGCCATGCGCCACATCAATAGTGATATATTCTGGTATCGCATGATGCAATTTTAATTGGTCAATGAACTTATATTCAGTGTCCTTGATACCTACACTAATCGAAGCAAAAAGTCCTTTGTCATGCATATTTTGCACAAATTGCAGGCGTTTCTCTGGATAGAATCTATGCATAATATAAAAATAATCATGTTCTGCCATCCATACAGCTAAATTTTCATCTATAACAGTTTCCATGTTCGCCGGAATAACTGGCAAACGAAAGGTTTTAGGTCCGAACTTAACGGAAACATCTGTTTCACTACGACTCTTAATAATGCATTTTTCAGGTAGCAATTGAACATTGTGGTAATCAAAAGTTCTCATTAATAATGGCCTCTTTTATCTAAAATTTTGGATATATGAAATCAAGTATAAAAATGTAAAATCCAACACTCCACAGAAAAGTTTATCATTTTATTCAGATTAATCAAGAACTATTTTATATGTTTTTGTATTATCGTTCGTGTTTTGCTAGTTTATAGTCATAAGCATCTCCTTTTATAATACACAGTATATTAAAAGGCGAATTATAATGGATCGAACTGACGATACTAAAATCAGTTATGTATATAGAATAATAATTATCATACGTATTTTATTAACTTTCATCCCGTTTTAGTCCAATTAGTTCGTATTTTGACGTTTCTAAAATGAGAAAACCGGCGAAACCTCTTTTATTTTTGTCTTAACACTAATATAATGAGGTTAATGAAAAATGTTCATAGGGGTATCAACCCCTATGAGGGGAAAAAACATTGGGAGGGTTTTTCATTATGGCAAAACAAAAGATTATTTTAGATGTAGATACAGGTGTCGATGACGCAATGGCCATCGCCTACGCGGTAGCCGCACCTAACGCAGATTTGATTGGGGTTGTTAACTCCTACGGTAACGTGTTAGTTAACCAAGCTGCTAAGAATTCACTAGAAATTCTAGACATGCTAGGTGCTACTGATGTACCCGTTTTCGAAGGACAACCCCATTCATTAGAAAGTAACACCTTCGAAGTTATGGAAGTTTCTGAACATATCCATGGTAAAAATGGTATCGGAAACGTAGAACTTCCTGCTTCTAGTCGTCAAGTTCAAGAACAATCCGGTGTCGACTTCATGATTGAAGCAGCACATAAGTACGGTAAGAATTTAACTATTATTCCTACCGGTCCACTTACCAACCTAGCTTTAGCATTGCGCAAAGATCCCGAAATTGCGGATTTAATTGGTAATGTTACTTTAATGGGTGGCGCCCTAACCGTTCCTGGTAACGTTACTGACGCTGCCGAAGCTAATATTAACCAAGATGCTACTGCTGCTAACGAAGTATTCCGCAGCAAATTGCACGACACTATGGTTGGTTTAGATGTTACTTTAAGAACTTTACTAACTAAAAACGAGACTAAGAAATGGCGTGATTTAGGCACCGTAGCCGGTGAAAAATTCGCTGATATTGTAGATTACTACATTGATATTTACGCTGAACTATATCCTGCTTTAGGCGGTTGTTCACTACACGACCCATTAGCTGTCGGAGTTGCTTGTGACCCTAGTTTTGTACAAACTCTAGATATTGACTTACTAGTTCACACCGACGAACACAACTACGGTCGTACTACCGGTGATAAAGATCATCTAGATGACCCACATCCAACTGCTAGCGCTGCTATCCAAGTTGATGAAAAACGTTATCTAAAGACCTTTATGGAATACTTAAACTACTTATTCGCTAACAACAAATAAAACTAAAAACGACTTACTAATCAGTAAGTCGTTTTTATTTACACTTTTTTATAAAGCAAAGTATTTAATTAAGTATGCCGCTACTCCATCGCTGTCATTGTCCAATGTAGTGGCGTCAGCAGCTTTTTTAATGGCTGCGGAGGCATTCTCCATAGCCACACCTACTTGTGCTTCTTGTAACATTTCTAAGTCATTTTCAGCATCCCCGAAAGCCATCAAATTACTAAAGTCTAAATCAAAATGCTTTAGTAAAATGTTTAACCCATATGCCTTACTCATTTGCTTAGGTAAAAATTCCATAATTTGAGGTTGGGAACGCACTATCTTGTATTTATCAGTAATGCTTGTCGGAAAGTCCGTTCTAGCTTGGTCTAGGCGTTGCACAGATTCGGACATGATAGCCTTACTGTATTCTTGATCAGATAAATCTGAAAAATCTTTATCGACGAATTGCAAAGGTGCATTCAAAACTTCTTGATAACTAGATTTGCCTAAATCGGTTAATTCATAAACTTGTTTAAAATCTAAAATATCTAAAGGTAAATCATGCTTGCCTGCATAATCATGAATTGGGTCAAAATCAGCTAACTTTAAGCCGGTTTTGGACAATACCTGACGATCACGGTTGCGAATTACCATCCCACCATTGAAAGTAATGGTATAATCATTAGGTTCAATTAGACCTAGTTGGTCAATATATGGCCACACAGCATTAATGGGACGTCCGGTACAGACAACTACCTTAATTTGTCTTTGATGTAGCTCATGTAGGATTTTTTGGTTTTTAGCACTTATCCGTTTGGATGAATTTAGCAATGTGTTATCCAAATCTAACGCAATCATTTTAATCATATAAAAACTCCCCAAATAAAAAATAGCGGCAATACTATGCCGCTACTCACATTTTGAAAATATTAAGCTTCCAATTGTGATTCCAATTCTTTTAATTCAGTCTCACGAATGGAACGGGGCAAGAAACGACGAATTTCTTCCTCGTTGTATCCCACTTCCAAGCGTTTATCGTCAAAGACAATAGGACGCTTAATTAAATCCGGATACTTCACTACTAAATCTACTAATTTTGAAAGCGATAAGCTATCAAAATCAACATTTAGTTTTTTAAAAATTTTGGAACGGGTCGAAATAATATCTTCACTTCCGTTTTCAGTTAGACGAAGAATTTGCTTAACTTCATCCCCACTTAACGGATTTGAATTAATGTTTCTTTCTTTAAATGCAATTTTATGAGCTTGTAACCAAGCTCTAGCTTTACGACTGGAAGCACTACTTGGTGCTACGTAAAGGTTTAACATATAATCACCCCTTAACCGCTTAATTATTTAACAAAAAAACAATTATGGTATAGTTAGTATATTTACTTACAATTCGTAAATATATGTAACCAACTTCATACTAACACATAATATACATAAATCAATTTAATTTTTAAAAATAAATTAATAACAATTATAATCTATATTAATAATTGCCTTTATATAAAAAGTGATAAAATAGACACACAACTAAAAACGAAGTAAATACTTTGCGGAGGTGACAATATGAAAATAAATCTATTAGAAACTAGTGACACACATGGTTTTTTGTTTCCCACTAACTATGTGAATTTTCACGATAACAAGCCCTTTGGAGTGTTGCGATGTGCTACCGCACTAAAACAACTAAAAAATAAATTAGATAACGTTATCACCATCGATAATGGCGATTTCTTGGAAGGTTCCGCACTAGCTTATTTTGTAGCTAAAATTCAAGAAGAAGGTGCCCCTTGCCCTATCGATATAGCTTTTAATGAAATGCATTATAATTTCGGTATCTTAGGTAATCACGAATTTAATTATGGACAAAAATATTTGAGAAATACTATCGCCGAATGTAATCGCCAATTTTTATGCGCTAATATTGTAGATGATAACCACCAACCCACCTATGGCAAGCCTTATGTTATTAAGAACATCAACGGGGTAAAGGTGGGCTTTCTAGGTCTTACTACACAAGGTACTACTAAGTGGGAAAAGAAAGAAAATCTAGCCGGACTACACTTCCTATCAGCACGCGATACTGCTGCTAAATACCTACCAGAAATGCGTAAACAAGCTAACATCAATGTAGTTATGTATCACGGTGGAATCGAACGTGATAAAAATGGTAATGCCACTGAAGTACAAACTGGCGAAAATGAAACATATGCCCTACTAAAAACTGTTCCGGGTATCGACGCCATCATTACTGGCCACCAACACCGCAAAATTGCTGATTACATCCTAGGTGTGCCAGTTATCCAACCCGGTCATCGTGGTGAATACATAGGACACATTCAATTAGATGTGCAAAAAAACAATCAAGGAAAATACTACGTAGCTGACAGTGACGTGGAACTATTACCTACCAAAGACTATGACGTAGATAGTAAATTAGCTGATGATTTATCAGATATACAAGCTAAAATTAATCACTGGTTAGATGAACCTATGGCACACATCGAAGGTTCCATGGAATTCGATGATGCGTTTGCCGCGCGTCTAAACAAAAACAGTTTCGTACAATTTATTCAAAACATTCAAATGCGTACTATGGGAGTAGATTTATCCGCTACCGCTTTATTTAACGATGAAGCTCACGGTTTTGAAAATCCTATTACCATGCGCAATATTATCACTAACTATGTTTACCCTAACAGTTTAGCCGTACTTAAAATCACCGGTGCCGATCTAAAACAAGCTATGGAAACTAGTGCTAAATATTTTGATTATCGTGATGGTCATATCACTATTAATCGTGATTATATTTTTCCTAAAGCTAAGCATTACAATTACGATATGTACGAAGGTGTTAACTACACTATCAACGTAGCTAAACCCGTGGGTCACCGTATTGAGGGCTTAACTTATCACGGAAAGCCCGTCGATGATGACCAAGAACTAAAGATTGCGTTAAATGTTTACCGCGCCGTCGGTGGTGGGAACTTCCAAATGTTTAACCAAGATAAAATCTTACGTTCTGACGATCATATGATGAGTCAATTAATCGCTGATTACCTTCGTCAACACAAAGTAATTAAAGCCGAAAATAACCACAACTTTAAAGTTATTTACCGTCCTTAAGATAAATAAAAGAGTCCTAAAATCATTTACATAATTTAGGACTCTTTTATTTAGCCTTCTTTTACAGCATTGCGATAATGTTTCTTAGGTGCTTTTCCCACATATTGAACGGCCTTTAATTCACGAATAGTAGTTACCTTAATCTTTCCTGGGTAAGTTAATTCATCTTGAATTTGGTCTTTAACACAGTGGGTTAATTGTTGGCTTCGATCATCATTTAACATTTCTGGGTTAACAATGATTCTAATTTCTCTTCCGGCTTGAATAGCGTAACTATCTTTAACACCTTTATGGCGGTTAGCTATAGCTTCCAAGTTACGAAGACGAGTGACATATTCTTCAATCGATTCACTTCTAGCTCCTGGACGAGCACCTGAAATGGCATCAGCCGTAGCTACCAAAATAGAGATAGGATTATCAGGTTCCACATCCCCATGGTGAGAATAAATCGCATTTACCACTACGTCATCTTCGTGGAATACTTGAGTTAATTTAACCCCTAATTCCACGTGGGTACCACCGACTTCATGGTCAATGGATTTACCAATATCATGAAGTAAACCAGCCCGCTTAGCTAATTGGGTATTTAAACCTAATTCAGCAGCTAAAGCACCAGTTAATTGCGCAGTTTCTACCGAGTGATATAGCACGTTTTGACCATAACTAGTACGGTATTTCATCTTACCGATAATTTTCATTAGGTCAGGATGTACACGTCCTACGCGTAGAGAATGTACTACGTTTTCCCCTGTTTCACGCAATTCGGCGTTAACTTTTTGGGTAGTAATATTAACTAAATATTCAATATTGCTGTTAGTAAAGTGATGCGAAATAATTAAGCTTTCAATCGTGTTTCGGACGATTTCTCTTCTAATCGGATCATGCGTTACGATGTGTAACAACAATGGAACATCTTCGTCAAAGATTAAATCGGTACCGGTCAAGGATTCTAGCAAACGAATATGTTGTTCGTCTTTTCCAATCAACTTTGCTTTAACATCACCATTAGGAACGTTAACGTTGCGTTCAATATGACTACGTGGTTCATCACGTGGTCCACGTTGAATGGCTTCAATCACTAAGTCATTAGCAATCTTATTAGCTGCTACTTTACTTTCAGACAAGTTATATTTAACTTCAATATCTTTTTCACGACTTAGTTCATTGGAAGTTTGGTTTAAAACCGTTTGTTTTGCAGTGTTTTTATCTACTCGACTAATATTTTGCAACATTTCTTCACGTTGTTGCCAAATGTCTTTAGCTTGTAGTAAAACATCGTCGATATCATCTTGTACTCGTCGTTGTTCGTCGGATTGTGATTTTAAATCTTGCGAAAACTTAAGCAAACGTGTTTTCATTTGGTCTAAGTATTTTTCGTGTTGATATAAGCGTTGTTCACGAGTGTTATTTTCTTCTTGTTGAGAAGTAATTTCGTCATCAGCAATTTTTTGATATTGCAATACATCTTGTTTGTCATCAGCAATAATCTTTTTAGCTTTATAAGCATATTCATCGGCTGACTTTTTTAAGTGATGTTGTGCTTGACGTTTAGCAGTATCTATTTGGCTTTTAATGCGCATATTACTGAAAAAGTATCCGCAAATTGCTCCTAAAATCAGAAATAACACAGTAATTAATCCAATCAAAAAGTGCCCTCCTTTCTGATTTATACTATTTTCAATTTTTAAAGTATTATTTAAAAGTGTTTATACACAATTTATATGATAACATTTAAACGCTTATTTGATACACCGAAAGTTCTTAAAATGTATAAAAAAAGAATGGTTACACCAAATAACCATCTTCTTTTACGTTTATTTCATGTATTGCTTAATAAATGCAGATACAGTCTTTTCATACTTTTCAGGATTATGTTTGTATGATGAAGCGTGTTTAGCACCTTTGACAATCACTAACTTCTTAGGTCCACGACTAGCACGGTATAGTGGGTAAACCATCTTAGTAGGTACGAAGGTATCTTTACTACCGTGAATAAATAGCATTGGACGATGATTTTTAGCCACTTGTTTAAGTGCTGAAGCATCGTTTAAATCATAATGAGCTAGCGATTTAGTCATTGCGTTCAAACTAGGTAGCAATGGCCACTTAGGGAATGCTGGCATGTGATATAAGTTACCAGCTTCGTAATTTAATTCGTCCATCGCACTAGTGTAACCACAGTCTTCAATGTATCCCTTCACTTGGCTAGGTACGTTCTTTTCACCGGAAACCATCATGGCAGTAGCTCCACCCATACTTACACCAAACATTACGATTTGTGAATCTTGACCGTTATGTTTGATTAATTTACGCATCCATTTGATGTAATCTAGACGATCAGGCCAACCATAACCAATGTAGTTACCACCACTTTGACCTTGTCCACGGTCATCAGGAGATAATACGTTATAGCCTAGCTTATGGAACATATATACATAAGTAGCCATTTTATCTTTATCACCCATAAAACCATGCGCAATCACAATATTTTTATTAGTCTTGTGTGCTGCAGGTATGTAGTTAGCATACAATTGGATGTTATCAGTAGCTGATTTCATCTTCCAGAATTTAAAATGTTTCTTGTTTTTCTTGTACCATTTATTTTGATGGTATAGTGGTGACTTTTTAGAAACTTTATCTGCGCTCAAAAAAGTCTTGTGAGAAGGCATCACTGCGACGTTATAAAAGTAGGTAGTAGCTCCTGCCCAAATACCCATTACTACCGCAATTACACCGATAATACTAAATAAAGTTACTTTTAGCTTCTTTGACAAAACATTTTCCTCATTTCGTTTAATAGTAATATACCTTTTATTATAACATTAAATCGACTATCCACATATTGAGTAAAATTTCGGTTATAATATATATGGAGGTGTTAACATGTTTCCCATTAGATTAAGAGCCTTACGTAAAGGCCAAAACATCAGTATGAATCAATTAGCGCAAAATTTAAACGCCAAGTTTCCGGAAGATGAACATAAAAATACTTCTTCACAAATCGGAAATTGGGAACGCGGCATTCGCTCGCCTTCCTATGTGGAAATTAAGAAATTAGCGCTATACTTTAACGTTAGTATGGACTATTTATCCGGACGCACTTCCATGGAACATTTGAATTTAGGAACGGTCTTAATGGATAAAAACGAACTAACTTTTGGTGACCATACGTTAGACCAACGTGATCGTTACGAAATCTATCAATTAATTAATGGCTATCTTCAAGGTAAAGATAATCGCCATAAAGAAACTGAGGATGACGAACCTTCTAGCCACCAAGAAAAACTAAACTTAAATTTTGATGATTATAAGATGTAAAAATTACGAAATTAAAAGCTAACTAGTTTTATAAACGCAACTTTTTTCTAGGATGTTAATCTTTTTATTAAGATACATATCCTAGTTTTTTATTTATAATTTTGCCTAAAAAAGCCTCATACACTGAACTTTACGTCCAATATATGAGGTCTTTTTTTATTTAATCTTTAGGTAGATTAGGATTATTTAATTGATTAATTTGTCCCTTAAATTCATCGGCATTGTATTCAATATCTCTGCCGTGTTCTAGGCCTTTTTCACCATAAGAAACCATGTAGTCAGCGGCTTCTCCGTGTTCGGTAATATCCAAGCCACGCTCTTCATCTGCCTTACTTACACGCATAGGCATGAAGTGTCCTAACACTTTAATGATGATAAAGCCGGCCACACTAACGAAGATGACGGTGCAAAGTGTAGCAATTATTTGGGTAACAAATAGTTGCATCCCCCCACCGTAAAACAAACCGTTGTGCACTACCGCGGAGTTCACGGATTTAGTAGCTAATAAACCAGTCATGATACTACCTACAATTCCACTTACTCCGTGGCAACCGAAGGCATCTAGAGTATCATCGACGCCGATACGTTCTTTTAAGAAGTTTACATAGCAGTAACTAACTACCGTAGCCACAATTCCGATAACAATGGATCCAACGATAGTGACGTAACCAGCGGCAGGTGTGATACCCACTAAACCACATAGTGTACCAGTACATACCCCACCTAATTGAGGTTTTCCGACAAAATGCATATCTAGTAACATCCATACCATCATGGCAGTAGCTGCAGAAACGGTGGAAGTCATAGTAGCTTGCATTGCCACACTGTTTACGGATAAAGCAGAACCGGCATTGAAACCATACCAACCAATCCATAAAATAGCAGTTCCTAGTAAAACCCAGGATAGATTATAATGTTTAGTAATTTTTCCATAATTTAAACGTCTACCTAAAAAGATAGATAATACTAATGCAGTAATTCCGGCATTAATATGTACAACCGTACCACCCGCAAAATCAAGAGTACCTAATTGTGCCAAGATACCTTGGGGAGTCCAAACCATGTGCACCATAGGATAGTACACGATGATCGACCATAAAATAATGAACCATAATAAGAATTTAAAATGAATACGACCCACGACCGCACCCACGAATAAGGCCGGCGTAATTACCGCAAACATCATTTCAAAAATGGCATAAATGCTAGTAGGAATCTTAGTAGCAGTTAATTTAGTTAAGTCGACGCCTTGCATAAACCAGTGTGATAAATTACCAATAAAGACATTGGTATCTCCCGAGAAAGCTAAACTATAACCGATGGCGACCCATAATACTACCGCCACTCCGGTCATAATAAACACTGACATAATGGTGTTAACCACGTTTTTCTTAGAAACTAGTCCCCCATAAAAAAAGGCTAGTCCCGGCGTCATAAATAACACCAAAATACTAGATAAAAACACAAACGCCGTACTTGCTAAATCCATTTCTCTCTACCTTCATTTCTTAATGTAATAACATGTTACATATTATATCATTAAAAATGGATAAGTACAGGTTAATCTACACAAAAGTTCACTTTTATGTGTATTTCATGTTATATCTTCTTACATGTAACGGATAATTTTGCAATTATGCAGCATTTTCCATAGAATGGATAATAATAAACTAAGGAGTTATCGTTATGAATAAAAAGAAGCTACTTAAAAAACTAAAGAAAAATAAACAAATTAAACATCAACCATCTTATATAGAAAGAATGCGTCACTATTACGATATTTTTAGTGACTTTGCCGACATTAAATATTTAATTAACAATGTGTTAGAAGCCGACCGCCTATTACAACAAAAGCAACTACCCCAAGATTTACCTGCCTTGTTATTACCTGACGATATTCAAGACACTATCTTTGCGGCAGTTAACCAAAAATATCCTATGGGCGACCCTCGCGGCGATCAAGTTTGGAATCAATACGTCGAAAATTTACCTAAGTTAGATAAAGATTTACGAGAATTTCGTGATTACTTAGAAAACCAATATGGTATGTGGGCATACATCTCCGCTCCCTTTGTACACGATATCGCTAAATTTTTAGACGGTAAGCCTACTCTAGAAGTCATGGCGGGAAATGGATACATCTCCAAAGGATTGCGTGAAAATGGTGCAAATGTGACTTGTACCGATAGTCTTGCCTGGACTAAGGAAAATGAAACGGGTAAACATTTAGTAACCGACGTAGAAAAATTAGATGCTATCGAAGCTTTTCAAAAGTATGCTGATCAAATCGATTATGTATTAATGTGTTGGTCACCTGATGGCGTTGATATCGACTGGCGTTTACTACAAGCCATTCGTGAATCCGGACGCGACATTACTTTAATTGCCATCGGTGAAAAATACGGTGCAACCGATTCTAAAGACTTCTGGGATAACGCTAAGATGATAGATGTAGATACTGCTGAAAAACTAAATCAACATCATCAAGCTTTCGATTTAATTCATGATCAATTATATTTAGTCAAATAAAAAAAGAGCGTAACTATAAAAGTTACGCTCTTTTTGTGTGGGCATCTATTCACAGTAGATGGATAAGAGTGTTCACATCACTTACTTATCTGACACGCTACAATCCGGTAGCATAATGTGTCCCCCTTCGAAATACCGCTTAATCACAAATTTTAAACTTATGAAAACAACCGTAGTTGCGCGGTCCTCTCGACTCATCGCAATTAACATTGTAACACGAATGAATCGTAATAACTATTTTTTCTTGGTAGTTTTCTTAGTAGACTTCTTCTTAGTAGTCTTCTTTTTCTTATCAGTTTGCTTATCAGCTTCTGCTTGTTCTTCACGAGTATTTTCAATCGCACCAATTTGGCGTAATACCCATGCCGCTAATTTGTCGATAATTTCATCGCTAACGGCGAAATCATCTTGGGCGGCTAATTCATCGATACGCATCTTAGAACGGTTTACATCGGGTGATTCTACGAACATGTAGACATGTAGATCATCTTCTCCACTACCACTCATGATTTTGCTAATGTTTTTAACGTAACGATATGGTAAGTTAATAATATTGTTTTGTAGATAAAAACTAACTTCTTGTCCCTTTACTTGTAATAAAGTAGATGCTAGACGACCGGAGTTAATCATTTCTTCCATAAAAGCTAATTGCGGTTTAATCGCAGCTTTTACATCTTTTTTAATATCTTCTAAAGTCATTTCGGCAGAATTAGTAGCGAATTTTTCGTCTTCTACATCCGCGATAAACTTTTGTGCATCCATTTTCATTTTTATAAACACCTATCTTACTTTTTTAAGTTTTTCGAAACTATTCGTATATAATCAACTTTTAACTGATGGGCGGCAACGCGGTACCATAATAAGTTTACAATAATGCCTAGGCCAGCGAAGATAGCGACCCCTATATGGGCATTACCGGATACCGCAGCTTTAATAATTATTAAGTAACTTAAGGCATAGATACCAATTACCACAGCTAAAAAGTGATAGGCTAAACGCCAACGACGCCAACCAGCTAGTAAAAGGACGCCGTATAAGACGACCGCAAAAATAATGGTTTTAATTAAATCGGTAGAGTTTCCACTCATCCAAATATCACATATAATAAAAATAACTAGTGATAAAAGGCTCCATAAGCCTATGGTCTGCTTATTCATAATAACCCCCAGAGTAAATTACTATTTACACCTTATCACATCTTATTGAAATTGAGTAACAAAATCTAAAAAAGAGGTAAAAAAATGTCAACGTGGTCATATTCATTAACGGTAAAGAATTTAACGTCACCCACGACGGTGCGCCAATATTTAAGTAAGCATTTGTGGATTCCTAAACACCTAATCTTTGCCTTACGTAAACAACAACACGTCTGGGTTAATGAAGAATATCGTCCCATGAGTTTTTCCATTAAAAACGGCGAAAAACTACGATTAACCTTCGTCGACCATGATTTTTCCTTGCCGGTACAAAATTTAATAGCCGACAATTCCGTTAAACCCACTATATTATATGAAGACGATGATGTTTTAGTAGTTAATAAACCCCGCGGATATAAAACTCATCCTAATCAACCGGGTGAAACGCATACTTTATTAAACTTCTGTGAAGCATATTTGAATCAATCTGACCAACACGCTTATATGATTCATCGTCTCGATCAATATACTTCCGGAGCTATTATCGTAGGTAAAAATCCCGCCGTAGTCCCTATCTTGGTGCGTTTAATTAAAGAAAAAGTTATTCATCGTACCTATCTGGCATGGGTAGATGGACATTTTAGTAAAACTTCCGGAACCATTGATAAACCTATCGGCTACGATGATGACGATAAACGCAAACGCCAAATTAACGGACGTAACGCTAAACCAGCCGTAACGGATTATGAAGTAGTACAAACTAAAGGCAACTATTCGTTAGTTAAATTAGTTTTACACACCGGTCGTACCCATCAAATCCGCGTGCATTTAGCTTCCCTAGGTCACCCCATTGTCGGTGATCCACTATATAATGACGATGATAACGATGAAATGTTACTACATTCTTGGCAATTAAAACTAATTCGTCCTTATTATTTCGATGAATTAAATATCACTTCCCCATTAACCGAAGTGATGCAAAAATTTTAAATATGTATAAAAAAAGAGCCGCATCATAAGATGCGACTCTTTTCATATGGTTTTAGAAAGTTAATTTAAATTTTTAAATTACTTTAATGGTTTCCATTCCCATTCGTTAACTTCTGGTAAGTCAGTACCAACTTCACGAATGTAAGCATTGTGCTTATCAATCATGTCGTTCATACGTTGTACGAATGAAGCACCCTTTACAGAGTATTCTGGAATGTCATTTACAACTTCCTTAGCTAGGTCGAAACGATCTAGTTGGTTCAATACACGCATATCGAATGGTGTAGTAATATCACCGTTTTCACGGTAACCATGAACGTGAACGTTGTGGTTGTGACGATCGAAGAATACATCCTTAACTAGGTCTTCGAAGCCGTGGAATGCAAATACAACTGGCTTGTCAGTAGTGAATAGACGGTCAAATTCTTCATCAGTTAAGCCACGAGGGTCAACCTTAGGTGAACGTAGTTTCAAGAAGTCAACAACGTTGATGAATCTGATCTTCATTTCTGGGAATTCAGCATGTAGGATTGAAATAGCAGCTAATGATTCCCAAGTTGGTTCAGTACCAGCAGCAGCAATAACTACATCTGGTTCTTGACCTTGGTCAGTTGATGCCCAGTCGATGTAGCCTAAACCATTCTTAACAAGGTTTGTAGCTTCTTCAATGGAGAACCATTGTGGACGTGGGTGTTTTGAAGTAACGATTAAGTTAATCTTTTCTTGACTAGCAAAAGCAACGTTACCAACAGCTAATAGAGTATTAGCATCAGCTGGTAAGTATTCACGAATGAATTCAGGTTTCTTTTCAGCCAAGTGAGTTAACAAGCCTGGATCTTGGTGAGTGTAACCATTGTGATCTTGTTGGAATACAGTTGAAGTATCAACAAAGTTCAATGATGGGTACTTGTTTCTCCAAGGTTGTTCAGCAGCTTTACGTAACCACTTGAAGTGTTGAGTTAACATTGAGTCAACAACACGACCGAATGCTTCGTAAGTTGCGAAGAAACCATGACGACCAGTTAGTACGTAACCTTCTAACCAACCTTCAGCTTGGTGTTCTGAAAGTTGTGAATCGATTAAACGACCTTCATGAGCAACGTATTGGTCATTTGGTTCCATAATGTCTTCCATCCATTGACGGTTAGTTTCATCAAATACACCGAATAGACGGTTTGACATTGATTCATCAGGACCGAATGCACGGAAGTTGTCTGGGTTGGCGTCCATAACGGCACCTAACCATTTACTCCATACAGCCATGTCTTGAGCAACTGTCTTACCTGGAATCTTAACATCAACAGCAAAGTCTTTGATGTTTGGTAGACGTAGAGGCTTAGGATCGATACCACCATTAGTGATAGGGTTTACTGACATTCTTCTGTCACCCTTAGGTGCTAGAGCTTTAATGTCATCCTTGATAGTACCGTCATCGTTAAATAATTCTTCTGGTTTGTATGACTTCAACCAGTTAACGATTAAGTCAGCGTGTTCCATGTTGTTTGATGAAACATCAACTGGGATTTGGTGAGCACGGAATGAGTTTTCGATAGGTTCACCGTCTAGGTTAGTCTTAGGACCAGTCCAACCCTTAGGAGTTCTAACGATAATCATTGGCCAAACTGGTTCAGTAGCAGTTTCTGCAGTTTGGTTTTCACGTGCATTCTTTTGAATGTCTTTGATTTCGCCGATAACTTCGTCCATAACCTTAGCCATCTTTTCATGGTAAGCCATGTGATCATCGAAGTCGTCACCGTTTTCAACAAAGTGAGCTTTCCAGCCCATACCCTTGAAGTAGTCAGTTAATTCTTCATCTGACATACGTGACATGATAGTAGGGTTTGAAATCTTGAAACCGTTTAAGTTAATGATAGGTAGAACGGCACCATCTTTAACTGGGTTGATAAACTTGTCTGAGAACCAACTTGCAGCTAATGGACCAGTTTCGGCTTCACCATCACCAATTTCAACAGCGGCAATTACATCAGGGTTATCCAAGATAGCACCAACACCGTGTGATAGTGAGTAACCTAATTCCCCACCTTCATGGATTGAACCTGGAGTTTCAGGGGCAGCATGTGATGCAACTCCACCAGGGAATGAGAATTGTTTGAATAATTTAGCCATACCCTTTTCATCTTGTGAAATGTTTGGGTAAATGTCTGAGTAACTACCATCAATGTATGAGTTAGATACCATAACTTGGCCACCGTGACCTGAACCTTCAACGTAGAACATGTTTAGGTCATACTTGTTGATAGCACGGTTTAAATGTGCGTAAATGAAGTTTTGAGATACGATAGTACCCCAGTGACCGATAGGCTTAACTTTAACATCGCTTGATGTAAGTTCTCTCTTTAATAATGGGTTATCTCTTAGATATAATTGACCTACTGATAAGTAGTTAGCAGTACGCCAGTATTTATCTAATTCTTCCAAGTATTGCTTGGAATCGAAATCTTGAGCCATTAATTAACACTCCTTTTTAAATAAAAACTATTGAAATTAATAATGGTATAAAATCATCAGACTACGTCCAATAATTTTAATTACAGTGAATATAATAAAGATTTTTTACAAAAAGTCAACCTTTTTGTAAATTGATACGGTCCAATTATTTCCCTGCAATTAATACCATTATTACACGTTCATTATTATGAACGATTTTGGCACAATAGTCCAATGATTTTCATAACTTTTTTTAGTGATCATTTAGCATAACAAATGTATTGTATCGCAAGTAACGATAATGCAAGCGCATGTTAGAAACTTCGAAAGGTGTTCCATCATCTAAGAAGAAAATTCCTTCCATAACTCCTACCGGTTCGGTAGGTTTTAAATTAAGTAATTCTTGGTCTTGCTCGTTAGATGGACTAGCTAAAATAGATAAAAATGATCTAGTAACGCTCTTATTAATAGTATCTTCCACATAATTAAAAATAGACTTTTCTACAATTTCGCGGGTTAATTCCGGCGCAATTTTAATTGGAATATATCCAGTTTCAATCATGAATGGTTGATCATCAAATAAACGCAAACGTTGAATTTCGTAAACAAAGTCACCTTCACTTAAGAAGAGGTCTTGTTGAATTTCTTTGTTTGCAGGAACTACCTTAAAACTTAATAGTTTAATTTTAGGGGTTTTACCCTGACTCTTTAAACTATCTGTAATTCCTAGGTTAGAACCTTCGTAATGAAAAATAGTTTTATTCTTCATATATAAAGGATTGATAAACGTTCCTGAACCACGTTTTTTAAATATAATGCCTTCATCAGCTAGCACCTTTAGCGCCCGTTTCACGGAACTGCGACTTACCTGATACTCTTCACTAAGGCTACGCTCGTCGGGCAAGCGCTTATTAGGAAATTCATTTTTAACAATTTTATCTTTTAAATCATTAAAAACCTTCCGATAAACTAAATCAGCCATTGCTTTCTCCTTAATTCGTTCAATATTACAGAAACCAGTATAACAGATTAATATATTAAATATCACTAATATTTAATATATTAGAATAAGTTCTTAGGATGAGGCTTGCCCACCATTTCGTGTTTTACGTGTTCCATCATATCTTGAATCATTTCTACAATATGTGGATCATCTACGGTATATAACACGCTAAGGCCTCGTTTTTGTTTCGATACAATTTGATAACGATATAAAACATTTAGTTGTTTAGAGACGATGGGCTGACTCAAATCTAGTGCACTAGTAATAGTAGAAACACTTACTCGATTAGGTTGATGCATTAAAAATAAAATAATGGCAATACGGCGGGGATTACTCAACGCTTTATAAATATGTGCCACTTCTTCAATACTTTTATCCATATTATCAGCCATACAGAAACCTCCTAGAAAATGGATAATAGATGACTAATTAATCCACTATCGAAAAATACATAAATACCTACTCCAATATATACCACTTTAGTTAGGAGTTCACCATACTTTTCCATTACGGTATTAACCGCAGAAAGATTTCCTAATTGCTTAATAATTAAAATAATAACGATAGATAAAATGGTTAAAGTTATTAAAACTGATAACATCCCCATCCAACTCAACGTCGTCAACACCGGAATAAACATGGATAAATTACAACCCGCACAAACGGATAAGTAAGTAATCAAAACGGTAACGGCTGGACGATGAGTTTTATAATCTTTAGCTTCTTCATCGTCATCGTGTAATGCCATATATATAGGAAGAACTCCTAAAATTCCTAGCAACCATTCGGGCAAGAAATAATCTAAAATTTGTCCCGCAAAGAAACTAAGCAATAATAAGATCCATAGTCCTAGCATGTACCCGACAATTACACTAGTTAAACGATACTTTTTTAATAAAAATAATAAAATAAAGAAAAAATCTAAATTAACCCCGATAAAGGTAAATAATATTAACCACCAATTCATAGTAGTTCCTCCTTTTATATACCATTTTCGGTATATAGATATATTACCATGAATTACTACCTAAATCTATGCTAAAATAAATGCCGAGGTGATATTGAAATGAGCAAAAAGAAAAAGAAAAATGCAGTTCACAAGACTTTAGTGGAACAAATTCTTGATAAAAATAACATTTCTTATATCCAACACCAATTCGCCACTCACGAAGAAGGCGACGTACAACAACTAGAAGTCGAATCTGACGTCGACCAACATACCATCTACAAGACTTTAGTCTTAAATGGTAAAAACACCGGTCCAGTGGTGGGTGTAGTTCCTTTGGATGAACACTTAGACGAAAAGAAATTAGCCAAGGAATCCGGTAACAAAAAAGTTAATATGGTACCTTTAAAAGATCTTTTAAAGACTACCGGTTATGTACACGGAGCTAACACTCCTATCGGAATTTACGAAAAATTCCACTACCCTATTTATGTAGACCAAGAAGCTAAACAACAAGGTCAAATCCTGGTATCTTCTGGTCAAGTAGGCCGTTCAGTTGAACTAAATGCTGAAGAAATGGGTAATTTAGTTCACGCTAAATTCGTCGATATTGCTAAAGACTAATTAATGATGGCCATGCCATTCATCTTTAAATTCTTGCACGAAGTTACGCATGTAAGCAGTGCGTTGTTGTGCTAGTCGTTTAGCAACCGGCGTATTCATTAAATCCGCTAACTTAAATAATTTTTCATAAAAATGATTAATTACAGTAGTATGTTGGCGGTAATGCTTTTTATCGAGGTCCGTACGGGGTGCTTGTTTAGGGTCATAAAGCACATCGCCGAAGTGACCCCCAAAATACATAGCGCGAGCAATCCCGATGGCGCCGATGGCATCTAGTCGATCGGCATCTTGGACAATTTGTCCTTCTATCGATAATGAATAATGATGTTTTAAATTACTGCTAAAAGACATATGCGTAATGATGTCCATTACGGCAGCAATATCTTTTGAGGTGTAATCCAACTTATGTAGTTGTGATTGCACCTCTTTTTGTTTGGCCGCAGTATCGTCGACTAATTTATCATCAATAACATCGTGTAAATAAGCAGCGGTTACTACAATATTTTCATCGGCAGTAGGTTCACTTTTTACGATATTTTTAGCTAAATTAACTACCCGTTGGATATGTGCGAAGTCATGTCCGGTTTTATCCGCGCCGAGTTGGTTTTGTACATATTCAGCAATAGCTGCCCAGTTATTCATAAACATCCCTCTTTCTTAATTAATCATTATATACGAAAAAAAGCGACTTACCCAAGGCAGTCGCTTCTTATTATTCATGTATCATATCTGCGAAAATTTCGTTGGCGATTAAACGGTTAGTAATGGTATCCGCAATCGCATTTAATAATCGTTCAATATCAGTATCATTTTGTAGTTGCACCTTGCCGTCAGCAATATGATGTAACTTTTCTTCTAGCATTTCGATAAATTCATCGTAAGCTTGCTTAGGAAATTGTTGCTTAGTAATGGCATCAATACCTTTACGAATGTCTTTAATAGAAAAGACCGGTTTTAATAAACTAATGATAATAATGTCTGCTACGTGTACAGTTTGGTAACGTTTCTTTACCGGCGCAAACGTAGCTTTATTTTTTACATAGTTATTAACCATGGATTTAGTAATGGTATCCATTCCTAATGGACCGATAGCTTCGTTAACTACGGCCACTAGTTGATCCATGTATAAATCAAACTTGGGAAGGTCTTCCCACTTAGGTAATTTTACAGTTCTCATTTGATCTTGCCATTTAGTATATTTACTATTCATAAGCTCACCTCGTTGAAAACATTATACCACATAATGTAGTTTTTAAAACTAGGTCAAATAGTTTTCTTAATATTCAATCGGTGTAATACCCGTTTAACTAGTCCCGTGACTAGGATAAAGATAGGTCCAGCAGTAATGATAGCTAAGGAAGCTGGAATAAAGATAGGTAATTGAAATACATTTACTAAGGAGAAAGCATCGTGGAAGAAGACGAAAATCCCGATAAAAATCAAAATGGTAGGCAAAATTACGGCCAATTTGGTTCTAGTCAATGGACGGGAAGCTTCAAATAATGCTAACCAGTAAACAAAACCAGTTACCAACACACTAATGGTAGATTTTTCCGCGAAATCAAACAAAAAGAATTTACCGATATAAACGTTGCTGACGATATAACCTACGATAGTTATCGCAGCCGGCAACGATACTAGATAAATTTTTCTATCGAATTGATCAGTAACTCGTTGGTAGTTAGGTGCCAATGCTAATAGGAAGGATGGCAACCCTACCATAAAGGTATTAATCGGTGTTAATTGGATAGGTTGGAAAGGATAACTGTGGGTACTAAACATAAATAAGATAGTTAACGATAACGAGAACATAGTCTTAATTAAGTAAAGCGATGCCACACTACTGATGTTATTAATTACTCGACGTCCTTCGGCTAACACATCAATCATGGAAGCAAAGTTGGAATCGATTAACACGAAATCAGCAATTCCTTTAGTACTTTCACTTCCGGAAACCATGGCAATTCCACAGTTAGCTTGTTTCATCGCCAACATATCGTTGACCCCGTCTCCGGTCATAGCGACCGTACGACCATTTAATTGGAAAGCCCTAATTAAACGTTTCTTTTGTTCCGGAGTTACACGCCCAAATACCGTATGAGTTTTAACCAAACGTAAATAATCGGCATCAAAAGGTACCTTCGACATATCAATTAATTCATCGCTATTAGGCATCCCCACCCGACGCGCAATATGGCTTACCGTACGTGGGTCATCACCGGAAATAATACGTAGTGAAACGCCTTGGTCAGTAAAGTATTGAAGCGTATCTTTAGCATCATTTCTGATTTCATCGGAAATTAATACCAAACCTAATACTTCAGGATTATGCAAAGGTTGTGCTAAACTATCGGCCACTTTAGCAGCTACTAATACTCGGTAACCTTGTTGAGCATAATGATCAATTTGTTTATCTAATTGGTCATCCATATCATCGACAACAAATTGAGGAGCCCCCATTACAAAATTACCTTGAGTGGTTTCTACCCCACTCCACTTTTTATCAGATGAAAATGGTACTTCTTTAGTTACTTCAATATCTGGTTGTTCAACGGCATGCTTAATTGCCAAAGAAGTTTCATTATCATCTTCGGAAGCATACACGATACTACCGATAGCTTGATAAATATCTTTTTTACTATATTCACCAGCAGGTTGTACGTCGGTTAAACTTAACTTACCACTAGTGATGGTTCCAGTTTTATCCAAACAAATAGTGTCCACTCGCGCTAGAGTTTCAATGGCTGGCAACTCACGCACCAATACCCGATGGCGAGCTAATTTAGCAGCAGAAACCGCTAGCGTAACAGATGATAATAGGACTAAACCTTCAGGAATCATTCCAATCATTGCCGCCACCGTACCTAGTAAGGCTTGGTTAATATCTAAACCACGCACTAACTTAGTTACCAATAGCAAAGTACCTAGTGGCACAATCACGAAAGTTAAATATTTAATGATTTTATTGATAGTTTTTAGCATCTTACTATCGGAATCTTTTTGGGTTCTACTTACTTCAGATTCCATACGGTTAACAAAGGTTTCATTCCCTACACGGGTGGTAATAATGCGGGCACTACCACTAATTACGAAACTACCGGAAGTAACGTCATCTCCGTAGTCCTTAGCGATTGAATCCGTTTCCCCAGTAATTTGTGATTCGTCAACTTGTAGACCGTTAGAATTAATCACTTGGCCATCAATAGGAATTTGATCACCGTGGCCGATGATTAACACATCCCCCATAACGATTTCATCAGAAGTAATTTCGCTAACTTGGCCATCACGGACCACGCGAATTAGACCTTGTGACAAAATAGCCATCTTATCTAATTGGATTTTGGATCTAATTTCTTGAATACTTCCAATAATCGTATTGGAAACAGCGATAATTAAGAACAGTAAGTTTTTATAATCATGGGTATACAACACCATCGCTGCCAATACTATATTAATGAAGTTAAACAACGTAAACGTGTTGCCCTTCAATATTTGCGGAATGGTTTTAGTAAATCCTTGCCGACGTTGGTTATGTAAACCCTCGGCGTATAAACGTTCCGCTTGTTTTTTCGTTAGACCCTTACGGCCATTAATTCGTGGTTGCACATTACCACCCCTTTACTACTATATTATTTGCTTTATTTTATTAACCTGTTTTATCATGGAACATGCTTAAGAAAACTTTAAGGAGGTTCCTTCTTTATGCCTAATTCAATTAAAGACACTATTAAATTAGCAGACGGTAACGAAATGCCTATGGAAGGCTTTGGTACCTACAAATTAACCGATCAAGCTACTATGGACGAAGCAATTAAGACTGCTTTCGACTCTGGCTACCGTTTATTTGATACTGCTCAATTCTATAATAATGAAAAATTACTAGGAAATTCAATTAAAAAGTTAGAACTTAACAGAAATGAAATATTTCTAACTACTAAAATTCCCGAACCTAAACAAGGTTACCAATCCACTTTAGATGCGATTGATGAATCTTTAGCTAACCTACAAACCGATTACATCGACTTGTTATTAGTTCACTGGCCAATTCATTCACAATTCTTCGACACTTGGCGTGCATTCGAAGATGCTAAAAAGGCCGGCAAGGTTAAGTCTATTGGGGTAAGTAACTATCACCAAACTCACTTAGACCTATTAAAGACACAAGCTAACGAAATGCCAGTAGTTAACCAAATTGAAGTACATCCATACTTGACTCAAAAGTCTATGATTGATGCTAACAACAACGAAAACATTCTTACTCAAGCTTGGAGTCCTATGGGCCGTGGTGCTACTCTAAACGATGCTACTATTCAAGAAATCGCTAAGGCACATGGTAAATCCGTTGCCCAAATCATTTTAAGATGGCATCTACAAAACGGTGTAGCTATCATCCCTAAGTCCAGCACTCCTGCACGTATTCGTGAAAATGCGGACATCTATGATTTCCAACTATCCGATAATGAGATGAAATCTATCGATGATTTAAATAAGGATGAACGCACTGGTGACGATCCAGAAGTAGTATACGAAATTGAACACCAATACCCTCGTCACTAAAAAATATAAGACCTACGTATAATAGTAGGTCTTTTTATTTTCTTTCATTTTTTGTTAACATATAGTTGTAAAGATAAATCGTGTTATTGACACCTCAGAGTCCTAACTATTTTAGATAGTTAGGACTTTTTATTAAAATAATATTAAAAAAACATTGTACTATTTTAATTTAGTGCTATTATAAAGGTAACTTAAATAATATCTAAGGAAGAGGCGCAATGATTATTAGTCATCCTATCAAACAATTTAGGTTGTGAAGCGATAGGATTAAAGGAATCGTTGCCGAAACTGGTAGTTGCCTAAACGACTACTTCGTTGGGTCCTAGCTAAATAAGCTAGGGACTGTCGCAAGTGATTACTTGCGGGGTGCTTTTAAGATTATTCGTAGAGATAATTAACACTAATAATTTTAAAAGAACCATTCCCCTCGGAATGGTCTTTAATTTACACCCTCAACTTAGACTAAGTTGAGGGTTTTAGTTTACTTATCAATACGCTGAGCGCTCTTCTTGAGAAAAGGAGAATGTTTTATGGATAAGGTTCAAGTTAGTAAGAAGATTTCTGCAACGGGATTGGTGTTAATCATCTTTTCCACGATTTTTGGGATTGCCAATTCGCAAACGGCATTTTACCAAATGGGATACTCTAGTATCATTTGGTACATTTTAGGGGCAGTGTTATTCTTTATCCCCACCAGTTTAATGTTTGCCGAATATGGATCTACATATAAGGATGCTCACGGTGGAATTTATTCCTGGCTAGAAAATTGTATTGGTGAACGTTGGGCATTCATCGGAAGTTTCACTTGGTTAGCCGGCTGGGTTATCACTCTAGTTTCAATGGTTACTACCATGTGGATTCCATTAGCCGTAACTATTTGGGGGCACGACACCACCCCTAGTTGGCACATTGGTTCATTAGGTTCCACCGCTACTATTGGGGTATTAGGAATTTTAGTCATCATCTTCGTTACCTGGTTAGCCAACCGCGGTATGAAGTCAGTGGCCGGACTTTCCTACTTCAGTGGAATTGTCGGTATCTTAGATATTGGTATTTTCATTTTACTTTCATTATTCGTATTAGCTGCTAATCATGGTCACTTTGCTGAACCCGTTACTGCACATGCATTATTAAATTCACCTAACCCAGCATTTCAATCACCTATTGCGGTATTCTCATTCTTAGTATACGCAATCTTCGCATATGCTGGTATGGAAACTCTAGGTAGTATTACTGACAACACTAAGAACCCTAAGAAGACTTTTCCTCGTGCCGTAGTTATCGCTACTGCCATTATGACTATCGGTTACTTAGTCGGAATTTTACTTTGTGGTATTAGCACTAACTGGACTAAGAGCTTAAGTGGTTCCGGAGTTAACTTAGGTAACGTACGTTTCGCCCTACTTACTAATCTAGGTTATGTATTTGGTCACTCCTGCTTACATCTAAGCGTGGCTCAGTCACTAGTTATGGGCCAATGGGTAACTAGAATTACCAGTCTTACTGGATTTATCAGTTATCTAGGGGAATTCATTTTCTTAACCTACGCACCTATCAAGTCATTTATTGAAGGTTCACCTAATAAGTTATGGCCACGTGGTTTAATTAAGCTAAACCATTTTGCAGTGCCATCTCGTGCACTTTGGGCACAATGCTTAGTAATCATTTTAATTATCGCCGGTATTTCCTTCGGTGGATCTAGTGCACAAGCTTTCTACACTATCATTACTGATATGAACAACATGACTACTGCGGTACCATACTTATTCTTAGTAATTGCCTTTCCAATCTTTAAGAAGCATGTCCACCAAGATTTAGGTAGCTTTAGCTTCTTTAAGCCCGGTTGGACTACTAACATAGTATCTACCATTACCATCTTGGCAATTAGTTTTGCTCTTATCTTCACTACGGTACAACCACTACTCGATCACGATGTAACTACTGCCTTTTGGACATTATTTGGTCCGGTATTCTTCATCGCTGTCGCTGCTGGTTTCTACCATCACTTTAACAAGTAAAAAATTTGTTTCATCTGTTGACATAAAAATTCATTTAATATATTCTTATATTCAACTTGAAAGTAGTAACTAATTTAATTTAGTGCAGCGAGTATCGGGTTAGTGAAAAGCGATACCTAAATGATTAGTGAAGGCAGTCAAGATTTATCAATTGAATCGCAATCTTAATTAATTTAAGAATAGAGGTATCAAGTGTGAGCTTGATATGAAATAAGGTGGAACAGTGTTAAGACGCCCTTGTACGGAAAGTACGAGGACGTTTTTTCGTGTATTTACGAGAGAAAGGTGAAGAAATTATGTACGATTTTTCTAAAGAAGATCCCGCGATTTGGGACGCTATCGCCGACGAACAACATCGTCAAGATAACGTCATCGAATTAATTGCATCCGAAAACATTGCATCCAAGGCAGTTCGTGCCGCCCAAGGTTCCGTTTTAACTAACAAATACGCCGTGGGTTATCCAGAAAAACGAGTTTACACCGGAAACGAAGCTATCGATAAAATCGATAAGATAGCTAAACAACGTGCCGAAGAATTATTCCATGCACCCTATGCTAACGTGCACCCTCACTCCGGTAGCCAAGCTAACCAAGCAGTTTATGCTGCTTTCTTAGAACCAGGAGATAAAATCTTGGCTATGAGTGAACATGCTGGTGGTCATTTTACCCACGGACAAAAGAATAACTTCTCAGGTCAATTATATGAATCTCATTTTTACGGAGTCGATCCCGAAACTGAATTACTAGATTATGATAAAATTCGCGAAATTGCGCTAGAAGTAAAGCCTAAGTTACTAATTGCCGGAGCTTCTGCTTACAGTCATATTATCGACTGGCATAAGTTCAGAGAAATTGCGGATGAAGTCGGTGCCATTTTTATGGTAGATATGGCACATATTGCCGGTTTAGTGGCGGCTGATTTACACCCTAACCCAATGGAAGTTGCCGACGTAGTTACTTCCACTACTCACAAAACATTACGTGGACCCCGTGGTGGCTTGATTTTAGCCAAGGAAAAATATGCAGAATTATTAGATACTGCCGTTTTCCCTATTTCACAAAGTGGGGCTTTAGAACATGTTATTGCCGCTAAAGCTATCGCCTTAGGTGAAGCATTAACTCCAGAATTTCATCAATATGCCGTACAAATCGTTAAAAATGCGCAAGCTATGGCAAACGTCTTTAAACGTGATGAAAAAATTCGTTTAGTTTCCGGTGGCACCGAAAATCATGAAATGACTTTAGACCTAAATGCTACTGGATTAACTGGACATCAAGCAGCTGAATTACTATACTCAGTAGGTATTGCTACTAATAAAGAATTATTACCATTAGAAAAAGGCGATACTATGGAAGGAATCCGTGTGGGAACTCCTACTATTACTAGTCGTCAATTCGACGAAAGTGATGCCGAAATCACCGCTGAAATTATCAGTGATGTCTTAAATCACCCTAACGACGATCAATTATTGCATGACGCTGCTGCGCAAGTGAAAGCTTTAATTGAAAGTCATCCTATCACTCGTTAAAAAAGGGTATAAAAAAAGCCACCCGAGAAAGGTGACTTAAGAGAGAGAATAACTGCTTATTAGCTTTTAAATATTGCGATTGAGCATATTTAGGGCCGGTTATCGACCTTTTAGAGAGATAAGAATTAAAAGGGATAGGTAAGTTGAGAAGACTCACCTATAAGTAATAACTATGTTTAATAGAACGCGTTAACGCGAACAACTGTTCTTATTATATATGAACAACTTTCAAATTACAACCTTTTTTTAAAAAGCCGTTTACTACTAAGTTAGTAAACGGCTTTTCTTTTAAGCTTTTTTATCAGCATATTCTTTTAAAACTTTTTTCCATTCCGCTACATGTTCAGGAGTGTCAGGTTTAGGCATTAACATGTAGTTAAATTTAATGTCGTCGAGGTCTTTAGCCCCTTGTACTTGTTCTACTACCGGACGCATCTTCCATCCCAACATAGGATTTTTCATTTTAGAAGTATCCATACTAACCTCTCCTTTACGTTTTTTCTTTATTATAGCGATAATTAAAATAAAAGAAAAATATCTAGACTAGTTATGGATCATCTCTAATAAACGTTGGCTCAACCAAGCCGCAATTACAGCCTTTAAGATATCGCCAGGAATAAATAATCCGTTGGCCCAGAAAGCTTGGGTAAAGGAAATGTGGCTTTGGATTTGTAGCCAGAAAATAGCTACCGCGTAAGTAATCACTACACTGACTAATAAAGTACTAATTAATAAATTAATAAAGCCAGCGGGATTTAACCAACGACTCAAACCACGATTAATTAGACTTAATAAAATAGGTGTAAATAACCAAGCTAATAAATAACCACCCGTAGGTCCGACAAAAATAATTAGTCCACCACGGAAACCAGTTAATACCGGTAAACCAACGGCCACTAAGACTAATAAAATAGCTACGGAAATGGTTCCCTTTTTAGCTCCTAATAATAAACCGGCCAACATGATCCCGAAGTTTTGTAAAACAATAGGCACGGGAATTAATGCAATGGGAATAGCTGGAATAAAAGCTAGCGCAATAATTAGCGCCGTCATTAAAGCAATTTGTGTAATATCTTTAGTTTTCATGAGTTATCTCCTTATTGTTAACTAATTATTTATTTTTGGTTAACAATTAAGTATAATACCTATTAATAAGCATTAAGTCAAATGGCGAAAGGAAGTTACTTTATGATTTATGGAATTAACACGGATAAATGCGGGCGTTGCGTGCACTATCATACTAAAAATGACATCGCCGCACTGGAGTGCAGACGATGCCAGCAGTTTTTTGCTTGTTATCAGTGTCATGATCAATTACGTGACCATAAATTTGTACCTATGCCGGTTAAAAACACTAGACCCATTCAATGTGGCAATTGCGGTTATCGTTTAACTGTTGATCAGTATCAAACCTATCAATGTCCGCAATGTGGTCATGAATTTAATTATAAATGTAGCAAGCATAAAAATATTTATTTTGAAAATTAAATTATTTAGCGTTGTAAACTTCTTTAGCAATACCGAATGCTGACCAAGCCTTAGGCCAACCTACATAAAAAGATAAATGAGTGATCATTTCAGAAATTTCATCTTTAGTGATGCCATTAGCTTTACCCATTTTCATATGCGCAGGTAATTGTGCAAAGTTACCTGCAGAAATTAAAGCACTAATGGTAATCATGCTGCGGGTTTTAGCAGGAAGTTCATCGGTTCTACTCCATACTTCCCCAAATAATACATCATCGTTTAATTCAGCAAACTTGGGTGCAAATTCACCTAAATTATCATGTCCAGCTGTTTGTTTAGCCATGTTTAGTCCTCCTTTGCTTGATTAGCTTGTTGGTATTGTTCATCGTTAACTGGTTCTAACCATTCAGGAGTTCCAGTAGTAATAGCCACGTGTGCAAACCAACTATCATCAGTAGCACCATGCCAGTGTTTTACACCATCGCGAGTAACTACGACATCGCCCGGATTTAATACTCGTGCCGTTTTACCTGCTTCTTGGTATAAACCTTGACCACCAGTACATAATAAAATTTGGTAACCATCATGATGAATGTGCCAGTTGTTTCGACAACCAGGTTCAAAAGTTACGTTACCTACTCCCACGTTTACTTCGTCATGAGGACTAACTAGTCCTTTTAGATAACTTTGTCCGGTAAAATATTGTGCAAACGCATCATTTTTAGCGCCGCGGCCAAAAATACCGCCGTTTTGGGCATCTTTATTCATTAATAAAACCTCCTATTGAAATCTCTTTAAATATTCTTCGAAGCTTTCGTCTACTTCATGGTTTAACTTTCCGTTATACCAATCGATTTTTCTAGATAAGACATCCAAATGATGTTTACGTTCCGCTATTTCGGCTAAACTACGCTTTTTAACGTTAGCTAGTAAGTCTTTTCTAGCTTCGATGGTGCTATCACCTTGTTTACGAAGATTTACGTATTCTTGAATTTCCGACATCAACATGCCAGTACCCTTTAAATGAAGGATAAAGCCCATCCATTTAACGTCGTCTTCTTCGTAATAGCGACGACCGTTTTCATCTCGTTTGGGCAAGATCAATTGTTGTTTTTCATAATATCTTAAGGTATAGGTAGTTAAACCTACTTTTTCAGCAAATTCGCCAATACTATATTTTTTCATAATGAGTCCTTTCTACTAACTTCTTTATTAATGTACTATTTAGAGTTCACTCTAAGTCAAGAAATAAAAAAAGACTGATGTATTTTTACACGTCAGTCTTTTTTATTAGAAATGTACTTTAACTACTTCACCATTGCTTACTACGATATCTTTTTTACCATCGTTTAATAACAAGTGACCTTGTTTATCAATTCCCGTAACGGTACCGCTAACGGTTTGTTGCAAGGTATCAACTTGTACTTGTTTACCATCTAAGAAAGACATTTTTTGGTAATCGTCAATAAAGTCCGCTGATAAATAATTAGGAAATTCGTCTTCGAAATTATTAACGATCAAATCGACTAATTTATTTTTATCAATCGGTTTATCACTAATGTAGCCTACTTTATCGCGTAATTCTTCTGGCACTGCTTTGGTAGTTAAATTAATGCCGATACCCACTACGATAGCAGAAGGTTGCATTAATTCTGCATCCATCACTAGTTCAGTTAAAATTCCTACTACTTTTTTATTATTTACATAAATGTCATTAATCCACTTCACCGCAAAGTCGACTTCTGGATACATCTTTTGCAATGCTTTAGCTACGACTACGGCAGTCATGGTAGTTAGTAGACCTGGATTTAAATGTTTTCCATCATGAAAAGGCACTACCATACTCATGTACAAACCGGTTTTATCGGGTGAATAGAAATGACGACCACGACGCCCGTAACCTTGCGTTTGTTTTTCCGCAATTATTAAGCGACGCTTATTATCTCGTTTTTCATCATTTAGTTGTTTAGCGTATGAATTAGTGGAAGTAATTTCTTTTTTAACGATTACTTCATAATCTTTTTGCAAACCATCTTTAATTAAAGCGGCATTTAATTCATTATTGCCTAAATATTTATATCCTAAATTAGTTTTGCTAGCGATTTGGTGACCATCATCTTTTAGACGCTTAATCATTTTCCAAATCATCGTACGACTAACATTTAATTGAGTGGCTAATTGATTACCAGAAATCCACTCTTCTTTATGGTCGATAAACCATTGCAATAATTGATCTGTCTTCATGATGAACTCCTTTGTGTTAATACTTAAATCATATCACAGATGAAATAAATGTATAAAAATATTTGCATTTTTAAAAGGCCTTCGCTATAATACAAAATATCAGGTAAGTTAGTACTCACTCACCAACTATTTAGGAGGTATTATTATGGCAAAGAAAATCATTACCATTAATAATTTAAAGAAACAATATGGCAATCAAGTCGTTTTAAACGACGTATCGTTTGAAGTTAATTACGGACAAATCGTTGGTTTAATCGGACCTTCTGGTGCTGGTAAGTCCACTATCATCAAACTAACTTTAGGTATGGAAAAAGCCGATAGCGGTCATTCCGAAGTTTTCGGTGTTCACATGCCTAACAGAAAAATTTTAAATCGTATGGGTTACATGGCCCAATCCGATGCCCTATATGGTTCACTATCTGCTCGAGAAAATCTAACTTTCTTCGCTAAGATGAGAGAAATTAACAAGAAAGCTATTGAACCTGAAATCGATCGTGTGGCTCAAGTGGTTGATTTAACCGAACATCTAGACAAGAAGGTAGAAAACTTCTCTGGTGGTATGAAGCGTCGTCTTTCTCTAGCCATCGCCCTATTAGGTAATCCTCAACTATTAATCTTGGACGAACCTACTGTAGGAATTGACCCTGCACTTAGAAAACAAATTTGGGAAGAACTAGGTAAGCTACGTGATAAAGGTTGCTCTATTCTAGTAACTACTCACGTTATGGACGAAGCTGAATTAACTGATCGTGTGGCTCTACTAATTAATGGAAACATTATTGCAGACGACACACCAACTAACTTGAAGCAACAATATGGTGTAGACAGTATTGAAAATGTATTTATGAAAGCTGAAGGTGATATGTAATGAAAACTCTAGCAATTTCAGGAAGAATTTTTAAGGAAATTTTCCGTGATAAAAAAACTCTAGCCATGATTTTTATCGTGCCTCTAATCGTAATGGCACTTATGTCATACGTCTTTAAAACTTACAATAATACCGACGTTAATATAGGTACTATTGGAGTTTCTCAACAAGTAGAATCTAACCTAGCTAAGGTTAAAAACATAAACATCGAAGAATATAGTTCTAAAAGCAGTGCTGATAAAGCTCTACATGATGAAAAAATTGATTCATTTATCGTCTACAAAAACGATAAATACACTATGGTACATGCTAATACTGATCCATCTAAAACTAGCATGACCAAGGCAGCTTTATCATCTGCCCTAACTCAAGGCACTATTCATAACTTATCTACTGCGGTAGCTAAGATGTCTCCTGTAAAACAATCACAACCTAAGATGCACATTGCTAACCAATACAAATACGGTAGCAGCAAATCTAGTTTCTTCGACAAGATGATGCCTACTCTATTGGCCTTCTTCGTCTTCCTCCTTGTTTTTCTAACTTCAGGAATGGCTCTTCTAAAAGAAAGAACTTCCGGTACTTTAGGCCGTCTATTAGCTACTCCCGTTAAGAGATCTGAAGTTATCTTCGGTTACACTTTAAGTTACGGAATTATGGCTATTTTCCAAACTATTTTAATCGTATTATTTACTATTAACGTATTAGATATTGAGGTTACCGGATCCATCTGGTTAATCCTATTAACTACTTTCCTACTATCTATAGTTGCTATTGCTGCTGGATTATTGCTATCTACTTTCGCAAAATCCGAATTCCAATTAATGCAATTTATCCCACTTGTAGCAATTCCTCAAATCTTCTTCTCTGGATTAATTCCATTGGATTCTCTAGCTACTTGGGCACAAGATTTATCTTACATTATCCCTATCAAATACGCTTCCGAAGCTATTAGCAACGTTATGATGCGTGGCTTTACATTTAGCGGAATTAGTATAGACTTAATGGTAATAGTATTATTTATTATCGTTTTAACTACCATCAACATTTGGGGATTGAAACGTTACAGAAAGGTATAATTTATGGAAAGTACGAACTATACTAGTTTTAATGATTGGTTAGAAAATACCAAAATGCCTAATGGTAAACGTAAGGTTTTACAATCAGCCGTTAAACTATTTTCAGTAAATGGCTATAACTCCACTTCTACTGCATCCATTGCCAAGGATTGTGGTTTAAGTGAAGCCACCGTATTCAAGCATTTCAAAAGTAAAAAAGATTTATTAAAAACTATTATAGATCCGTTAGTTAATAACCTAGCGCCCTCATTTGGAGACCAATTTGTTTCTTCAGTAAAGGGAAAAGCGTTAAACATTAACACCATGATTGAATTTATTATTTCTAATCGTTTTCACTTTATCGAAGAAAATCATGAAGTTATTTTTATTGTAATGAATCAGATATTAACTGATGATAAATTAAGGGATAAATTTGGAGATATTGTGGTTCCTAAATTAAAAGTGGTTATAAATAAATTAACTGTCCTCATGGCAGCTGATGATAAAATTTCTGATGATATTACTACAGAAGAACTATATCGTATTATAGCCAGTCAATTATTAATTTCTACAATTCAAGAATACAAATTCCCTTCGGATGACTGGGATACCGAAAAACAAATTAAATCCATGGTCAAAATGACACAACGCGCTATTCGTAAATAAATAAAAGGACTTTCATTATGAAAGTCCTTTTTTTATAATTAAAAAGACTGTTAGATAAGCAGTTTAATCGCATTACGTAATTTTTTAGAAAAAAGTTTAAACATCCCCCTTGCTTTGAAGTGAACTCCAAGGTTTATACTCAATGCATATTCTTCATAAGGAAGTGATGAAATGAATATTAATCAAGTTAGTAAGAAATATGACGTTTCCAAAGACACCTTACGTTACTGGGAAAAGATGAAGTTATTCCCACCCATTCCTAGAAACGACAGTGGCTATCGCGAATACGGACAAAAGGAACAAAATTGGATTTTTTATACCAAAGCTTTACGCAAAGCCGGTATGTCGATTGAACGTATTCAAGAATTTGTAAAATCCTATCTATCTGATATGGATGACCTCGCTCACCGCAAACAATTATTAATTGACCAACGTCAAGAATTAATCGAAGAAGTAAAGAAACGACAAGAAACCGTCGATTATCTTACTTACAAAATTGATCACTTCGAAGAACATGTTATGAATCAAAAACACGACAAGCACAAAGGAGAATGATTATGGATATGAGAAAATTACGTAATGATGTTGACGTTCCTGCACTAGGTTTCGGTGTCTTTCAAGTAACCGAAGAAGGCGCTGCTAAACAAGCCGTATACGACGCTATTAAAGCGGGTTACCGTTTAATCGATACTGCTGCTAGCTACGGTAACGAAACAGAAGTCGGTGCCGGAATTCAAGCTGCTATTGATGATGGCTTAGTTACTAGAGACGATTTATTCGTAACTTCTAAGTTATGGGTAGAAGACGTAACTGCTGACAAAGCACCTCAAGCTATTAAGGCTTCCTTAAACCGTCTCAACTTAGAATACCTAGACCTATTATTGATTCATCAACCATACAACGACATCTTTGGTGCATGGCGCGCTATGGAAGATGCTTACGATAACGGTTTAGTACGTAGTATCGGGGTTTCTAACTTCGACGAAGCACAAGTTACTAACCTAGCGGAATTCAGCCGTATTAAACCTATGGTCGATCAAATCGAAGTTAACCCCTTCTGCCAAAACATCGACAAGGTTCAATACCTACAAGACTATGGCGTACAAGTAGAAGCTTGGGCCCCATTTGCGGAAGGTAAACATGACTTATTTAAGAACGAAAAGCTACAAGCTATTGGTGATAAATATAATAAGTCTATTGCCCAAGTAATTCTTAGATGGTTATACCAACGTGATATCATCCCATTGGCTAAATCCGTTAAACCGGAACGTATGGACCAAAACTTATCCGTCCTAGATTTCCAATTATCTGATGAAGATATGCAAGAAATTGCTACTATGGACACTAAAGAAAGCCAATTCTTCGATCATCATGATCCAAAAATGATTAAATGGATGGCAAGTCGTCATCTATAAAGCCAAATTAAAAGACCGGCAAATGCCGGTCTTTTTTATTTACATATTATTTAGTTGCATGTTTTTTAAACCCATAAACCACTAAACCGATGATAATCCATAAGACTACCAAGTATGGGTATAAGTTACCTGGAAAAGCAGGTACTGGATATAAGTTAGTCCACATTGGGTAAAGTAATACCAAGATTCCTAAAACGGGAATTAATACATGTTTGATAAAGGAATGCTTGATAGTATCACGATGTTTGTGGAAGTATAACATAGTTCCCGCACAAGTTAGTCCGTAAACGGTTAGCATACTCAATACTCCTAAAGTAGAAGAATTATCATAGATAACTTCGGCCCCATAAGGTACTCCAAAGATTAAGTAGGCTACTGCCATAATCGCAGTTAATAACCAAATGGAACGCGCTGGACTGTTTAGTTTTTCGTTGAACTTGCCCAATTTCTTAGGTAGATATTGGTTTACCCCCATCGCATAAATCATGTAAGCACCGGCGTTCATAATTCCTAGTACAGAACCGAAACTACCGATAACGATGGCAAAGTCCATAACGAGTGCCATAGGACGACCCATGTACATCAAAGCTAGATCATTTAAAGGTGAACTGGAGTTAGCAAAGTCAGCGGTGTGGTGAATACCAAAACCAATAACTTGTACATAACTAGCTACAACAAAGAAAATCCCGGCGAAAATAATAGTAACAATAATAGATAATGGCACGGAACGTTTAGGATTCTTCGTTCTAGCAGCTACCGTAGTAACCCCTTCAAATCCACAGAAGGAAAGTACCGCAAATACCATCCCTTGACCTAGACCGGATAAACTACTGTGCGTAGGTACAAAGGGTTGGACGCTGACGCCCCCACGACCACCTTTCACAAAGATGATTATCGATAAGGCCACTAATATCGCAATGGCTAAAAATTCAATGGCAATGGCGGATTTACTGGTTAGTTTCAACCCGAAAGTTAATACTAATGCAGCGGCTACTAAAATTACTGCCGCCAATAAAGGTTCGGGTAAATGCCACCCAAATTGTAAGAAGAACACGTGCGTGAAGTTAGTATCGGCGCCCATGCAAGATATCGCTAAGTTAATATAAGCAAACATTAAAGTCCAACCACTAACTAGCCCCATCTTTTCACCGAAGGCTTGTTGGTTATAAGCATAAACGGATCCGACATCAGCAACGTGTTTGGAAAGTTCCGCAAAACAAATCCCCACGAACAATAATCCAATCGCTCCTAATAAGAAGGATAACGGTACGTTCATTCCGGCAAAAGGAACGGCAGGTACCGCATTAAACGCAATTGAGCCGGTAGGTGCTACCGCCGCAACGGCTAACGCGAACGTCTCAAATTTAGTAATTTTATTTGACTCTTCTACTTCCATTTTCTTTTCTCTCCTTTATAAATGATGTGATGTCTAACGGCCCTCCAAACAAAAAAGCCACTAACCTCATCACTAAAGGTTAATGGCTCTCTTAGGAATTTAATCGTGTATGCGATTATCCGCGAAGAAAACCATCATCACTACAACAGTTATTAAAAAATAGATTTAATTTTTTCATGATGGTTCTCTCCTTTCATATCTTTAACGATTATATAGTATACTAATCAATCATGTATTAAATGTCAATTAGAAGGCTCATTATTTTTTAATGTTTGACGATTAAACATGAAATATATAAAGTAATCATTAGCTACGTAGATAAAGGAGAGATTAATATGAACCAAGCCGTTAATCTGGGAAACATTTTAAAAGAAGAATTTATGAATCCTTATCATCTTTCTGCATCCCAATTAGCCCGTCATATATTAGTTCCTACTTCTCGCATTCAAGATATCTTGCATAACCGTAGAAAAATTACTTTAGACACTTCTATTCGTCTAGGCAAATTTTTTGGCGCTAGTAATACGTACTTTCTAAACATGTAAAACACTATTGATATTCGAAATATGGATAGTCAAAAACGAAAAGAATATCAGAATATAAAACCTATTAAGTAAGCACCTATTCTGACGAATTTAAATTTACATGTCATAATATATATAAAAATACCTCCCAGATTCCGGGAGGTTTTCTGGTATTAAGGAGGCTTTTTAATGTTATATGGACTTGGCATCATTGCCGGATTAGTGTTGCCGATGCAAACCTCGATTAATACTAATTTAAAAAATCGAACAGGAGGATCACCATTCTTGGCATCCATGCTCTCGTTTATGATTGGAACCATTGCCCTATTATTCGCTACGTTAATTAGTGGACAATCATTGTTTTTCTCCAGTCATTTATTTACTAGCCAACCTCATTGGATTTGGTTAGGTGGTTTATTCGGGGTTATCGGTTTAACCACCAACGTGTTGATTTTCCCTTATCTAGGTGCGGTACAAACCGTGATTATGCCTATCACGGGGCAAATCCTAATGGGGATGATTATCGATAACTTCGGTTTATTCGATGCCAACTATCATGCGTTTACTATCTTACGCTTCATCGGCGTGATTTTATTAGTAATCGGTATTTTGATGGTGGTATTAGATAAAACCAGTAGTGATAAAGCCGATAAAGCCAAACAACTTCCTTGGCAGATATTAGGTGTTGTGGCGGGGATGTTTCAAGCTTCGCAAGCACCGGTTAACGGTCACTTAGGCGTGGTTTTACATTCTTCCATTCATGCTGCCTTTATCTCCTTTGTAGTAGGTACTATAATATTATTTATCATTACTGGCTTAGTGGATAAAAGCTATATTCACGCCAAAGATGCCATCGGTAAGGGCAATCCTTGGTGGATTTGGTTAGGTGGACTATTAGGAGCTATCTTTGTATTATCTAACGCCTTTTTAAGCCCACAAATCGGTGCTGGTACTACCGTCGTATTAGTACTTTTAGGTAATTTATTCGGCAGTGTCTTAGTCGATAAATACGGTTTATTAAACTCACCTAAAAAGCCCGTCGGTATTATGAAATATATCGGCTTAGTGGTGATGGTTATTGCTGTAGCCATTATTAAATTATATTAAACATATGTATAAAAAAAGACCGGCGATGCCGGTCTTTTAGTTTATCTTAGTCATTTACGATAGTAGCTTTGATAGTATTTCTATCAGTCATATCTTGGTAAGCTTGGTTGATATCAGCTAACTTATACTTGCCAGTAAATACTTTGCCGGGATGAATTGCACCGGATAATACAGCATCTAATAATTCTTGACGATCATAAGTAGTTACGGAAGCAATTCCACCAGCTAGTGAAATATTCTTACCAAAGGAAGCAGCCATGTCTAAGTCACTAGCATGAGGTAGACCTACACGACCTACTTTAGCACCAGGACGAGCTACTTCTAGGGCAGTCTTAGTAGATAGTTCAGAACCTACACATTCTAGAACGGCGTCAGCACCGTTATCATGAGTTAGTTCCATAACCTTCTTAACACCTTCATCACCACGTTCAGCGATAATGTCAGTAGCACCAAATTCTTTAGCTAACTTTTGTCTGTCTTCATGACGACTCATAGCGATAATTTGTTTAGCACCACGTAATTTAGCGGAAATAACACCACATAGACCTACGGCACCATCACCGATAACTACGGCAGTGTCACCCTTTTGAACATTAGCAGTACGAGCTGCATGGTAACCAGTAGCCATAACGTCAGATAATGCTAATAAGGAATCTAACATAGCGTCACTGTAGTCAGCCGGCTTGCCAGGAACCTTAACTAATGACCATTCAGCATGTTGGAAACGTAAGTATTCAGCTTGGCAGTTAGAACTGAAGTTATCAGAATGGTTTAAACAACTACCATCATAACCAGCTAAACAAGCAGCACAATGACCACAACCATGAGTAAATGGTGCAATTACAAAGTCACCAGGTTGTACAGTAGTAATATCCTTACCTACTGATTCTACAATACCTAGAGCTTCGTGACCGTTGTTTTTCTTACCGTCACTAAATTTGTCTAATCCACGGTAACTCCAAAGATCAGAACCGCACACACAAGTACGAACTACCTTTAAAATTACATCGTCATTTTTTTCAATTTTAGGCATGTCGACGTCTTGGACTTCGACTTCACCGGGTTTAATAAAAACCGCACTCTTCATAAAACCAATCCCCCTTACTAAATACTACATAAATTATCTCATTTAGACTGGGCTTTAAGTCAACTAATACGCCTTACGAAATTAATTTTTCAAAGAGCTTGCAATATACGAACATATGTTTTAATATAATAAATACCATACATTTTATCCATGAATTCATTTAAAAAAAGGCTATCTCATTGCTGCATGAGATAGCCTTTTTTCGGGGATAGGTTTAGAGAGAGAAACGTAATTATTATCGTAGAATTATCTACGACGACGACGAATATCGACAAAGCCTGCTCCAATTGCCATTAATAATAAGGACGTGCCAATAGCAGTCATGGACGCTGCGTTCATTTGATCACCAGTTTGTGGTAACTTAGCTACTTTATCGTGTTTAGCGTGCGCATGTTTTGCACGAGTGGTAGCCGGTGCAGACTTGGTTTTATGATGCACAGCGGGAGCAGGTGCGGCCACTTTAGATTTTTCTGCGGGAACTACAGGTTCAGCTTTAGGTAATTCCGCAACTGAACTAGTGGAAACCACTTCAGGTTCCGGTGCTTCCTTAGGGATGACCACGGGAAGTTTCTTTAGACGTAAGATGTGTTCGTGACTGCCCTTTAATTGGTCCGGAATATTAGCCACGGAGTAGCCTAAAGAAGTTAAATATGCTTTATCTTGTGCGGTACTATAAACGTTGGTATCGTTGTCAATTACAGTATGTCGATCGATAACGTTTCCGGTATCGATATCTTTGTAAGTCACGGAAATATTATGCATACGAGTAGCTTTAATCTCGATATTACCGCGGTTTTCTTCGTTTACTGTAATTATATTAGATGCCACATGAGCACGGTAACCTACTGCTGCTAACCAACTAATATCGGAGGTTAAGTTATAGGTTTCTCCTACACGATAACTACCCGCGTTAACGGTTCTAATAACTTGACCGTTTTCATCTTTAAAGACGATAGTTAATGAATAACGATGATTTGCCGTAGAACTAGTGGTGGTAACGGTAGTAGTTTTGACGGACGGGATGGTGATGGTAGCAACGGCAGGTTTGGCCACCGTTTGCTGAGTAGTATGCGTAGTCTCTTTAGTAGTTGCTTGGTGGGTTAAAGGACTATATTTATCTACGATTACGTCTTTAGGAATTACGAAACCACTAGGCACTCCCGCATCGAGATTTTCCGCTGCATGAGATACCATATTAGTAGCTTTAAATCCGGTAAATAATAAGCCACTAAACATGGCTACCACAATCCAACGCTTGCCAGTTTTATACATTCGATAATGGATTTTGTGATCTTGCATAGTATCACGTTCTTTCTAATTTATTTATTAGAAGTCATTGCCGGCTTCTTATGGGTGTCATTATAAGAGCTCGTCATGCAAAAAGATACCGATTTAGAGTTTCTTAACCAAAAATTAAACTATACAAAAAAAGCGATGATAAAAATCATCGCTTTTTCTTATACGTTCCAAGCACCGTCGACTTTTTTAAACTTAGGTGCCTTATGTTTTTCAATGTCTTCTTCTGCTTCGCTAACAGCTTGTTCTCGAATGTCTTCAGAATAGTTAGAAATCATATCAATGAATTCGTCATCTGTGAGACTTTCATCGTTTCGTTGGTTATATTCATCTTTACTCTTTTTTAGTAATTCTTGACCAATAGCTTCCACGTCAGCGTCGCTTAAGTCTGAGTATACTGCTACCCATAAGTTATACATGTAGTTAAACACGATTTTATCGTTAAACATGAGCGTCCCCCCTGATATGAATTTCAATTTCGATACGTTAATTTTACTATATTTATCAATAAATTTACATAATAACTTAAAAAATCATATAAAAATCCCTTAAGAAAAGCTTCATAGCCGTTCAGATAATTTATATAATTGTTCATTTTTTATGAATCAATCGTTAATTAAATAACTGATATTAGTTATTTTTATACATAATTTATAAAAATTACTTGAATTTTTAAAAGTTTTTTAACCGCTAAACCCCTTGTTTTATTTGGATTCTAGCGGATAATTATCCTCAATTATAGGAGAATATCTTCCTATATAAATCTCAAAACAGCAAAGGAGATTAGTTTATGAAATTTGGCAGCATTGAAGCCGGCGGCACTAAGTTCGTCTGCGCCGTAGGTAACGAGAAATACGAAATTTTGGATAGTGTAAGAATCCCTACCACTACACCTACCGAAACCATTAATAAATGCATTGAGTACTTCGAAAAATTCGATGATTTAGTGGCCATGAGTATCGCCTCGTTTGGACCCATCGAAATTCGTACGGAATCACCTAAGTACGGCTATATCACCGACACCCCTAAACCTAACTGGTCCAACACCAATTTCCTAGGTGCCATGAAGAAACATTTCAAAATCCCTATCTTCTGGACTACTGACGTAAACGGGTCAGCGTATGGAGAATATATCACTTCCATTAAATCCCATAATCCCTTACAAACTTTAGTTTATTATACTTTCGGCACTGGCATCGGCGGCGGTGTGATTAACGAAGGCCAATTCTTAGGTCATCAAGGTCACCCGGAAGCCGGACACGTTTATCTACAACGCCACCCTCAAGATTTGGATTTCACCGGTTTATGCCCATATCATCATAACTGTTTAGAAGGCCTTGCAGCCGGACCTACATTTGATGTCCGTTGTGGCAAACCCGGAAAAGACGTTCCCTATGACGACCCTGCCTGGGATATTGTAGCTTTCTATATCGCCCAAGCTGTAGTACAAGCAACATTATTTATCCGTCCGCAACGTATCATCTTAGGCGGTGGAGTAATCAGTGAACCGGTAATCACTAAAGTTCGCGAACAATTTAAGAAGCTTTTCCAAGACTACGTTAATGTAGGCGATTTAGATTACTACATCACTATGCCAGCAGTCCCAGAAAACGGATCCGCCACCGTAGGTAACTTTGCCCTAGCTGCTCGCCAATACTACCAAGAAAATATAGTGCAGATGGATTAGTGCGAGGAGGCGTTTAAATGCAAAAACAAGTATCTTTAGATATCTCGGGTTTACAACACTTTGTGTCGGAACAAGAATTAGACGAGATTCAACCTATGGTACAAACCGCCCGGAACTTGTTAGTTCAAGGAACCGGGGTGGATGCCCAAATGAATGAATGGGCAAAACTACCCGCAAATTATGATCACGTCGAGTTCGACCGAATCAAAGCGGCCGCCAAACAAATTGCGGAAAATTCGCAAATCCTAATTGTAATTGGTATTGGGGGCTCATATCTGGGCTCTAAAATGGCGATTGATTTCCTACATGGTAGTTTCTATAATCATTCTTTCGATGGTAAACATCCGCAAATCTTTTTCGCGGGTAATACCTTAAGTCCCACTTATACGCAAGATTTGTTAAACATCATCGGCGATTGGGATTTTTCTATCAACGTCATTTCTAAATCCGGAACTACTACGGAACCGGCCATGGCCTTTCGAATTTTTAAACAAAAATTAATCGAAAAGTATGGTATCGACGAAGCCTATCAACGTATCTATGTAACTACGGATGCGCATAAGGGCGCGTTGTTAGAAGAAGCCCGCCAAAACGATTACGAAACCTTTACCATTCCTGACGGTGTGGGAGGTCGATACTCCGTGCTAACGGCAGTCGGTTTACTACCTATCGCTACTTCCGGTGGTAACATCGACCAACTAATGCAAGGTGCGATGTTGGCCTACAATGACTTATACGATACCGATTTCGGCAACAACGATATGTTAAAATATGCCGCTTACCGAAACATTTTATATCGTAAAGGCATTACTAACGAAATCTTGGAGAGTTACGAACCTCACATGCGTTATCTAGCCGAATGGTGGAAACAATTGGCCGGTGAAACTGAGGGTAAAGATCATAAAGGTATCTATCCAAGTTCCACGATCTTTAGTACTGACTTACATTCATTGGGTCAATACATTCAAGAAGGGATGCGCAACCTGATGGAAACCGTCATCGAAGTGGATTCATCTCAATCCGACTTGTATATCCCCCGCAGTCGAGAAAACTTAGATGGACTCCGCTACTTAGAAGCAGTTTCGATGGATGATGTGAACAAGACCGCTCGTGAAGCCGTGGCGCTGGCTCACTCCAGCGGTGGTGTTCCCAACATGTTAATCACCCTAAAGGACAATTCAGCTACTACGTTAGGTTATTTAATCTACTTCTTTGAATTTGCGATTGCGACTTCTGGTTATCTAAACGGGATTAATCCGTTTAACCAACCCGGTGTCGAAGACTATAAACGCAACATGTTTGCGCTCTTAGGTAAACCCGGTTACGAAGACCTTCGCGACTCCATTAAAAAATCACCCCACTAAAAGGAGACGATGATATGTTACTAGGCAGTCTCTGCACTAACGATAATAACCAAATGATTTGTGCGGTCGGCGACGATCACTTCCACATTAAAGATTGGATTGTCATCGACTTAGATGAACCTAAGGTGTCGTTAAAAAAAGCTATTGAATACTTCGAAGACTTTCCCGATTTACAAGCTATCGGTATTTCATCCTTTGGCCCCCTAGAACTTAGGACCTATTCCCCCCAATATGGTTACATTCAAGAGTCTTCCCGGAAAAAATGGCAAAGCATTAACTTATTAGGGACGTTTAAGCACCACTTTAAAATCCCCATCTCGTTCACCACCGACGTGAACAGTGTGGCTTATGGTGAATACGTTCAATCTATCTTAGAAAAAGACCCCGTCTTATCTTTGGCTTACATTACCATCGGTGATGGTGTAGGCACCGGTATCGTCGATCACGGTGAATTTATCGGCTATCAAGGCAGCCCCGAAATCGGCCATATTTTACCGCAACGACATCCAGATGATACTGAATTTGTCGGTACCTGTCCGTACCAAAAAGATTGTTTAGAAGGTTTAGTATCTACGAAAGCTATTGCGACTAGAATGCATCGCACCCCCGCTGAAATCTCGATGTATAAACACATCTGGGACGTCGTAGCTTTCTATGTTGCCCAATCGGTTTTGCAGACCACCCTCTTTCTTCGTCCGCAAAAAGTCATTTTGGGTGGCAGCCTAATAAACGATATCGAACTTGCCAAAATCAAAACCGCCTTTGCGGATTTGATGCAAGATTATCTCGACGTAGGTAATCTAGACGATTATATCGTCTTAACCAGTCAACCTAGCGAAAAACTAGCTATCCTAGGTAACTTGGCATTAGCCAAGAAACAACGCTACTCACAAGTGATCCAATAATCCCCGCCGTGAAAAGACACCGCCTCTGGTGTCTTTTTGCATTTGCTTAATGTGGGATATGCTACAATGAAGTTATACATAAAAATTAAGGAGTTTAGATATGCAAAAACTATATACCGCATTAGTCATTGTGTTGTTACTAATTAATTTAATGTTAGTTAATAATGAATCGTTACTTAATTCCGCCAGTACGAGAATCTTTCAATTTGTGTTGATCTTGGCATTGTTGATTACTGTATTGTTGTGGGTTAAGAATCGCCATAGAAATAAGAAGTAATGAGCGAGTTGTAAATTGTGATAAGAAAAAAGCATCCGTACGGATGCTTTTTTTATGAAATTTAATTTTAAAATTACTTTTGATTATTTAAATAATTTATTCTATGTTATAGCGATCTTTTAACTCTTCTATCTTCTTAGATAAATCGTCATTTATTACCTTTTTAGCCAATTTTTTCTTTACATTTTCTGCATCTTCATCTGTTGCATAAATAGTTATTAAAGTAGGTAATAATTCTAAACAAACGAATACCGCAATTTTTAAATGTAAAATTTTATATACTTCATTATTTCCTTTAGATAAATCTATTTGTTTTGTGAACGAACCGTAATAATCTTCAAAGGTAATTCCAATGCTCAAATTTCCACCATTCTTAATCGAAAAAGCTATATTATTATGGTCACCATATGAAGTATTTAATGATGTTTCTGTTAATCTTTCACTTTCCATCAAAAAGGATAGTGTTGTTAACATATTCATAACATGGTTACCACTAGTAGAAACTTTTACCAATGAATTAGTCCTACCTTTAATTGAATCCAATGAAGCTAGTTCAATATTAATACTTTTATCACCATCATAATCATAAGTTAAATTTGATTCATTATTATAAATCTTACTTACTATCCAAAAAAGAAAAGCTCCATAATAATCAGAATCTTGTTCAAAAACTGATACAATCGTCTTTCTATCAGATTTAGTATATCCACACAACGTTCTTAAGAAAGATAACGCATTTGAATTTTTTTGTATAATAAAACCAACTTGATCATTTTTAAGCTTATAAATGATTAATATAAAATCAGATTTTGCTCCTATTAAGTAATTTACAGTTATAGAACAAGTATAGCTAGTGTATTTAACATCACTACCTTTTATACTAATAGTATCTTCATTTTCTTCTAAAATACTAAAATTAGGATACTTTTCTTCATTTAAATTTTTGGCATTTGTTTCGAAGTTTTCTTTCAACGAATCATAATTCTTATTTCTATCTTTCAATTTCCAAACTGTAAAATCAGAACTGGACAATTTATTCTCCTCCATAAATTTCTACTTTGTTAGTTTGACATATCACTTTACATTTAAAATCAGAATTAACACTAACTGTTCCTCTTTGGCTAGTAAATCCACTACAATTTAACCCCAATTTATAATGCAAAATCATATATGCTTTTCCATCTAACGAATCCACATGACTTAAATCAATCTCTACTTGATGTTGATTTATTATTAAAGTTTCATCTTTATTTTTGCTGTTACCACTTAGTACAATGTTCCCAGGAAAATTAATAGTTATCTTCTTTCTTCTACTATGCTTGGATAAATTATATGTCGTTAATTCTATAAGAATATCCACTGGATGATTCCTAGATACTTCTAAATACAAATCATTTTCTATACGTTTATTTGCTTGACTAACATTTTTATAGAAAGTAATATTAATTTTTTCTCTTTCATCCATAATCGAAAATACTATGCTACAAAAAAAGTTAAAAATTGTCGCGTAAACAACATTTTTTACTGATGTGTACTCAGAAAAAATATATGAGACAAGAGGAATAAAAATATATATAAGTGTTCTTACTTTGATAATTTTTTTAAGCATTCCACGCCTCTGTCATAACATCTAGCAACAATTTCCCCCAATAATCAGCAGAAAAACTTACTTCACCATTAGACATTAATTCCATTGATCCAAATTTTATATTTGAGATTTTTATTTTAACAATATCTATTGAACAATCATCTTCAATAGAATCAAGAAGTGTGTGAAGACTATCTTCACTTAATTTTTGGCTTTTATATAGATTAAAATAATTCATCAATTCTTCAGAAAATTCATCATCATCATCATATAATTCAACTTTATTTAAATTAATGAATGCATTATATTTGATTGATTTTATAATAAAAGAAATCATTAAATCAGTAGTTATCAGAAATTGGGAATTACCTTTTCCATTCTCATCAGCAATGAACCTATAATAATTATCTGAGGGTACTTTAATTAAAGTTAAGGCTTTTTCTTTATTTTTAAATATTTTAAAAAGCTTTTTACTCATATCAAAATCTCCTCTCATAACTATTTTAACCAATTAATTATATATTAATAATAAAAAAAAGTAAATATTAGTTCTATACAATGTGGTTGCTTTTTATGACCATTATAAACAATATATAAATAAAAAACACATTTAAATATTTGACGGATTTTGCTAAAAATATGAAATAAAAGAACCACATTTTAAAAAATATATAGTTTAATCAATTTGCATAACATATTAATATACCAAATTTATTACCCAGATTACTTCTAGAAAACAGATTAAATATAGAAGAAGATTTAAAAAAGACTAGTACTGATTAAAGCACTAGCCTTTTTTATTATTTCAATTTCTTATTAACAATTTGAGAAATATAGTCACCTACTGCTACATAAGAAGTAGAATTACCCTTCTTATCAGTTAAGTAGTATGCAATTCTAAATCCTAAATTTCCACTACCCATTTGTTCTTCAGCATCAGGTGTTCCTAATTTCTTAAGCATTTTATTGTAGCTGCTACCTTTACTAATGGATTTAATATCGTCATGATTTCTAACTTTTAGATCATTTACTGATAAATTAGTGAATCCTTTAGCCATAGCACGGCCATCTTTAAAACTAACAAATACATCTTTAGCCTTAAATGAACTATTCAATTTATTCCAAGTATAGTCTTGGCTCTTTTCACCATCATCATTCTTAGTTTCGATTTTTGATGGTTTACCTAAGATCTTTTCAACAGTTTTTACTGTATCTCCTTTAGTTTCACCATTAAAAGAACTTACCTTTACTTGATTGTATCTATCTACATTGATAATGCTGTCATTGTTATTACCAACTTTGTTGCTTTTACTATTACCACATGCAGTTAGCATAAATACAGCTAACAAAGAAACTAGTAATATACTTAATTTTTTCATCCTATATTCTCTCCTTGTATATGTATTCTACATATTAATTATTAACACATTATTTTAATAATGTTCAGTATGCTCTAAATTATTTTTAAAAGCTAAATAAACACAGCTGCTACATATTATAAATTGTCATAGAAATAAGAAAGAGGCACCAGGAGATGTTTCTTTTATTTAGAAAAGGTAGGAAATAATTTTTTATAACTCTGTTGATTCAACAAAGTAATTTTTGTTGTTTTGACCTTGATTTTATAAAATGTAGTGATAGAATCTAGCTTGTATTAAACTTATTTTTTAATTTTTTAATTAATTTTTTGATGAATCGAGGAACTTTGAAAAATGAAATCAAATATGACTTTTAGTTATGATTCTAGACCTATTCTTACATTGAATAACGATATAAATAATAGTGGTAGACAAGGTGGTATAGACTTGCAACCATCATATCAAAGAGGATATGTGTGGAATGCTGATTTTAAAAATAAATTGATTTACAGTATAATACGACAATTCCCTATAGGTAATATTACTCTAAGAGTTAATAATGGAATCAGAGAAGTAGTTGATGGTCAACAAAGACTAACTACTATTAGTGATTTCGTAAATGACCGTTTATATGTCACTGGTGAATATGCTAAAGAAATAATAAAATATATATCACAATATCTTATGGACAAAGAGGAAGATGATCCTAAATTAAATAAACTAGTTAAAAGATTAGGGAACAAAACTGGTGCTAAGTTTAAATTTAGCAATTTACCACTTGATATTCAAAATAATATACAAGCCTATAATGTTTCCTTAACAAGTATAGCTAACGCTCAGGATGACGAAATTATTGAATACTTCCAATTTTTACAAAATCAAGAAAGATTACGTGCTGGTGAAATCATTAACTCATTTCCTTCTACTGATCTTGAACATTTTATGAATTCTATAAACGATTTAGAATTATTCTTACAAAAAATAGGATTTAAGTCTAATAAGCGTCATGATTTTGATAAACATTTCTACAGTATTATTGGTTTACTAGCAAAGAAAATTAATTACGGTGTAACCGATAAAAAAGTTATTGATTTTGCTCAAAAAGTCACTTTACCTATAACTAATCAAAATTTGATTGAAAATATGATAAACAACATAAATAAAATTACCACTAATGATGACATAACAATCGGAAACATAGAATCTTCCAATGTAAGAAGTACTAAATATTTGCTAGTAATGTTAGCGTACAATTATATTAATGTTAATGAAAATATGAATCAAAAGCTTTCAACTTTTTCTATGCTAAATGATAAATTTTCCGTATTTAATTCCGCTAAAGAAGGAGAAATAGAAAAAGCATTTGCTGGATTCAATCAAAAAGTTATAGACGATTTTCGTAATATAACTTTGATCTCTAAAGCATCTCATAATCTTGAAGACGTATCTAGAAACATGAAAAAATTAGGCTATTATGTTGAACATTTTTATGGCGCTGATACAATACCTTACCAGGATTAAGCTTAATTATATTAATGGTTCAAAAATATAATAATAAAAAGAACCTACATGATTATTCATGTAGGTTCTTTTTATTTACTCATTTTTAGTAATTCATTTCTTAATGCATCATCTACAGCATAAATATATAATCCATGTACTCCACGCTTCATTAGTACATTAAGTTCATTACGGATTAATTCATCTGATACATCTTTTTTATCACCATTATCCATAGTTCTTTTATTAGTAGCTTGTTTATCATAGCTATAGTTCTTATCAAAAACTATTTTACCATCGCGATACTTCACAGATGGACCTATAATTAGTCCGCAATAATTTAAATCAAATCCTTGTATAGTAAAAGTAGAACCCACTTCATTGATAGTTTGTGGTTGTTCAGCCCAAGCTAATTCTTTAAATTTTTTCTCAACGGGAATTTGATTATTCCATGGTAGATTAAAATTATCTCCAATTTTTACTCTCCAATATGAATCGCCAGTTTCCTCATCAATCGCTGGCTTAGGCTTATTTTTGAATTCCCAATCATAAGTAGCTACCATTCTAGAAAGACCACGAACTAAATTTTCATTTTTTCCATCATGTTCTTTAATAGCAGAATACATATCATCAATATTATCAAAAACTCTTAAATCATATTTATCGTCCTCAGGAATTTCACTTATCTTTCTATTTTCGATAATATTATCTATCCAATTAATAGTATCATCATTTGCCATCATTCTATTTTGTTGATTTAATTCGATTAAATTACCATGTTTTTGAGCATTGTTAAAAATTTTGTCATAATAGTCTTTTTCCATATAACCATTACTCTTTAAAACCTGATATGGATCTAAAACAGCCACTACTACTTTAGAAACCTTTTTTAAATCATCCAATTGATTTTTTCTACGATAAGCCATATATCCTTGAGTTAACAACAAATGTGCTTCATCTACTAACACGATATCTGCACTCTTTGTTTTATTATTATCAGTAACTGGATGTCTATTCAAAAACATTGTGGGTTTATTAGCAATATCATCACCAAACTTACTTTTAATTCCTAATTTATTGGCTATATTTTCATAAACTTTCAATTGTTGATCATGATTAACAATGACATATGCTTCTTGATTACTAGATTTTGTATTTAATTCAGCAAAGAGTGAACTAAGTAACACTGTTTTTCCAGTTCCTGCCGAGCCCTTCACAACTATTAAATTATCGTCAGTTTGTGTGTTTTCTATTTTATTTACTTTTTCGATTATCTTATCTCTAGCATCTATTTGTTCGTCAGTTAATTTATGAAATGGGGAAGCTTTGAAGATAGCAGAATTTTTAATATCATCAATATCGGGGAAAATATCTTCTCTTTTCTCAGAAAGTCCCTTCCATATTTCTTCAAAAATAAATTTAAATCTATCATGAGTGTAATATAAATCCTGATCATTAGATCTTCTATTATTCAATTCAGCGATAGAATCATCACTCACAAGATACTGCATTAATTTATTTTCAATATCTAGGGTTAGAGATTTGTTAAATTCTCTATGGGCAATTACAATTAGCTTAGCGTGTTTTGAACTATTTAGTGCGGTCCAATCTTCACGACTGGAAGATTCACTTTTTAAATGTTGTTCAGTTCTTCTCACTATGTTATTGGTTTCACCTACATATGCTTTAAACTTACCAACATTCTTTCTTCCGCTTAATTTATCAATTACTATGTAAACTGTGGGATATCGGGTGATATAGTCATTATGCTTATCTCGTTTTAAAATTTCTTCTTTTGTATCTACGTTATAATTATATTGTTTAATAATAGGAAGAAAATCTTCCTCACTACTAGCTGTCATTAAAATATGCACCTCAATTCAAAGGAGATTTATTATGGAATATTCACAAATCATTCAAGAACTTATTAAATTCAGAGACGATAGAAATTGGAAAAAATATCATTCTTTAAATTCTTTATCCAGAGCTTTAGGTATTGAAGCATCTGAAGTAGAAAAAATATTTCTTTGGAAAAATGATGATCAACTATCTGACGAAAAAAAACAAGAACTTAAAATGGAACTTGCGGATGTATTAATTTATACATATTATATGTGTCAAAAATTAGATGTAAATCCGAATGATATCGTTCAAGAAAAAATTGATATCAATAAACATCGTACTTGGAATTTTAAATAGTATAATACCTCCATATTGTATCATGGTAAAAGCAGCATGTTAGGTATTTTTCCAGAAATAAATATATTGTTTTTTGAAAAAATTTAATTTTTCCTTTAGAATAATCGCAACCTATAAAAAAGGAGAACAATCATGAAACAATTAAGAATTTACACTTTAAAAGATAACGATAGTGCCAAAGACTACTTAGAAAATCATTGGGATAAACATTTAATTAGCCTACCTAAGTTTGGCATTTCTGTAGAAAAAGTATTTATGGAAGACAAAGATATTGATGGTCCTTGTCATGTATATGCCATCGTATCTGGTGAAGATTTACATCAAAAGAACAAAGACTACATGCAAAGCCAAGCTTTTAAAGATGATATGGTAGGCTTCCCTATGGATGCCATTCAAAATGTAAAAGACATTGATTTAATCACTTATAAATAACAAAAAAGAGTAGAGAAAAACTCTCTACTCTTTTTGTTTATTCTTTATATTCATTAACAATGTCTTTAATACCTAACCCTATACGTTCAATAATAGAAGTAACCAGTGCGTTACCCATAAAGAACATTCTCATGCGATCAGATACCTCTTTAACTTCACCATCAACAATCTTGTATTTAGTCCAGTTGTCAGGGAAATCTTGCATTCTTTCCGCTTCAATAGGAGTCAAAATACGGTACTTACCGTTAATTTTTAGCCAATGAGTAGAACGGTTAACACTTCCTTCTGAAGTTAACATAGTTCTACCGGGAAGTGAAATATCTTCATATGGTGACATCCCACCTTCACTATAAGTATAAGTATGACCATCGGCACTAGTACGCTTAATATGTTTAGGTCCTCTTAGATAAGCAAACTTATCAATCTTCTTTTGATCAGTAACATAGTACTTATCATCTACTTGATTTTCTGGTTGAAGGATATCTTTTAATGGTGTAGGTTGTTTGCCACTATCTGGAATAGAATCTACCGTGTAATAACGCCCATAACGCATAACACCAGTGTTGAATACTTTTCCAGTAAATTCATCAGATGCTTTTACAATATCATCAGGTAATTCATAAAACGCTTGACGATTCTTATATAATTCACGCTTAATTGGAAATTGTTTAGCAAATAAACCATCTTTGAAGAGATATTCGTCATACGAATTATCGTTCATTAATAAACTATCTAATTCATATTTTTCATCTAGATGTTTTGCATAAGGCAAGTCATTTCTAAATACAAAGAAATATACTCGACGACGGCGTTGTGCACGTCCATATTCAGCCGCATTAATAACGCGCCATTCTACGGAATATCCTAAGCTATTCAACGCAGTTAACATAATAGAAAAATCTCTTCCACGTTGCTTGGCAGGAGCTTTTAATAGTCGATCAACATTTTCGAAAATCATATACTTAGGATGAATATCCTTAGCAGCACGTATAATTTGCCAGAATAAAACACCTTTTTTACCTTGAATACCCATTTCATCCTTTTTAGATCTAGCTACTGAGTAATCTTGGCATGGAAAACCACCCACAATCATATCAGCATCCATAGAACGGAACTTCGCATCGGAAATTTCTGCTACATCAATACCAATATTTTCTGAATCTGGGAAACGATAACTATATACATCAAAGGCATCTTGGCTTTTTCTAGCTGGTTCAAACTGATTAGACCACTTAGTGTGGAACAAATCTTTATCCGCATTTTCTAATCCAATACGAAAACCACCTACCCCGGCAAAAAGTTCCAAGACATTTAATTTATCGGCCATTCCAATCACTCCTTGTTTTGAATTGCTGTCTACTATTATATAATAGATGTGGGAAAAAGATCAACACATAAAGCTAAAAGATGAGGGAAATATGAAATTTAAAACTAAAGAAGCGGTTCATAAACGCGCCCAACAAATCGAAAATATTAAGCAAAAAGATTTAATAAAACAATTACATCTCCATATTAAAGGTAATAAAAATGCCATGGGAGATATTTTTGAGGCATGGTTCGGCAAACTCAAAGATTCATCTAGTAAGCCTGATTTAGGGGTTGCTGAATTAAAAGCTACTCCTTTTAAACGTCTAAAAAATAACAGCATTAGTGCTAAAGAAAGATTAGTACTAAATATAATTAATTATGACAAAATAGACACCGAAACTTTTGCTGATAGTCATTTACTACAAAAGAATAAAGTTTTAGAATTAGCCTTTTATGAATATAACAATAATATCCCTAAAGATGATTGGTATTTCGCCAAGTGCGTTACTTATGAAATGCTAAAAGACAAAAAAGATATTAAAATCATTCAAAAAGATTGGGAAACTATTCAATCATATGTAAAAAATGGCCATGCCGAAGACATTAATGAGGGCTTAACCAACTACCTTGCAGCATGTACTAAAGGTAAAAATAAACACTCTTTAAGAAGTCAGCCCCACTCCGATGTTATGGCTAAACAACGCGCTTTTTCTTTTAAAGGTAGTTTTATGACTACATTACTTAGAAACTATATTTTTGGTAACCAACATTCTAACGCCATTATTAAGGATGCCGATGAATTAAATAACAAAACATTAGAAGAAGCTGTGTATGATAGATTCAAACCTTATATAGGTAGAAAAGTAGAAGATATCATTGATGAACTAAATATTCCGGTCAAAAAAACATCTACTATTGGTAAGTATAACGTTATGATAGTAAATAAAATTTTAGGAATCCGTGGTAAAAGAACCATCAATGCTGATGAATTTGAAAAAGCATCTATTGTTCCCAAAACCATCCAATTTAATTATCAAAATAACAACAAAGAAAGTATGTCCTTACCACCTTTTAAATTCAAAGACTTGGTTAAAGAAAACTGGGAAGATGAAGATGGCAACCCCGCTGCTACTTTAAACACTTATTTTACTGAAAGTAAATTTTTGTTTGTGGTATTTAAGTCTGATCAAGACGGTACTAACTATCTACAGGGAGTTAAATTCTTTAAAGTTCCTGCTAAGGATAAGAATGGAATTATAAAACAGGCTTGGCAACAAACTATTAATACTCTTAACGAAGGTGTACAACTAACTTACGATACAAATCGTAGAAGAGTATCCAACAACCTTATTTCATCTAAGGATAGAATGATTATTCATGTACGTCCCCATGCATCCCATAGCAGTTATGTGGATAATGCTGATTCTAATCCATTACCTGCACCTGCTCATTGGATTAATAAACCAGAAGGATTTTCTGATAATTTTATGACTACTCAATCTTTCTGGATTAATAATGAATATATTAAAGAAGCTGTAAAAGATTTACTATAAAACAAAAAGGTCGACAAACTTCGTCGGCTTTTTTAGTGCTTTTTTAAAACTATATATTCATCATTATTTGTTTGATAAATATCATTATAAAAAATAAAACTATCTACTATGTCGATTACTTCAGAATTATTTTCTACACCAAAGGCATCATAATCTTCTTGTGGTTGATACATGTTTTTATATGAAGTTAAATTTTCAAGCATAATGTTATATGCGGCAATTGATAATTTCCAATCATAATTAGAAAACTTTATTTTATATAAACTATTATCATATCTCCGCAAATCTTCTTTATAAGATTCAAAAGCTATATTAGAAACATTTTTCATAACATTCTTTCCTAAAAAAGACGTCCCTACACCAAATTAATGGCATAGGGACGGAGCTTTACAGGAATTCCAAATGGAATCCTTTACTATAGTTTCCTTTTAAAATCAGCTAAAACTTAAAAGAAATACCTTATACATTTATATTAACATACCATTTAACTATGTCAAATTATATTGTAAAATTAATAGTATTATTATTTTTAATTGCAAAGGAGAAGACCATGAATTATATTTTAGGTTTAGATATTGGTATTACATCAATTGGATATGCCATTATGCGACTAGATGAAAATAACAATCCTGATAAAATTGTTTTTCTGGATTCTATCATTTTTCCTATCGCAGAAAATGAAAAAGGTAAATCCTATGCTAGTAAGCGTGGTGAACTAAGACGTGTTAGAAGAATTGGAAGAAGAAGAAAATTCAGAAAACATCGTATTAAATCACTATTCACTAGTAACCATATGCTAACTAAAAATGAAATCAGTGAATCTCTTAATTCACCATCATCTATATACGAATTAAGAGTAAAGGGACTAGATCAAAAATTATCTAATTCAGAATTGTTTAAAATTCTATATTGGTTTGGTGGGCATCGCGGATTCAAATCTAACCGCAAAGCTGAATTAAAAGAAAAAGATATGGGAAAACTTCTACATTCTTTAAACAACACCAAAGAAGAACTAAATAACTCAAA